>JAOPZW010000413.1 GCA_025963905.1 Solirubrobacterales bacterium | reverse complement strand
AGGACGCCGACGCCCTGCAGAACCGCTTCGACGCCCCCGACGTCAAGACCGCGTCGCCGGTCGTCAACGCCCCGGGCGTCACGCTCGTCAGCGGCGCCACGACCTACCAGCCGGCGACCTTCGTCGGCACGACGTCCAGCTACGCCGGCGCCCGCGACTACCAGGTCGCCGCCGGCGCGATGTTCAGCTCGGCCGACGTGACGAAGCACGCTCGCGTCGCCGTGATCGGGCCCACGGTCGCGCAGAACCTGTTCGCCGGCCAGAACCCGGTCGGCCAGTCGATCCTCGTCAACGGCACGAGCTTCCAGGTCGTCGGCCTGACGCAGGCCAAGGGCACCAACGGCACCCAGGACCAGGACGACATCGTGATGGCGCCGATCACCGCGGTGCAGGACTCGCTCGTCGGCTATGGCTCGCTGAGCTCGATCACCGTGCAGGCGGTCTCCTCGAACAAGCTCGACGCGGCGCAGGCCGAGGTCCAGGCGATCCTCACGGGCCGCCATCACGTCACCGACCCCGCCAACCCGGGCTTCCAGGTCCTCAACCAGGGCTCCGTCCGCGCGGTGTCCAACCAGAGCACCAGCGTCTTCACGACGCTGCTCGGCGCGGTCGCCGCGATCTCGCTGCTCGTCGGCGGGATCGGCGTGATGAACATCATGCTCGTCACCGTCACCGAGCGCACGCGCGAGATCGGCATCCGCAAGGCCATCGGCGCCCGCCGCGCCGACATCCTCAAGCAGTTCCTCACCGAGGCGGTGCTCGTGTCGCTGCTCGGCGGCCTCGTCGGCGTCGCCGTCGGTGTCGTCGGCAGCCAGTTCACCATCGCCGGCGTCCACCCCTCGATCGCCCTGTACTCGGTGTTCCTCGCCTTCGGCGCGGCCGTGCTTGCCGGGCTGTTCTTCGGCACCTACCCGGCGGGGCGCGCCTCGGCCCTCAAGCCGATCGACGCCCTGCGCTTCGAATGACCCATCCCCACCCGACGGAGTCCCCTCCCATGACCGACACGACACTCGACCAATCGACCTGGCTCGACGACGACGCCACCAGCGACCAGCTGCCGCGCCGCCCGAGGCGCAAGCTCGTGACGCCGGTGACGGCCGGGCTGGTGGCGGTGATCATCGCGGCGGCCGGCTTCGTCGGCGGCGTCGAGACGCAGAAGAGCTCAGCGACCGCGTCGACCGGCGCCACCGGCGCCGGCGCCCGGCCAGCCGGCTTCGGCGGAGGCCCTCCCGGCGCCGCAGGAGGGCAGTCCGCCGGCTCCGGCGCCTCTGGATCGGTCACGACCGGCCAGGTCAAGAGCAAGGACGGGTCGACGCTCTACGTCACCAATGCCGACGGCACCACGGTGAAGGTCAAGACGACGAGCACCTCGAAGGTCTCGCGCAACGCAAGCTCCGGCGCTGCCGCGATCCAACCTGGCGACACCGTCGTCATCCAGGGCACGACGGCGGCCAACGGCACCTTCGACGCGACCAGCGTCAGCGCCACCGCGAGCGGCGTAGCGCCCACGGGCGGCTTCTTCCCCGGCGGCCGCCCAGGAGGCGGCGCCGCGACGCCTGGCAGCACCACATCCAACGGAGGCACACCATGAGACGACGGACCATCCGCGGGAGCGCGGCCGCGCTTGGGAGCGCGGCGCTGCTCGCCCTAGCCGGCTGCGGCGGCTCCAGCACCACGACCAGCACGCCGAGCACGTCCGCACAGGGCGCCTCGGCCCAAGGCGCACAGCCCCAGGCGCGTCCCGGCGGCCCATTCGCTCAGATCGATCAGACCGCGCTGGCCAAGGACCTCGGCGTGAGCACCGCACGACTGCAGCAGGCGCTCGCGGCGGCACGACCGGCCGGCGCACCCAACGGACCGGGCAACGGCGTGCCGCCGAGCGCCGGGCAGGGCTCGGGCGCGCCGCCGGCCGGCGGGCGCGGACCCGGAGGGCAGATGGCCGCGAACCTGGCCAAGCAGCTGAACCTGCCCACCGCCAAGGTCCAGGCGGCGCTGGCCAAGGTCCTGCCGGGCCGCCCGCAGGGCGCGGCGCCACAGGCGCCGAGCGCCGGCACCAGCACGGGCTGACGGAGCTGGCATGAACCGGCGAACTACGAGGGGTGAGCGAGGGGACTCGAACCCCCGACCGCCTGGACCACAACTCGAACCCGGGGTGACGCGTCGGGTCGGATCATGTTGATTTGCAGGGCGTTCGTGTTTGCGCGGTACTGTCGGCGACGCTCAGATTGATGCCTTGGCTCGCGGCAGCTCCGCCGGCGCGCTCGTACGCTGCTCGCGTGTCTGGGCGCACGCAAGCCAACTACAAGGTGGCGGTTGTCGACGAGGAGTCGCTCGTCTGCTTCCAGCGCATCGTTGACGGCGAGGTCGAGCGGGACTTCGCCGCGGTCGCCTGACCTCCTCGTCGAGTGCCGGATAGCGTCGCGTTCTGATCAGCGCGGCGTTCCGGCGAACCATTGCACCATCTCGACTCTTGCCGCCGCATCAGGATCCGGACGCGGAGGCAATCCCATGTTGACCATCCGGAGCCCGGCCAGGTACTCCTCCAGCGCCTTGACCCCACCGCACCGGCGCAGATGACAGGCGATGGTCGGCAAGACTCGGTGTACTCGTTCCAGTAGCCGAGGTTCATACAGCGAACGCCGGTTTCGCTGTCGCCATGTGTGTGCTCGGATTCAGGGGCAGTGGAAGCGGCATGAACTTGAAGGCGAGCCCTTGCTTCTCGTCCGCTGCGAGCGCTTGGTCGATGTCCTGGGAGACGACCGCCTTTACGCGCTGGAAGGGGAGGGGTTCACGGAGCCCGCGACACGCCCGACAACGGACCTCTCCTAGACGGCGCGATGCACACCGGCCGAGCGGGCAACAGCACACCGGTGAGGAGTAAGGGTCGCCTCGGGGGGTTAGTAGCCCGCCGCCGGGCGCTGCGAACGAAGAAGGCCGGGAGCACTACTCCTTATGCTCGCCCGCTACCCGAGAAGGACAGCAACTCGATCCTCTCGGCGTGTACCGTCTCCAGCACGCGGACGTCGCACAGGGTCGCCGTCTCGACGGTGCGCTCCGCGCAGTAGGAGGAGCCGGAATCGTCATCGAGTCCGGGATGGCAACCCAGCTCCGTCGTCCCGGGCGGAAGCGCGCGCAGCAGCCCGCACAGATGTTCGGGGGTGATGCCCTCGGGCCACGGCTCCCCCCGCCCGCTTTGACCGTGGAAGCCGCCCGCATAGCGGATCCCGGGGCGGTCGCCGCGGACGGGCACCCCGAGCCGGCGACCGTGCTGGAGCACGACGGAGCGCACGGGTTCGTCGCGGTGGAGGTGCTGGTGGGAGTCGAGGTGCGTCGGCGTGCGGCCGATCAAGCCCGTGAAGCGCTCGAGCTGCGCGGCAACTTCCGCGGCGACGGCGTCCGCGTCGCCCGCGGGCACCACCTCGTAGGCCGCGATCCAGGTCCCACCCGTGTAGCGCCACTCGCCCAGGTCGACGTGGAGCCCGATTCCGAGCGACGGGTGTGCGCGCGCATATGCGGCCGCGCCCTCGGCCGCTGGGCGGCGGACCATCAGGCTCGCGCTGGTGACGATGCCGTGCTCGTGGGCGCGGGCGATCCCGCGGTTCACACCCCCGCTGAGCCCGAGGTCGTCGGCGTTGACGATGAGACGGCGCCCGCTCATGCTCGCAGCCTCCGTGCGATCAGCTCGGCATCCGAGAGCCAGTCACGCGCCTGCTCGGGCGGCGGCGTCCACGCCGTGGGCGCGGACAGCCAGCGAGCGGCGATCAGAAGGCGACATGCGTCGAGCTCCGCCTGGAGTTCGGAGGCGGCCGGCGGGTCGGCCAGGGCGCGGCGATAGTCCTCGGCAAGCGCCTCGTCGGGCCTGTCCCAGCGGCCTGCAGTCAGCGCGGCGAGGTCGATCAGCGCCGGTCCCCGTGCGATCGTCTCCCAGTCCAGCACGCAGACGCGGCCCTCGCCGCCGATGAGCACGTTGGCTGGGTACAGGTCGCCGTGGACGACCGTTGCCGCGATTGACTCACTGCGGGCGCGAGCCGCAGCCACCGAGCCGGCGAGCGCGCGGATCCGGCGATCACCGGCCTCGCGCAGCGCGTCGGGGTCGGGAGGGCTCCAGGCGGGCAGCCACGTGGCGTCAGCCGCGCGCGCCGCCAAGGCGCCGTGCGCGTCGGCGAGCCAGCCCGCGACCCCACGCCAGGCACCCACGTCGCCGACGTGCTCGAGCCGTGCGCCGTCGACGGCCTCCAGGAAGAGCCACGCGAGACCCGCCTCGTGCACAGCGGCCACGCGCGCCGCAGTGCCGAGGCCGGCGCCGGCGAGCAGGTCGTAGGCGGCCGGCTCGCGCGAGGGCCCATCGGCGCCGGCGCCGCGCGCGCGGCGGCCGCCCGGTAGCAGCGCCCCGGGACTCACGTCCTTCCATACAAGCGCGTGACGCAAGCCCGCGCCGGTCTCCACCTCGAGCTGCTCGAGTGGGAAGCTCGACGCGTACGGCGACGGCCGTCGCGCGACGAGGCGCACAGGAGGCACGAGCGCGGTCTCAAGCGCCGCCATCAATGCGTCGTCCTCAGCCATCGAGACCGGCCTCGACGAGCATGGACAGGACCAGGCGCGCGTCGAAGTACTCCTCGGCCATCGCCCGCGCCGCGACCGCGTGGCGCGCTGGCTCGGCGCGCACGGCGGCCATTGCCTCAGCCGCCTCCGCGGCGGAGTCGAAGCCCAGCAGCCCCTCGCCTTCGGGAAGCACGTGCTCCCACCCCGTGCGCTGTGCGATCACGGGGCGACCCGATGCGAGGTAACAGGCGCTGCGATCGCTGAACCAGCCGCAGCGACTCACGACATATCCCTCCTTCGCGATGCCGAGTTCGGCCGCGGATGCGCGCACGAAGCGCGCGTACGCCGCCGGCGTCGCCGTCTCCCGGGCGGCGTCGATCAGGGCCCAGCCATTCGCGTGCAGCGCCGCGAGGTCCTGCGTCTCGCTCGGGTCGATCAGCACCGCGAAACGCGGCGGCTCCTCGGTTCGCTGCGGCAGATCGATGAGCGCGCGCACGCTGTGCGCCTTCTGCCCGTAGCGCACCCCCCGGTGCTCGATCGTCCCGTATGAGCGCCAGTTCCCGATTGCGGTGATTCCTCCGGTCGGTTCCGCATGTGCGACCGGCCAGCGGTCGAGCACAACCGGCGGCAGCGTTGGCGTCCACGCGACGCCGCAGTCGGGCACCGCGCACTCCCGCGCGTGGAGCCGCAACCCGACAGAGGCGAAGCGGTCGTGCATGCCCAGTCCCACGTCGACGCCGTCCACCGCGTGCCACAGCTGCGTGAAGACGGGATCGAGGTCGACGAGCATGCGGCGTCGGGCCGCGCCGACGACATCGGGGTCGCGAACGGTCCCACCCAGGTTCACGAACAGGTCGGCGCCCGATGCGAAGGCCTGGACTCGCGCGTACGGAACGCCGAGCGCGTGGCCGCCGCCCGTCAGTAGGGCGGCACGGCCGTCGAACCCGAACGTACCCACGACGTCGGCCATGCAGCGTGCGGAGGCGGCGGGATCCCCCGGATGGTGCAGTTCGTCGATGAGCATCACATCGTGCCCGAGCGCACGGAGCCCTATCGCGTACTGCAGAGCGGCCCAGGTCGCGCCGCCGTGGCCCGGCACACTCGCCACCATCCCGCCCAGGACGACGCGCAGGCTCACGGCCCGATCCCGAGCTCGCGCAGTAGGCCGCCGAGCACGACGTCCGAGTCCAGATGCCGCTCCGCGAAGGCGCGCGCGGCGCGGCCGTGGCGCTCCGGCTCCGCGAGGATCGCCGCAGCGCCCGCCGCCGCCTCCTCGATCGTCTGGAACGTCAACAGCCCTTGGCCGAGGGGGAGTTGCTCCCCGAGGCCCGTGTCCTCGATGAGCGCAGGACGGCCCGAGGCGAGATAGTGGGCGGTGCGGTCGCTGAACCACCCGCTCCGCGTACCGGCGTAGAGGGGCTGGGCCGCGGAGCACTCCGCGAGCGAGCCACGCAGGTAGTCCCTGAACGCCTCGGGTGAACCGGCCACCGAACGCGGGTCGGCGAGTGCCCATCCGTGTCGCTCGAGCGAGCGGCGGTCGGCACGGTCCGCTGGATGGACGTCGAGCGCGAGTTCGAAGCGGGCGTCCACATATCGGGGAAGCTGCACGATGCGACGGAAGCCGTGGGCCTTCGAGCCATACGTGCGGCCCTCGTGCTCGATCGTGCCCAGGGCGTTTCGCCACGAGGCGACCGTCGTGAAGGCGCCGCCGACCGGAGGCGGGCCGGCGGGCCAAGCGTCGAGCAGGACCGGGGTGAGGACGGGGATCCACGGCACCCCCGCCGTCGGCAACGGACAACCCGCACCGCCGATGTTCGTTCCCACCGTCGCGAAGGCGTCGTGGCCGTCGAGCCGCGCGCCGCGGTTCCCCGCCGCGGCCCAGAGCTGGGTATAGCCCGGGTCGAGGTCGACATAGAGGCGGATCGCCACGCGCTCGAGGACCTCCGGGAGCGTCAGGTGGCCGGACAGGTTCACGAGCAGTGCGGCGCCGTCGGCGCGTGCCAGCAACTCGTCCAACGCCAGCCCGGTCGTCACGGGCCCGTCCCCATGGACGAGACAGGCGTCCGACCCCATGCCGAACCGCGTCGCCACGGTCTCGAACCAGGCCCGACTGGCCGCCCCCACCTCGTCGACCTGCTCCACGAGCACCACCTCGTGCCCTAGGCGTCGCAGCCCGAGGGCCCAGGTGAGCCGCACCCACGCCTCGCCGCCGTTGCCGTGCTTGTTCGCGAGCGCTCCTGCCACGATGATGACCGACACTGCGGCGCTCAGCGCTCGAACCATCTGGCCAGGTGCGCGGCGAACGTCTCGCCGGCGACGTCGCCCACCTGCACGCGCGGGAGCTGAAAGGGGTCCGAGGCGGCGTGGGCCAAGCCCTCCCAGGTGGCCGACGCCGAGGCGTAGCCGGCATCGGCGACCATCCGGGCGGTCGCGCCGGTGTAGTCGCGCAGCCCGCCGAATGGATAGGCGAAGTGGCGGAGCGGGCGGCCGGTGACCTCCTCGAGGATCGCCTTGCCGTGGGCGATCTCGACCTCCTGCAGCATGGGGCGCTGCGAGGAGAGGCGCGGATGCGTGATGGAGTGGCCGCCGACCTCTGCCGCGTGGCTGCGGGCGAGCGTGGCGACCTCCTCCGCGTCGAGCAGGCGGTGCGTCTCGCGCATCGTGCCCGGATCGCCCGCCCAGGCGAGCAACTCGTCGAGCACGGGCACACGTGCCGACTCGGCCAGCGGGAAGAGCGCCTCCCACAGTGCCTCGTACGCCGCGTGGCGCGGCGTGGGCGGCGCCTGCCCGATGCGCCAGGCCGCCGTCCGCTTCGCGGCGGCCTCGTCGAGCGTCGCGCTGTCGGCCAAGTCCCACGCGAACCGGCGACCGCCGACCAGGAGCCGCAGTTTGGGCGGCAGGCTGCCGGGCGAGAGCAGGACGCGCTCGATCTCGTCCCACCAGAGCTCGCGCGTCCGCGTCTCTGGGCCGGCGGTAAGGAAGAACGTCGCCGGCACGCGGGCCGCCTCGAGCTCGGGGAGCGCGTCGAGCAGATTGTCGCGGTAGCCGTCGTCGAACGTGACGGCGACCGCGCGCTCGGGCAGGCCGCCGCTGCCGACGCGCTCGACGATCTCCTGGAGCGACAGAACCGTCGCCTCCGAGCGCAGGACGGCGAGCTGCTCCGCGAAACGCGCGCGCCCGACGCCGAGAGCCCACGGATCAGCCGGGAGCTCGGCGACACGGTGGTAGAGCAGGATCAGTGCGCGTCCCCGCGCGTATGCGCGGCGCCGGCGGCGCAGCGGTCGCCGCGTGCGGTCGGCGTCGGCGTGCGCCAGTCGGGCCGCCGCGGCGATGAGCGCCTGCCGCTCGCGCTCGCCCTTCGCGTGCTTTCGCTGCGCGCGCAGCAGCGTTCGCTCCGCCCCCGGGGCCGCAGGCCGCGGGGGTGACGGCGCGGCCAGCATCGGATCGGCGATCGCGATGCCCGGCAGCTCACGGGCGACGGCGACCTGGAGCGCGCCGTCCTCGAGTCCGGGCGGCGCGTCCGGGATCCCGCCGGAAGCCACGATCGCGACGCGGCGGTAGAGCGTCGGGCCGCTCGCGGGCCCGTCGTGCAGCAGCGTCGCGTGGTCGAGCGGCCGGTCGCCGCCGGATCCGACGACCCACCCGCACTCGGGGCGTTGCGCGAGTCGCGCGAGCGCCGCCGAGATCGCCGTGGGCAGCAGGCGGTCGTGCGGGGAGAGGAACAGCACGAGCTCGCCCTGGCTGCGCTCGAGTCCCGCGCGCCGCGCGGCGACGAGGCCCTCGCCGTGACGGCGGACGTAGCGCACCCCCGGATACGCCAGTGCGATCTGCTCGAGCGCGCTGGAAGAGCCGTCGTCCACCGCGACGACCTCCAGAGGACGATGGTCCTGGGCGAGCGCGCGCTCGATCGCGACGTCGAGTTCCCTGGCCTCCGTGCTGCACACGATCACGACCGAGACGGTCGGCGCTCCCAGACGCCGATCCTCCGGCCGCAAGACGCGGCGCGCACGCACGCGGGCGAGCGGAACGCGCCGCTGGTCCCGTAGCACCGCCGACACCTCGATCTCCTGGGCCTCTGCGCCGGCGAGCGCGATCTCGCCGAGGAAGCCATGCCGGTCGCCGCCGCGGCCGAGCCCGAGCATCGCGGCGACGTCCGGTCGGCGGGCGTCGAGGGCGACATGGCTCACGCGACGCCCATCGGCGACGAACTCGACCGCGAGCGGGTACTCCTCCCCGGCGAGCCAGCCCCCGATGGGGATCCTGTGCGACCGCGTCCGGAAGCCGGGCCGGGGGTGATCGAGGTGCGCATGGACGCCAGGCGCCACCAGCGGCTCGACCTCCTCGACCTCCACTGGTGCGGTGGGGTGCCGGTAGGGCTGAAGCGACGCGTCGAGGGCGCGCCAGGTCTCCGCGTCGCCGAGTCGCCGCCGTGTGAGCCAGTGCTCCATCCACGCCAAGTAGCGGTAGCGCGCGACGTTGAGGTCGACAGGGCTCCACTCGCCGTTGCGCGTCGCCTGTTCACAGGAGCTGGCCTCGTGCTTGCGGTAGCGGGAGAGCTTCTCGTCGACGATCAGCACGTCGTGCTCGGCGAAGAGCTTCGTCCAGAGGACGAAGTCGTCGTAGACGTCGACGAACGACGGCTCCCAGCCGCCGGTCGTCTCCAACGCCGCGCGGCGCACCAGCGCGCTGCAGACGGACGGCAGGACGTCGTCCTCGCGCACGAGCACCGGGAGCAGCCTTCCGGCCGCCACCACGGTTCCGCCGCGGGCCGGCAGCTCTGACTCGAAGTCCCACGCCGGCGTGCGGCCGTCCGGGTTCCCCGGCCAGGAGAACCACATCTCCGTGCGCCCGTAGGCGACGGCCGCCCCAGGCGCCTCCTCCATCGCTGCGACGAGCGTCGCGAGCGCATGCGGAAGCAGCACGTCGTCGCTGTCCAGGAAGCCGACATACGTGCCCGCTCCGGCCGCGATGCCGGCGTTGCGGCTCGCGCTCTTGCCGCGGTTGCGGTGCCCTGGGTGCTCGACGTAGCGCACGAGGTCCGGCCGATTGCGCGCGTAGCGGCGCGCGATCTCGGTCGAGCGGTCGCGTGAGCCGTCATCGACCAGGACGAGCTCCCAGCGGCCGTGCGTCTGCGCGAAGACACTCTCGATGGCCTCCTCGATGAAGTGCTCCGCGTCCAGGAAGCACATCACGACGGAGACGAGTGCCCGGTCGCTCACAGCTGCGCCTTCGCGTGCCACCACCCGTGCGGTCGCCCCGGACGGACGGCGCGCACGTGGATCGATATCGGGTAGTTCGGGTCGGGGTGATCGATCTCCTCGGGCGTGAGCTCCTCCGCGGAGATCCCGTGGAGGAACGCGGTCGCTGCGAGCACGTTGCCGCGCGCCTCGATCTCCACGTTGTCCTCGCCGAAGGCCTCGGCGAACAGTCGGCGTGCCGAGCGCACGGTGAAGCCCCAGCACCATGCGTCGCCGTCGTCGATCTGCGTCATGCCGGGGAACGTCGCGAGCACGACACCCCCCGGGCGCAGGATGCGCTCGAGCGTCGCGACCGCGGCGCGCACGTCGTAGATCATCTGGAGGGTCTCTGTGATGATGATGCAGTCGAAGGACGCGTCGGGGATGTCGTCCGCCTCCGTGAGGTCCGCGACGATCGTCGCCTCGGAGTTGTCGCGGGACAGGTGGATCACCTCCGACGCCGTCACGTGCGCACCTCCGAAGCGACGCGTGTAGGCGGCGTCAGCGACCTCCAGAACCCGGCCACGCACGTCGTCGGCATGTCGCTCGAGGAAGCCCTCGATGTAGCGGCGATCCACGGGCGTACCTCGCTCGTAGCCGAAGTCCACGCCGATCGGGTCCAACCGACGCAGGTGGCCCCAGCGAACGTGGCCGAGACCTGGCGATCCCGTGCGCACCCGCCCTCGCACGGGGGTCGCCGCATTCGGGCGGCCCGTGCGGAGCTGGCGCACCCCCTGCGGGTACCAGCGGGCGAGGGTGCGCAGGCGCCGTCGCGTCTCGCGCCCGTAGTCGCGTGCAGCGAAGCGATCGACGAGGTCGTCCACGAGTTGTCCCCCGAACTCGCGCCGCCAGTGCGCGACGCCGAGCTTGTAGGCCGCGCCGTCAGCCTTCGTGCCCCGCGCCTTGGACTTCTGCTTGCGCAGCGCCTTCAACGCGCCCACGAGCATGCGCGCCGGATCGCGGTGCATGTTGGCGCCATGACGGCGGTACTCGGCCACACACTCCTCATGGGTGTAGGCGGGGAACCGACGAGCGATGCGCAGGTAGAGGTCATAGTCCTCGCACGCCTCGAGCGCCGGATCGAATCCGCCGATGATCTCGAGGACCTGCCGGCGGAACACGACCGTCGCATGGCTCAGGACGGGGTTGCCCTGCAGCAGCATCCGGTAGTGGTCCCGGTCGACGATGCGGTGCTGCGCGGCTCGCATCAGCGACCCGTCGCCGTGCGTCAGCTCCACCTGACCGGAGACGAAGGCACACCCTGGGTGCGCCCGCAGCGTGCGCAGGCCGACCTCGAGCGCGCGCGGCTTAAGGCGGTCATCCGCGTCGAGGAAGATGACGAACTCGCCCGAGCTGGCGGCCAGGCCCGCGTTGCGGGCGGCCGACAGGCCCTGGTTGCCCTGCTTGAGGAGTTGGACGCCGGCGTGGCGCCCGGCGACATCGGCGGTGTTGTCCGTCGAGCCGTCGTCGACGACGACGATCTCGAAGTGCGGGTACGTCTGCGCAAGCACGCTCTGGATCGCCTCGTCGAGGTAGGCGGCGTGGTTGAAGCAGGGGATCACGACGGAGACGAGCGCCATGTCGCCCGGTTCGGTGGTCTCCCGCCAGCGCGGCCGCGCAACGATGCGCCCGATCGGGACGCGCGTGTCGTCCCGCAAGACCGCGACGAGCGCCAGCTCGCCCACCTGCTCGCCGACGAGGTTGAGCTGCGCCCGGAATCCGCCGCCGTCGCGATCGGATGCCTCAGGGAAGGCCTCCTGCAAGTCTGGCCGCCGGAGTGTCGTGCGCGTCGACCCGACGACGACGTCGCCGCTGACGAACTCGACGCGCACGGCGGGCGCGCTGCGCCCGAGGGCCCAGCCAACCACCTCGATGACGCCGTCGCGGCTTCGGTCGCCCGGCCGCGGTGCGTCGAGGTGCCTGCCCCAGAGCCGCTCGTCGTGCGCCGCCGGCACGACCTCGACGACGTCGATGCCCACGCTCACTTCCACGCCTCCACGAACAGGCTCTCGCGCTCTCGGTTGTCGAGCGAGACGATCTCCGGGATGCCGGACGTCGTCTCGCGGAAGCGGCAATGGCGGACGCGCGCAAAGCCGGCCTTGCCGAGCAGCTCCTCGATCAGGTCGGCGGTGAACAGCGTGCGGGTATAGCCGTGCCAGAGCATGTGGGTGACGAACTTCGCACCGAGCGATCGCGCCTCCTCGTCGGAGACGAGGAAGTAGTCGGCAGCTCCGGCCTGATAGGCGCGGATGCCGCGGTCGAGGTCAGGCAGCGCGAGTCGCAGCACGCCGCCTCCGACCAGGACGCGGCGCAGCTCCTCAAGCACCGGCACCTGCTCGGGCAGCGATACCTCGGGCAGCGCGTGGATCGAGACGACGTAATCGATGCTGTCGTCGTCGAGCGGCAGGCCGCCGCGGATGTTGCACGACAGGTCGATCCCGGGTCCCTCCTTGCTGTCGGAGTTGATCCACCCCGGCTCGGGATGCGTCCCGCAGCCCCAGTTGAGTCGACGCACAGCCATGGCGGTCATGTGACCTCCAGCCGTTCGAGCAGCTCACCGAGGATGCGGTCGGAGGCGAAGCGCTCCTCGGCGAGCACCCGTGCCGCGACTGCATGCCCGGCGGGATCGCGCAGCAGCTCCGCGACGCCCGCCCGCGCCTCCTGGGCAGTCGAGAAGGTCAGGAGACCGCCGTTGCGACCGGCCGGGAAGCCCGTGTCCTGTGCGAGCACGGGACGGCCCGAGGCCAGGTAGGCGGCGCTGCGATCGCTGAACCAGCCCGAGCACGTCCGAGCGTAGAGGTCCTTCGCGACCATGAGCTCCGCGCGCGAGCCCTGCACGAAGTCGCGGTAAGCATCTGGGTCGCCGGCCACGGCGAGCGGGTCTGCGAGCTCCCACCCGCCGGCCTCCAGCAGCGCGCGGTCGTCCTCGTCGGCGGGATCGATGTCGAGCGCGACCCTGAACGTGGCGTCCGTCTCGCGCGGGAGGCTCGCGAGGGCGCGGAACGCGTGCGCTCGGACGCCGTAGCGCCGGCCCTCGTAGTCCATCGGGGCGTTTGGGCCGCGCCACGTCGCCACGCTCGTGAACGCGCCCGCGCCGTCGGACGGCGGCGGCTGCGCGGGCCACGCGTCGAGCAGGACCGGGGGCGGAGTCGCGATCCAGTCGATTCCGCACGTCGGGATCGCGCAGATGTCGAGGCCGACGTTGCGTCCGACGGTTACGTGGGCGTCGTGCCCCCCGAGGCCGTCGTGGAGCCCGAGGTTCCGCCACATCTGCGGCCAGCCTGGGTCGAGGTCGAGGTACGCGCGCCGCGCGGGGCGCGCGAGCAGGTCGGGGTCGTCCAGGTACCCCATCACGTTGATCAGCAGCGCGGCGTCGTCGAGCCGGTCGGCGAGGTCCTGGCGGGTGAGGCCCAACGTCCGCGTCCCGTCGTGCAGGAGTGCCCAATCGCCCGCGAGGCCGAAGTGGTGCATCACCTCCGACAGCCAGCGCGCCGGTGCGGATCCCTCGACGGGCTCCCCGATCCACGCCGGCTCGAGGCGGTCGACGAAGACGACGTCCCAGCCGAGTCTCCGCAGGCCGAGCAGCCACGTCAGGAACACCCACGCGTGGCCGCCCCGGCGCGGACGCTGGGCGAGTCCCCCGGCTACGGCGATCGTCGCGGCCATGTGGCTCCGATCGGCGGCGTCACGGCCGGCGCAGGACGACGACGTGCCCACCCGCCCAGGCGGCGGCCGTCCTGGCGCCGACGACATCTAGCCACGCCCCGCACAGCTCGAGCATCGTGGCGCGCTCCGCCTCTGCCCAGCCCGTCACCAGCGCCGCGTAGCCACCGGGGCGCAGCACACGCCGCAATTCGACGAGCCACGCCACGAGCTGATCGTATGACAGCACCGCGAGCGGGCGATCGCGCAGCACGAGGTCGGCGGCACCGTCCGCGAGCTCCGTCGGCGCCTCCTGGCTGATCGCGACCGGCGGTCCCGCGCGCCCCGCGTCTTCGACCCAGGCGCGTGCGGCCGGGTCCTCGACGAGCGGCGTCAGCGTCGCGCGCAGAAGCCGGCGCGCGGCGAGCGGCAAGAGCAGCCCGCAGCCGGCGTCCCAGTGGACGGCGTCCCGGAACGTCTCGAGCTGCCTGTAGGGTTCGACCGCATCGAGCAGCGCGTTCGACGCCAGCGCGGTGCGCAGCACGAGCCGTGTGAGGTCGCCGCTGCCATAGATGTGCGCGAGCAGATCGGCCGGCGGCGCGGGGGTCACGAGCATGCCCGGTTCGAAGTCGATCCGCATGCGCCCGACCGGCAGCCAGTCGCAGATGCCGAGCAGCTCGAAGCGCGTCGGCTCGTCGGCCCAGTCGCGGAGCTTCCCCTCGAGCGCGAACCCTGTGGAGCGGGCGTGCGCGACGCCCACATGCGCGAGGGCGACGTCCTCGCGCTCGTGCGGGATCGCCAGCGCGACCGTCTCGCCGCCGCGACGCAGCTCTATCGCGTCGAGTGCCGTGTGGGGATGCAGGCACCAGCCAGCAGCCGAGACCACACCCTCCTCGATCGCGAACGCCTCGACGGCCCCTTGCAGCGGCGGCAACGAGCGCGGCTCCTCGACGATCTCGACGCGCAGTGCCGGCACCCCGAGCAGGCGGGCGCCGAACAGCCGGTGCCAGCCGTCGATGCGGCGTGCCAGGATCGTCTCGCCGCGCGTGCGCTCCACGAGCTTCAATGGGCTGGGAGGCGCGATCGGGCCCACGGTCGCGCGGATCGGCGCCATGTCGGCCGCCACGCCGTCGATCCGCTCCGCCTCAAAGCGGTCGAGATCGGCGAAGCGGCGCCGGATCACCTGCTCGGCGACCGCCGGATCGCGCAGCTCGCGCCCGATCGTCGCATCAGCGCCGTCGGGCACGTAGTCAGCGGTCATGACGGGCACGTAGTGAGCGGTCATGTAGTCGAAGTACGGGTTGCCGGGACCGGCTGCGCCGGTCTCGCGGTAGTGCATCCAGCCCTTGAGGTACAGCAGCCAGTAGGCCCAGCCGCTGTACCCGTGCCGAGAGACGTTGCGGTTGGCGGCGAACGCCTCGACCGGGATCTGCGTCGACCGGACGGCCGCCAGCAACTCCTCCGCCGTCGCGTAGTCCCACGCCTCGAAGAACGCCGAGTGCGTCGAGCTGAGCGCCGGGTCGATCGTGCGCTCCGTGCGCCTCGCCGCAGGAGCGGACGGCGAACGGGCCCACGCCTGCGGCGAGCCGAGGACGTCGTCGAGCCGTTCGCGATCCTTTGCGAACAGGATCACCAGCCGCATCTCGCTGCCGTCGCCGAGCTGGCCCCAATCGGTCTGGCCGAGGACCCGCATCGCGGGGAACCGCTCCTGGACCGGCAGCAGGTAGCCGCCGTCGAAGTTGCCATGGAGCTTGTGCGTCTCGATTATCAGGACGTCCGTGATCTCCGCGAGCTGATCGATGACCCGCGAGACATAGTGGAACACGGACAACGCCATGACGAGGTCGTAGCGCTCGCCGTAGAGGGCGGGATCGGTGATGTCGCCCTGGCGGAAGGAGACCCGGCTCTGTCCGTTGTAGGCCGTTATCAGCTGTGCCAGTTCCACGAAGAACGGGTCGTACTCGACTCCGTCGACGAGGCGAGCACCACGGGTGCGGGCGGAGCGGCTCATCTCGCCCAGGTTCGAGCCGAGATCCAGGACTTTCCGGCCGCGGAAGTCAAGGCAGTCAAGCACGCCCGCGCGATCGCCGCGGAAGCCCTCCGTGGCCTGGGCGCCCACGGCGACGGACTGGTAGTGGTTCCCGGTGGCGGTCCCGTCGAAGCCGGAGTGACTGGTGTACGGCGCCTCCAGCCCGGAGGTTATAAGCGTGCGGAGCTGCTCGCCGAGGTCGTGGCTCACCGTGCTCATGCCGCAGACGCCGCCGTCGGCGCGAGGTAGTCGTTGAGCCTCTCCGCGTCGGCTGCGCAGGCCACGGTCGGTGGCGAGCCGTCGCCCGACGGCAACAGTGTCTCGCGCGCCGGAAGCGTCTCGGCGAGCGCCTCGGCGCCGTGGCGGTCGCCGTCGGCCAGGTCGGTGACGAGCACGCCGCGGAGGTTCTGGGCGATGCGTGGCAGGATCGGCGCGATGCACCCGAGCTGGCCGAAGGCGAGGATGACGTCGTACTCATCGGCGTAGGTCGACGCGAGCGCCGCGTCGCCTTCGAAGAACGAGACGCGCTGGACGTCCTGCAGCACGCACAGCATCCGCGCGATGCGGAGCCTGTCCTCGTCCGGCATGACGACATCGACGAGGTCCGCGCCTGCGGCCCGCGCCGCCCGCGCGAGGTCGGCGATGCCATCCGTGAGGTCGAGCACGCGCCGACCGGGCAGCGCGATGTGGCCGAGCGCGCCGATCCGGCGCAGCACCTCGGCGGAGGGGAGCACAACCGCCGCGCCCGGGTCGACGGCCTCCTCGCCATAGCGCCCGGCGAGGGCGGCGGCGAGGATCTCGCGCAGCCGCGGGCGGAGTGTCGGGGCGTCCTCGTAGCTCACGGCTGGATCTCCTCGTCGGTCGACGCCATCAGGTCCGCGATCCGCTCTCCCCACAGGTGGCTGTGCAGCCACGTGTTGTAGGCGGAGGTGGCGCGGCGCAGTTCGGTGGGGTAGGACTGGGCCTCGAGGTGGTAGAGCTCGGCGTCCGGTAGGTACCAGGAATCCAGGCCCTCCTCGCGAAGCCGCAGGCAGAGGTCCGAGTCCTCGTAGTCGCCCTGCACGAAGCGGCCACTGAGCCCGCCCAGCTGCTCGTAGCGCTCGCGCTCGATCATCAGGCACGCACCCGAGACCGCCGGGACCCGGCGGGCAACGTTCGCCCCGGGTGACGTCCGGGCCAGGCCCTTGTAGTAGTGCATGTTCTCCCAGGTCGTGGAACCGGGGCTGCGGAGGAAGTGCATCCCGGCGTGCTGGAGCGAGTCGTCCTCGTAGAGCAGCTTGGCGCCCAGCGCGCCGATGCCGGGCGTCGCGTCGAAGAAGCGCGCCATCGTGCCGAGCCAGCCTGGGCGGTCGGGCAGCACGTCGGAGTTCAGCAGCACCAACTTGCGGCCGCGGGCGAACCCGGCGGCGGCGTTGTTGGCGCCCGAGAAACCGGCGTTGCGTGCGAGCGTCACCACCCGGAACGGCACGCCGGTAAGGGCGTGCATCTCCGGTGCGAGGCGCTCCAGCGCCTCTGCGTCCTCGGGTGAGTCGAGCACGTAGAGGACGTCCGCGCACCTCATCTCCGGGTCGCGTGCGAACTGCGTGAGCTGGTGCTCGAGGAAGTCGATCCGCCTGTACAGCGGGACGATCACGGAGACGTCGGGATCGGCCGCGAGCTGGCCGTACGTCTGGACGCGGTCCACCCGGACCTCCGCCGCCAGCCGCGCCTGCAGGCGCGCGAGGGCCGGCTCGAACAGGACCGCGCGTGCCGGGTCGTCCGGCCGCCGGGCAAGCGCGAAGTCGGTCAGGATCGAGGTCCGCACGGCATCCAGATCACGGACGACGACGGGGGCCTCGACCTCGATCGATTCGCCAAGGGCGTCGCTCAGCTCGATGATCCACCCCGTCTGGAGCCGGCTCGGAGCGTCGAGCTCGACGAGCCCCACGAAGCCGCTTCGTTCCTCGACGTTGCCGGCCGCACCCGCCGCGTAGAACTGCTCGACGTCCGGGCGCGCCAGTCGCAAAGCCCGTTCGAGGAACTCCCCGCGCCCGCCCTCGGGGGAGACCGCGGTGAGGCCGCTGAGGCGCGCGTCCGCGTCTCTCGCCCAGCCCTTGACCCAGTACGTCCTCGCGTCGATGCCCAGAAGTGTGTCGACCTGCAGGCCACGTGGCTCGTCGGGCGCGATCAGGCACGCGCGGCGCGGCTCGCGGAGCGACTCGCGCGCCTGGTGGAGCGAGCGGCTGAGCGAGTAGGCTCCGCCGTCCGCGTCGGCGTGCAGCGCCGTCGCGCTTGCGAGCCACGGGACGATCGGGGCGCGTGCGGCCGGATCGAGCCCTGCCAGGCTCTCGCGTACGAGGGTGCGCAGGTCGACGAGCACGCCGGCGAGATCCGCCGAGGAAGCCAGGAGACGGGTCGAGCCGAGCGTTAGGCAGAGGCCCGGCGGAGTCGCCCCGACGCGGACGGCACCGGCGACGCGCGCCAGCACCAGGACGACGGTGCCGTCCCCGCTCGCGAGCACGAGCCCCTCCGCCGCCTCGGGCGCGGTGTCGCCGAACTGGAGCGACCATTCGAGCGCCCCCGCGTCGACGATGGGCTCCCGGGCTTCGAATGCCGCGACGATGAGCAGCACCCGTTCGCTCAGCCACGCGGTGTGGCTCAGGTGCGGCCCGTCGGTGCCGACGACACCGGTCGCGCGGCCTGGCTGGTGCGCGGAGTGCTGGGTCTGGAACATCAGGCCGACATCTCGATCGACCGCTGGCCACCCAGCTGGTGGTACAGCCGCATCAGGTTCGTGATGTGCTCCTCGATGTCGAAGACCGGCGGCGCGTTGGCGCGCAGCCGGCGCGCGAGGCGTGGGTTCGTGACCGCCTCGCGCAGGGCGGCCGCGAGGCTGCGCGGGTCGCCGGCACGGAAGTGCAGGCCGTTCACGTTGTGCGTCACCTTCTCCGCCATCCCACCGATGTCGCTGCAGATGACGGGCCGGCCGTGCAGGAAGGCCTCCTGGATGACTAGGGGCGAGTTCTCCCACCAGATGGACGGCACGACGATCCAGTCGAGGTCCTGCATGAGGCTAGGCAGGTCCTTGTGGTCGTAGCGGCCGACGAACGTCACGCTGTCCTCGGCGGTGGCCAGCAGGTCGCCGAACTCCTGTTTGAACGGCTCCGGCTGCAGCTCGAGGTTGGCCCCGTGCAGCCAGCAGTGTGCCTCGATTCCATCGGCGGCGAGCAGGTTCATGGCGCGCAGGAGCACGTTGACGCCCTTGAAATGGCTGATCTGGCCAAAGAAGCCGATCCGGTTCGGGGCACGACTCGGGGACGGCTCCGAGACACGGGCGCGACGCCGGCGACCATAGTCCTCGAACACGATCCGCTCGCGCGCGATACCCCAGTCGATGTAGCGCTGCATCAGGAAGCGGCTCGGCGCGGTGAAGAGGTCGACCGCGTCGAAATGCGTCTGGATGAAACGCTTGCGCAGGAAGAACTCCTCTTGGGCGATGTGCGGGAAGCACTCGTGGCAGCGCCGGGGCGACGACTCCATGCAGCGTTCGCCGTTCATCGTGCGCACGAGCTGGCCATTGTTGTTGCAGATCGGCAGGAACTCGTGGAGTGTGTAGACGATCGCCGCCTGCGGCAGTACGCGGCGAACGAGCGAGATCATGTCCACGCCGATGAACTGCGTGTGCTGGAAGTGCACGACATCCGGCCGGTGCGCCTCGAGGAACGCCGTGAGATGGCGCGTGTAGAGCGCCTTGTCCGTTGACGTCATCTTGAAGAAGTCGAAGTGCTGCGTTTCCGTGAAGAGGAAGTACTGGTTCGGATCCTCGCCGACACTGCTGAACGGCGTTCCGGGGCGCGCTGTGCGGTCCATGGCGACATTCGGGCCGATACGCGCGAGGAACAGTGGCTCCCACCCATCCGTGCTGCGCATCCGCTCGTAGAGCTCCAAGGCGTAGGCCTCGGCGCCGCCCGGGTGCAGGACCGGGTGGTTGTGCGAGACGTACAGTACCTTGCGTTTGCTCATACGGGGACTCGTCCGTGGGTCGCGGTGGATGCTGCCTGCAGATCAAAAACGGCCACGAGCGCGTCACGCCGGGCGAGCGTCGCCTGGCGCTGCTCCACCGCGGCGAGCAGCTCGCCGAGCCACCCGGTCGTAGCGGCCAGCGGCACGACGAGGTAGGCCGAGTCGCCGGCGCGGCGCTGCTCCTCGACCTCGGCCAAGGCGGCGGCGGCATCGCCCTCCAAGCGCCGCAGGCCGCGGCCGCGGAGCTCCAGGGAGTCCCAGCCGTGCCCGGCGAGGAGCACATGGCACTCGTCGGGAAGCAGGGCATCGAGAAAGCGGCGCATGCGCTCGAGCGTCGTAGCGTCGACCCTAGGGTCCGGCGCGACGGCGGGTTCCGGCGCGACGGCGGCCAGCTCGAGCGCGAAGACGGTGCATGCGCCGTCCTCGGCGATCCGTGTCCACTGGGCTTCGAGGTGACGAGCGAAGCCCTCGTAGTGGTCGAGCCACCAGCGCGCGGTCGCCGGCACGACGAGGTGGCGCACCCCGCCGGTACACAGCTCCTGGAGGTGGGCGATGGCGGCGGCCGAGTCGGGCGGGTGGTGACCGGCGTACGCGCCGCTCGCCGCCCGCGGAAAGTGGGAACCACGCCGCGCGCCGAGCAGCAGCAGCGCCTCGTCGCCGCGTGAGATGACTGCGACCGCCGCGTCGGGGGGGACGGCCGCGGCGACGACCGCGCGCGTGCGTTCCACGATCCCGGCGTACTCCGCGGCGTCGAGCGGGCGCCGGTGCTGTTCAGCGATCCGGGCCATCGCCCGTTCCCGTCAGTGCGTACACGAAGCAGGTATCGGCATCGCGCACGATCGTCTGACAGCGCTCGTCCAGATGGCGCGCCAGATCCCCGTAGTAGTCGAGCCACCAGAAGGCGGAGCGCGGCACCACTAAGTACTGCCCGCCGCGCGCCCGCAGTTCCTCGAGGTGCGCGACGGCCTCCGTGCCGTTACCGGGGTGGTGTCCGCAATACTCGCCGTGCTCGGTCCGGGGGAAGTGCCAGGCGGCGCGGTCGCCGAGGTCGACGAGCTCGTCATCCCCACGCGAGACGACGACGACGGTCGTTCCGGGCGGGACCGTCTCGTCGACGACGCGACGCAGGCGGCCGACGAGTTGGCGGTAGGCCAGCATCGGGCTCGATCCGATGGTCGCGAGCGCCGAGTCGGGCAGGTCGGCGACGACCTGCTCCTGGAGCGCGCTGATCTGCGCCTCGATTTCGTGCGCGCGGTGCAGCAGCGCCGCGTGGTCGGCGCAGGCCGGCCCAGGCGGCCCAGGCGGCCCAGGCGGCCCAGGCGGCGCATCGTCCGGGTTGCCCGACGCCCGGCCTCCGAGCGCCCCGAGCTCGACGGTCATCCGCAGGATCTCTCGCAGCAGCTCGTTCACTTGCGTTGCGCGACGCACGAGCAGGCGCTCGACTTCCTCGGACCGGTCGTTCACTGTGGCGAGCAACGGGGAGACGGTGAGCCGCACCGGATGCGTGTCGGCGTAGTCGATGCGCAGCAGCCCGTCGGCGGCGAAGTGCTCCAGGTCATCGGCCCTGACCCGGTCCCCCCAGCGCTCCCGAAAGCGCTCGACCCCGGCGTCGAGGTCCGGCCCGCGACGCCCGCGCGTGGCCGACTCCAGGTGCACGAGAACGCTCTCGTGGCAGCAGCGCACGGTGTGGCCGAGGGCGCCCAGCCGCAGGCAGAGATCCGTGTCCTCCAACCCGTTGCGGTAGTCCGTGTCGAAGCCGCCCACCTGCGTCCAGGCGCCACGGCGGACGAGCAGGCACGCGCCCGTGACCGCCTGGAAGGCCCGCGAGCGGCACACCGCAGGGTGATCGCTGGGGAAGCCCGAGTAGATGTGGCGCGGCAGCCCGTCGCGGCCGATCGTCACCCCCGCGTGCTGAACGCTGCCGTCGGGGAAGAGCAGCTTCGCCCCGATCACGGTCGCCTCGGGGCGAGCGTCCGCATCCGCGAGCAGGGCCTGCAGCCAACCGGCCCGCCCGACCGTGTCGTTGTTGAGGAACAGCAGCAGCGGGGCCGTGGTGAGCGCGGCAGCGTCATTGCACGCGGTCGCGAAGCCACCGGCCTCCGCCCGGGCGTGGACGTGGATCGCCTCGCCGTACGCCGCCAGCACCGCCGCGGTGTCGTCCGGCGAGCCGTCGTCTACGACGACCGTCTCGACCTCCTCGAACCCGGGCTCGTCACGCAACGCGTCGAGGCAGCGCCGCGTGAGCGAAGAACGGCCGTGGACGGGGATCACGATCGCGCAGCGCGGCGTCACGCGGGCACCCCCGCCAGCGCGTAGATCACGCAGGTGCCGTCCTCACGAACGACGGGCCGTGCCGAGCGGTCGAGGTGCTCGGCCAGCTCGCCGTAGTGATCTAGCCACCAAAGCCCCGTCGCGGGAACCAGCAGGAACTCACCGCCGCGGGCGCGCAGCTCCTCGAGGTGCGCGATGGCCTCCGTGCTGTCGCCGGGATGGTGGCCCGCGTACACCCCACCGGCCTCCTGCGGGAAGTGCCAGGCGCGGCGTCCGACGAGGTCGAGCAACCGCTCGTCCCCGCGGGAGACCACGATGACCGTCGCATGCGGCGGCAACGCGCTGTCGACGACGGCCCGGATGCGATCCGTCACCTCGGCATAGCGCTCTCCACGGCGTCGCTCGTACGGGCGCCAAGGCTCGCCGTGCTTCGCCTCGAACCGCCGGCGGTTGTCGTGCAGCATGCGGTCGCGGGCGCCCGAACTAACGAGCGCGCCGAAGGACGCTTCGCCGAAGTGGTGCACGAACCCGTCCTCCGCGCAGACGACCCGCAACCCAGCAGCGCGCACGCGCTCGGCGTAATCGTCGTCTTCGAGCAGGCCGAGCCCGAAGGCCTCGTCGACCGGGCCGACGCGCGTGAAGGTCGGCTGGCGCATGGCGACGCAGAACATCGCCGCCATGCGCACATCGCGCAAATCCCCGGCGTGCGCGGCGGCTCGTTCACGCGCGAACGCGTGCAGCTCGGCCAGCGTGCGGTACGTCGTCTCGATCTCCGCGTCGGTCCCGATGCGGTTGGTCGTCGGACCTACGAGGCCGACACGCGGGTCCACCAGCCCGGCGAGGAGCGGGTCGAGCCAGCCGTCCGGGACGACGACGTCGTTGTTGAGCAGCACCAGCGCCTCGCCGCGTGCCGCCGCGAGCCCCTGGTTGGCAGCGGCGGGAAATCCTCGGTTGCGGGTGTTGTGCAGAACGCGCACGCGCGGCGCCTGGGCAGCCAGAGCGCCCAGGTAGGCCGCCGTCCCGTCGCATGACGCGTTGTCGACGACGACGACCTCCAGCCCTGGGCGCGGGGTGTGCTCGAGCACCGAAGCGAGGCAGAGCTTCGTGAAGGGCAGGCCGTCGTGGCAGACGACGACGATGGAGACGTCCGGCTGCTCCGGCTCGCCCGGACGCGACGGCACTGGGGCGGTGAGCGCGGCAACCTCGGTCGCGGGGGCGAGGACCGTCGGACGCCGCGAGGCGACCTCCAGCGGCACGCCGTCCGGGAGCGTCGAGGCCGGTCGGGGATGCACCGCCGTAGGCGAGGCCGGCCTTCCTGGTGGCAGCGACATCCCCACGTGCGCGAGCAGCGGGCGCAGCACGGCCTCGTGGCTGAAGTGCTCGCGGGCGATGGCGCGGGCGGCGCGCTCGTGGCGCTCGGGCTCGGCGGCGATCCGCTGCACCGCCTCGGCCGCCTCGTCGACCGAGGAGACGGCGAACAGGCCATCCCCGGTCGGCAGCGCGCAGCCGAAGGCCGTGTCCTGCGTGATGACGGGACGACCGGCGGCGAGGTAGGTAGCGCTCCGGTCGCTGAACCATCCCGTGCGCAGACGAATGTTCTGGTCTTTGGCGACGGTCATCTCGGCCGCCGATCCGCACACGAAGTCGCGGTAGTCGTCGAGGCTCATGTCCATCGCCGGCCGCACGCCCCAACCGCGATCCTCCAGCCCGGCGCGGTCCTCGTCGTCGTAGCCGCTGAGGGCCAGCTCGAAGGCGGCGCCGGTTCGCGCCGGGAGGTCCATGAACTGGTCCCATTCGAGGTGCTTGCTCCAGTGGTAGGTCTCCCCCAGGAAGCGGACCTCGCGCCACTGCTGGCGCCAGTTGCCGATCGTCGTGAACGCCTCACCGCGCCCGGCACGACGCTCCCACCAGTCGAGGACCACGGGCTGGCGCGTGGGACGAAACGCGAAGCGGGCATCCATCGGTAGCCGGCAGTCGGGCGCCCCGAGATTCTCGGCGAACGTGAAGAACGCGCGGTGGGACGCGAGGAACTCGACCGTCTCCGGGCGGTTGTCGTGGAGCTCGACCTGCAGCTGGACCGGGTCCGTCTCGAGGTAGACGAGGCGGTCGGTCGCGACCAGCTCGGGCAGCGGCATCGTGCCCCCGTGCAGGTTGAGGATCAACGCTGCGGAGGCGTAGAGCGCCTCGAGCTCGCGATGGCTCCTGCCGAAGCAGCGGCCGTCGTGGTGCAGGGCGTGGAACGCCCACCGGTCGCCGAAGCCGAAGCGCCCCAGCGTCGTCTCGATGAACGCCGCGGCCCGCGCGGACCCGTCGTCGTGCTCGTGTCGCATGAACATCGAAGGCGTGCGGCCATGGGTCTCGACGTACCAGACGTCGCAGCCCAAGCGGCGCAAGCCCTCGAGGTAGTGCAGCGTCTGCCACACCACCCCGGGCACCGGCATCTTCGTCATCATCCCGAGCACGACGACGCGGGTCATCCCATCGCCTCCGCGTCGAGCGCCGCGGCGAGCGGGTCGTCGGCTTGCGCCTCGTGGAGCTCGCTGTAGAGGCCCCCATGGCGGAGCAGCTCCTCGTGCGTGCCCTGCTCCACGACGCGTCCATGGTCGAGCACGACGATCAGGTCCGCTCGGCGGATGGTGGAGAGCCGGTGGGCGATTATGAAAGTCGTCCGGCCCTCCATCAGCTGCTGGAGGCTGTCGATGATGACGCGCTCCGTGCGCGAGTCGATCGAGGACGTCGGCTCGTCCAGGATCAGGATCGGTGCGTCCTTCAGGAACGCCCGCGCGACGCAGATGCGCTGGCGTTCCCCGCCCGAGAGCTGTGCGCCGCGCTCGCCGAGAACCGTGTCGTAGCCGTGGGCGAGGCGCATGACGAAGTCGTGCGCGTTTGCCGCACGCGCCGCCGCCACGACGTCGGCGCCGGTCGCGGCCAGCCGCCCGTAGCGGATGTTGTCGGCGATCGTGCCGGAGAACAGCATCGGGTCCTGCATCACGACGCTGACCTGCCCGCGCAGCGAATCGAGGGTCAGCTCGCGGATGTCGACGCCGTCGACGAGCACCCGGCCGGCGTGCGGGTCATAGAGCCGCAGCAGCAGACTCATGAGCGTCGTCTTGCCGGCGCCCGTCGGTCCGACGACCGCGACGCGCTGGCCTGGCTCGACCTGGACATCGACCCCGACCAGCGTCCCCCGCCGCCCCGGGTAGCTGAAGCTCACCCTCTCGAAGGCGACCGCGCCCTGAGCCGGGGCCAGTGTCCGCGCGTCGGCGCGCTCGACGACCTCGGTCTCCTGGTCGAGCAGCAGCATCGAGCCGCGCAGCATGATCAGCTCCTGGTTGAGCGTTCCCCACGTCGTCGAGATCTGCTCCAGCGGTTGGTAGACAGCGGCGATGTAGGACATCAGGACCAGCAGCTCGCCCGTACGCAGGTCGCCGTGCATCACGCGCCAGGCGCCGACGCCGAAGACCACCGAGGTGCCGAGCGCGGTCGTCGTGTTGACGCCGAGGGAGAAGAGCGTCTGACGCATCGTCAGTGCCACACGCGCGTTCACGGCCGTCTGCCCCTGGTCGCGGAACTTGCGGTGCTCGTGGCCCTCGCGCCGGAAGGACACGATCACGCGCAGCATCGTCATCGCCTCATTGACGATGGAGAGCGACTGCCACTCGAGGCTCTGGACCTCTCGCAGCCGGGGGATGATGCGCTTGGAGTAGAGCCCGAGCGACCAGTAGATCAACGGCAGGATCCCCAGCGCCACGAGCGCGAGGACCCAGTCGATGAGGAACGCGATCACGAACATCCCGACAAGCGTCAGGACGCTCTGCGCGAGCGGCGGGAAGATCATCACGATGTTGCCGATCGCGGCGGCCTCGTAGTTGATTCGCGCCATCAGCTCTCCCGTGCGGCGCTCGTCGTGGAAGCTCGGCGACAGGCTCTGGACGTGCTGGAAGATCTCGCTGCGGAAGTCGAGGATCATGTTCTGCTCGGCCTTTGCACCGACGTAGTTGCTCAGAACAGTGAGCGCATTGCCGAGGACCTGGAGCCCGAACGCGAGGCCGACGGCGAATACGAGCAACGCCGTCTTGTCCTCGCCGATGAGCCGGTCGACGAGTCCGAGCGGCCTATGGTTGCCCAGCACCGTGTCGACAACCATCGCCAGGGGCCACGGTTCCGCGAGCGCGACCGCCGCCGTGAGCGTCGTCAGCAGCACGACCAGCGCGAGCAGCTTGCGATACGGCCCCATGTAGGGGCGCACGCGCGGGAGGTAGCTCCACAGCTCCCGCGCCGTGACCGGGGGGGTGCCGACCGGGGGTGGCGTCACGCGTCCGCCCTCGTCGAGGCGGCCGTCATCTGGCTTCGGACCCCTCGCGGCTGGGTCGCCACCGGCTCGGGCGTAGGGGGCGCCTCGAGCGCGTCGAGGATCGTCCCGACGGCGGCGGCGGCGTCGCGCAGGGTCAAGGCGCCGAGCGCCGTGCCGACGAAGGCCAGGGCGGCCGCCACGACCCATGCGCCGCTGCTGCCCGCGGCGAATCCCAGCGCCTCCAGCACGAGCACGACCAGGACCGCCGCCACCGAGACGTGCGGCAACACCCGGGTCCGGACGCGCTGCCGGCCCTGCCCGTGCTCCTCGACGACGAGCAGCGCCCGGGCCCGTGCGAGCGCCCCGGTGCGCAGCTCCAGGTCCCAGCGGTCGTAGGGCCCGCCGGCCCGGACGACGAACCCGCCGCCCCGCAGATGCTCCTCGACCGCGGCGCGGCGCGACGCGGGATCCGCCCACGGCTCGTACCAATGGCTGCGCGTCCGTGCCATCGGCAACGCGAAGCGGGTCCGCGGGGAGCCGCGCCAGGGCGCCAGACCGTGCTCGAGTCGCCCCGCCAGGCGCGCCGGCGGCTGCACGAGGTGGATCAGCATCGTCAGCGCCCAGCGGCGCCGCGCGCCGCGCAGCGTGATGCCGGGCTGTCCGAAGACGACCCGCCAGGCGTCGACGCCGGCGCGCGCGGCCGTACCGGCGCACGCCAGGGCCAACGGCAGCAGCGCGAGCCGGACCGGTGACCCCATCCCGCCGAGCGTGCCGAGAACGGGAAGCACCGCGAACAGGGCGAGCAGGGCGAGCAGGAGGTACCACTCGGGCATGAGCGGCAGCGTCGCGAGCCTGCCGGGCGCGCGGTCGTGCGCGTGCTGGAACAACCCGCTGCCCTGTGGCCCGTAGTAGACGCGCCAGCGCCGGTGGCGGTGGCCTGCGGCCGCGCTGCCGTACACCCGGCCCGCCCACGTGACGTGGCCGCCGCCGTTGTAGCGTTCCGGCCACTTGCGCTCCAGCAGCGCCTCAGCGCGCCCGTAGCCGCGCTGCTGGCGGCAGTATCCGCGCAGCGTCGTGCGGGCGCGGTGGTCGACGACGGCCGCCGGGCTGAAGCCCAGCGTCCAGCCGCGCTCCTGCAGGCGCCAGCAGACGTCGACGTCATCCCCCGCGACGCGGAAGCGCGGGTCGAAGCCCCCGATGGCCTCGAGCGCCTCGCGACGGAAGGCCATGTTGCAGCCCGGGATGTGCTCGGCCACCGTGTCGGACAGCAGCACGTGGATCGGGCCTCCCGGCCCGGCGGCGATCGCCCGGGCCATCAAGCTGGCGGCGGGCGGCTGGATGTTTGGCCCGCCGATGCCGACGTGGTCGCTGCGCCGGAAGCTTCGCACCAGGTACCGCAGCCAATGCGCGTCGGGCCGCGCGTCGTCGTCGAGGTAGGCGATGATGTCACCGCTCGCGGCGTCGAGACCGGTGTTCCGCGCCGCCGACAGCCCCCGGTTTTCCGTTCGGATCAGCTTCACGCCGGTGAAGCGCCCGGCGATCGCCGCGGTGGTATCGGTCGAGCCGTCGTCGACGACGATCGCCTCATAGTCGGGGTAGTCGAGCGCCCCGATGCCCTCGAGGCAGTTCTCGATGGTGGCCGCGCCATTGTGCGAGCAGACGACGATGGAGACGCGCGGCCACGTGCCGCCCGGGGCGAAGGGCACGTCGCAGTAGGCGTCTCGCAACGCATCGATCGCGGGCTTGGCGCTGGCATCGCGGCGTGTGAGGCCGAACGCCCAGCCCTCGACATCGGCGCCGCCGCGGTGCCATTCGTCGGTCCAGGAGAAGACCACGGCGCCCGCGCAGCCGGCGCCGAACGCGACGCGCAGCTGATCATGCAGCGCGTCGGCCTGCGCCCGTTCGCCATGGCGCGCGGCGTCCAGGCCCACCTCGGTCAGCAGGAGCGGGCGCTCACCGGCGATGTTCTGCAGCCGCGCGAGGTACGCCTCGAACCGAGCGGGTTGCTCGAGGAAGACGTTGAAGGAGAGGAAGTCGAGGAACGGGAGATCCAGGTACTCCGTGGAGGGGTAGCTCGCGTAGGTGACGAGCGCCGTGGGATCGGCCCGTCGCACCTCGTCGGCCAGACGGTGGAGGAACCGCTCCACGGGACGGCGACCATGCCAGCGGACTACGTCGCTGGGAATCTCGTTCCCGATCGCCCAGGCCAGCAGGGCGCGGTGGCCGGCGCAGTCCGCGACGGCGCTCCTCACGCGGCGCACGATCGCCTTCGCGCGCCCGGGGTCGTCGAGGAACGCGACGTGCTGCTCCCACGCGAGGCCCGCGATCACGAGAAGCTTGTGGGCGGCGGCGAGGTCGAGCAGCCAGCCCGCTGGGGCGTCGTAGACGCGAACCGTGTTGACGCCCGCCTCCGCCATTGCCGCGAAATCGCCGTCGACCCGCACAGGATCATTGAATCCCTGCGGGTCCACTCCCGGTGCGAAGGGACCGTATGTCACGCCCTTGACGTAGAGCTTCTCGGGCCCGGCCCACAGGAACTTCCCGCTCGCGACGACCCTCGGGACCGTGACGTCCGACGGGTGGCGGATAGACGTCTCGGCGCGAGTCCTATCCCAGACGTCGGTAGACGCGGAAGGAGGCGCGCCGACCGGTCGCGGTTCTATCAGGTCCACGCTTGTCGACAGCGATTCCGTGCTGTCGGTCTTGTCACCGGCAGGACCTTGCCGGTAGAAAGAGCGAGTTCTGGCAGGGAGCGAGGGTTGCACCCGTGGACAACATGGTTTCGGGCGAACGACTCACGCGAGGGCCAGGATGACACTCGTGATGATGCGAAGTCCTGTCCGGACAGCACAAACTCGCCCCAGTGCGCTCCGCCCACATGTCCGCCCCTCCCCCTTGCTCAGACAGCTACTTCCCCAATTCTAGAACATCGCGGAGCAGCCATCGCCGGATGTTCGAGACCGGACTTGATGCTGCTTGGCCCCTTAGCGCTCGCGCCTCGCCACCGAGGGCGCGATGACACGAGCGCGACGGGCGCGCCACTGCCTGTACCAGACCTCGCGCCCGCTACTTGAGCGGCGCACGAGCAGCGATCCGGTGCCGTAGAGCGTCGTCCCACGGCGCCATCCTCGGTGCGCTCATCCTCAAGGTCCGCGCGACGGCCGTGCTCCGGCTAGCGATTGATGCCACGTTGCCCGCGCAACGACGGCGACGAAACGAAAGAAGTCCCGGAACGGGGCGCCTACGAGGGGTGAGCGAGGGGACTCGAACCCCCGACCGCCTGGACCACAACCAGGAGCTCTACCAACTGAGCTACGCCCACCAAGCACCCGGCAGTGTAACCGCGGACGTCGGCGAGGCGCGGGAAACGGCCCGGCGCGTCAGGAGTGCGTCACGAAGCTGATCTTCCCGCTGGGCTCGAGGACCGCGAAGCGCACGTCGTCCAGCGAGCCGATCTGGGCCAGGCGCGCCTCGGCCTGCGGACCCACGGCCCGATCGCCAGCGCACGCGGGTCGCCGGCAGCCGCAAGATCGCGGAACAGGTCGGTCATGGAGCCCCGACTCTTTCGCCTCACGGGCGCTCCCCGCTTCCCGGGGCGGGTGGGTCGCGCGGCTGCCGCGACAGTGCCGGTGCGCCGGCTCCGTTGTTGTTCCGTGGGCCTCACACGCAAAACCGGACTGACCGCCGTGGTGGTGATCGTCCTGTCGGCCGTGGCGGGCGGTGCCGTGGCCGTCGCCGATCCGGTCGTCATGGCCGCGGGCGACATCGCCTGCGCCGCGACCGGACCCACGAGCCCTGGGACGTGCAGCCAGGCGTACACGGCAAACCTCCTGCTGGCGCAGAAGAGCTCGGCCGAGGGACTCGCCGCGGTGCTGACGCTGGGCGACAACCAGTACGAG
>JAOPZW010000402.1 GCA_025963905.1 Solirubrobacterales bacterium | reverse complement strand
GAAATGACACCGGTCTACGGCCACCTGAACGCGCCGTTCTCCATGATCTTCTCCCCATCGGCGCTCAGCCGCCCGCCGGCGCGCAGGTCGCAGATGAGGTCCCAGTGCAGCGCCGAGCTGTTCTTGCCGCCGGTCTCGGGGTAGGAGCGCCCGAGCGCGAGGTGGACGGTGCCGCCGATCTTCTCGTCGAAGATGATCACGCCGACGGGCCGGGTGATCCCGAAGTTCGTGCCGATCCCCACCTCGCCCACGCGCCGCGCCCCCTCGTCGGTCGCGAGCGCGCGCTGGAGGTACGCGTCGCCGCGCTCGGCCCGCGCGCCGACGACCTCGCCCTCGCGGAACTCGAGCTCGACGCCGTCGACGTCGATCCCCGCGGGCGCCGAGCGCACCGTGAAGCGCACGCGCCCGCTGGCGCTCGTCTCGTGGGGGCCGGTGAAGACCTCGCCGCTCGGCATGTTGCGCTTGCCGTCGGAGTTGACCCACGTGCGGCCCTTGACGCTCAGCGTGAGGTCGGTGCCGTCGGCCTCGATGCGCAGCTCGCGCACGCCCGACAGGCGGGCGATCAGGCGCTCCTGGAAGGCGCGCAGCCCGCCCCAGGCCGCCACCGGATCGGGCTGGTCGAGGAACAGCGCGCCGGCCACGAACGCCGAGAACTCCTCCAGGCTCATGCCCGCCTGCTCGGCCAGCGCCGGCGTGGGCCACAGCGTCGAGCACCAGCGCTTCTTCATCGTCGCCTCGCGCACGTCGCGCCGCGCGCGGGCGTAGCGCGCGATGTGCTCGGGGTCGACGCTCGCGAGCTCGCGCACGTCGCCGGGCGCCTGGATGCCCAGCAGGGAGTCGATCTTCTTGGCCTCGGTGAGCGCGAGGTCGGGGTAGTCGTCGAGGTGGCGATCGCGCGCGTGCGCGTAGTAGGCGGGCGTCTGGCCGGGCAGCTCGACGCGCAGCATCGGCCAGGCGTCGCGCTCCAGGATCGCCCGCTGGACCTCGAGCAGCAGCGGCGCGGCGAGGGTCGTCGAGCGCACCAGCACCTGCTGACCGGGTTGGACCTCCAGGCAGTAGCCGGCCAGCAGGTCGGCGTGGGCGGCGGGGTCGAGGGCCGTGTGGACCGCGCTCACGGCGCCTGGAGCTCAGGGAAGTGCTCGACCAGGTGCTCGCGCAGGACGTCGCGGATCCAGCGGCGCTCGTCCTGCGTGGCGACGCGGAAGCGCATGAGCAGCTCGCGCTGGCCCTCGGTCGCCACGTCCGACACCACCCAGCGCACCGCCAGGCGCTCGAACAGGAACTCGACGGCACGGTGCCAGGCGTCCTCTTGGGAGAGGACGTTGCCCGTCAGCGTGGCGGCGTACTCCGCGCGCGTCTTGGGAGTCATCGCGCCGCGCAGCGTCAGGACGTCACCGCCCGGCGAGGTGTAGTCGCTCGTGGGCGCGGCGAGCTTCGTCTCGCGCGCCTTGGCCCGGCTGCGCTTGCCCATCCCGCCAGGTTAGGTGGTCGCCGCGGCCTGCTCGAGCTGCGCGCGGACGTCGCCCGTCAGCGGGTCGGCGTGCCCGGCCCACGCCGTCGCGGGCTCCATCGCCGCGAGCTTGCGGATCGACGCGCGCGCCTGCTCGGTATCGGCGTTGAACGCCGCGTGGGGCACGCGCGGGTGGCCCTTGCGCCCGGTCTGGGGATCGAGCGTGTAGAAGCAGTCCGAGGCCAGGACCAGGCGGTCGGACTCGCGCCACAGGCCGACGAGCCCGGGGGCGTGGCCGGGGAGGTGCACGACGCGAAAGCCCGCGATCTCGTCGCCCTCCTCGACCGTGCCGGTGATCTTCACCGGCCCGCCGTCCCACATCTTCAGCAGGTGGGGGAAGACAAGGCGTCCCGCCACGTTGAGCTTCGAGAGGTCCATGTAGTGCCCACCGCCGTCGCCCTCGGCGTCGGCGCGATCGGCGGGGTGGCAGAAGACGGGGGCACCGAGGCCCGACGCGACCCCGCGGTGGTCGGCGTGGGCGTGGCCCAGGATGACGCGCGTGATGCCGCCCAGCGAGGCGCCCGCCGCGGCGACGGCGTTCGTCATCGCCTTGATGCCGGCGTCGAACAGCAGCACGCCGTCGCCGTCGCGCACGAGGTAGACGTTCATCGTCTTGGATGGGAAGCCGCCGCGCATGACCCAGACGCCGTCGGCGATCGGCTCGGGGCCGGAGACCAGGCGCCGCCCGACGCGCGTGCGCGCGTTGAAGACCCGGAACATCCGCTGCTCGAGCGGGGACTCGGCCGGCGGCATGAGCCCGAGCTGGCGCACGAACCCCATGACGTCGGGGAAGGCGTTGTTCTCGACGAGCTCACCGCCGCGCACGACGAGGACGTCGACGCCCTCGAGCTCGATCCGCGCGCCCGTCGCCTCGACCCCGTTGAACGGCGCGCCGGCGAAGGTGCCGGTCGCGCGCCAGCGCATCGCGGCGCGGTCGTCCTGCACCGTCGTCTCGACGACCTCGAACAGGAAGTCCGGGAACGCGGCGAACATCCCGCCCAGGAACTCGCGCACCCCGTCGGGCGCGGCGGCGTCGACCTGGCTGCGCACGTTCTCGCGCCCGCCGGGCCTCCACAGCGCGATGGCCGCGTCGAGATCGCGCCGCGCGAGCGCGGCGAAGTACGCGTCGGCGACCCGGGCGGTCTCCTCCGCGTCGATCTGGTCGGCTTCGGTGCTCGTCGTCGGGACCTCGGTCACGGGTCGCTCCTCCTCTGGACTGCTGACGGCGGGACTCTACGCGTAATGTCCGGGGCCGATGACCGCCCCGACCCGCAAGCGCGAGCTCGGGCGCGGCGAGCGCGTGCTGCCCGGCGTCTGGCGGCTGCGACTCCCGCTCCCCTGGCCCGGCGTGCCGCACTGCAACGCCTGGGCGGTCGCCGCCGGCGACGGCATCGTCCTCTTCGACACGGGCATGCACGAGCCCGGCTCGCTGGGCCACCTCGAGCGCGCGCTGGACCAGGTGAACCTCAAGCTCGAGCACGTCCGCCTGCTCGTCTGCACCCACGCCCACAGCGACCACTACGGCCAGGCGGCGACCATCATCGAGTGCTCCGGCTGCGAGCTGTGGATGCATCCCAACCACGGCCACATGACGCAGGCCGCCCAGGACCCCGAGGCCGCGTTCGCGCGCCGCCTCGAGGTCGCCCGCCAGAGCGGCGTCCCCGAGGCGGCGCTCCGCGCCTACCAGGAGGCCAGGAAGGACGACGGCTTCGGCATCGCCGCGATCGTGGAGCCCGACCGCGACCTCGTCTCGGGCGTCGTCGTCAACACCGACCTCGGCGCCTGGGAGGCCTACGAGACCCCGGGCCACGCGCCCTCGCACGTGTGCCTGTACCAGCCCGAGCGCCGCCTGCTCATCAGCGGCGACCACCTGCTGGGCCGCGTCAGCCTCTACTACGACTACGGCTACACGCCCGACCCCGCCGGCGAGTTCCTCACCTCACTGGACACCGTCGAGGATCTCGGCGCCCGCCTCTGCCTCGCCGGCCACGGCCGCACCTTCACCGACGTCCAGGCCCACATCAACGCCAACCGCCAACTCGTCGCGCAACGCGTCCAAAAGGTCCTCGACGTCATCACCTACGACGCCCCGATCACCGCCTTCGACGCCGTCCCCCGCGTGTATGGGGAGCCGATCACGCCGATGAACGCCAACTGGCGGCTGAGCGAGACGCTGTGCTACCTGCGTCACCTGGAGGTGACGGGGCGGGCGGAGCGCAAGGCTGGTGGGGGTGGGGCGGAGGTTTGGTCGGCTATCGGATGAGTTTCATGCGGGAGATGAAGTCGATCCGTTGGGACGAGCGCCAAGTGTCATGTCGATCGCACCGAGCGAGGGTTGGGCACGAGCAGCGACGGGCCAGCTGCTGGCCCAGGCGGTGACGATGACGACGCTCGTCGGGCTGGCCGCGGCGTGATGCCAACGAGCGCCGCCGCGGAGGCAAGAGCGATCACCAGTTGCCACTCGGCTGGATCGACGATGGGACACGCCCACATCGGCAGCGGCAACCACCATACAGCGCTCAGTCGCGGCCGGACGATTGCGAGTGGCACGATGAGCAGGGCGAAGTACGGCAGCCAGACGATCGGCGACGCCGCCAGGCACAGCGCAACGCACGCTGCCATGGCGCAGCGCTCGCGTCCCGCGCGACCGAGTCTGACGCACCACGCAGCTAGCAGTCCGGCGACGACCATCATCAGGGCATACGCCGTGTTGCGGCCTGCGCCGAGGTCGGAGGCGATCGCAATCAGGCTGTAGCCGTCCTGGTCCTTGACCCTTGTAAATGCCCCCAAAACCGCTTGAAATCGCGCGATCTCGTCGAACCCGAGCACCATCCACGAAGCGACGTTGAGCGCCACGCTTGCGCCCACTGCCCACGCGAACGCGGCGTAGCGGCGGGTGGCCAGGAGCCATACCCCGAGCGGCCACACGAACAGCTTCACCGATACGAGCAGGGCGATGAGGAGGCCTGCCACTACCTGGCGATCCCGCCACCGCCACACCGCTGCGACACCCAGCACGATCGGCATGGTGACGTTGGCCAAGTGCCACCCGTAGACCACCGCTGGGCAGATCAGCACGAAGCCGTACAGCCGCCAGTCGCGCACGTCCAACGCGCGCAAGGTCAGCAGTGCCGCGGCTACGTTGAGCGCCGCGAAGACGTGATCGGCCGTCGTCCGACCCAGCAACGCGAAGGGCGCCAGTAGCAGGGCCGCCACTGCGGGGAAGATGAACGCCACGCCTCGCGCGACGTCGGGTGACGTTGGGTCGACGTAGGGGGTGAAGCCGTGCAGGACGTCGCGCCCGGCGGGCCAGAACGCGCGGTCGAAGTCGTAGGCAAACGCGTGCCCGCCGGCCGCATAGAGATAGATAGTGAGTCCCGCCGGGATGACGCCGAACATCGTCAGGGAGCCGACCCGGGCAGCTGCCGCCCGAAGGGTGGAAGACCCGCCGGACCGGACGATGGGCCCGGCGACGTCGATCCGGCGGCCCCCCGCGACTGCGTCGGACGGTGACACGAGCATCCACCTCGACCTTCGCTTCCGCGTCAACGGTTCCGCTCGTTGACGACGGCCGCCAAAGTCGCGCCACCCAACCAGTGGAGATGCAAACCCGCACGCAAGCCAGTCATGCGCGGTCAGAGCACCTTCAACGTGCGGGTGATGGTCCGGTAGCCCTTGGCGCTCGCCTTCATCACAACCGTGCCCTTGCGACGCGGACGGACCGTGAAGCTCGCAGTCCCCCTCTTGCCCGTGAGCTTCTTCGCCGCCTTGATTCCCGCGCCGCTGATCCGCACCGTGGCCTTCCGCAGGGGCTTGCCACTGGCGCCCTTGAGCGTGACCGTAAGCCTCCCGGTCGCCCCCTTGCGCAGTGAGCCAGCGGTGCTGAGGCGCATCCTCCGAGGCACCGTGAACGTACCCGTCGCATAGGCGCCGGTGTTGCCGCCCTGGTCCACCGTGGCGATGCGCCAATAGAGCGTGCCGCGCGCCTTGAGCTCGGGACGCCCGAGGTCCGGTGCCCAGCTCGTGTTGTCCGTCGTGACGCTCGCGACGCCGTTGGCGAAGCCGTTGCTGGATGAGATGTCCACCTTGTACTGCTTCGCGGCCGGATCCGGATCCCAGGTGAAGAGCATCCGGGATCCGGTCTTGGTGCCCTTCGCCCCGCTCGGCGGGTCGATGCGCCGGACGTAGTTCTGCGGTGCCGTGTAGCCACCGGAGACCGATCCCGATCTTGAGCCGGGGAAGTTCGCGCGCACCTTCCAGCGCCAGATCCCCGTCCCGTAGAACAACGTCGGTGTGAACGACGTTGAGCTCATAGTGAAATCCTTCGTCGACCCGTCGGCCTGGTCGACGTGCATGTCGTAGGACACGGCGCCCGAGACGGCATTCCACGACAGGACCGGAATCGTCGTGCCGCCGCCGGGATTACCGGGCGCGATGGTGGGCGCTGGGAGCGTGCGCCGGAAGGTCCCGGTCGTGGACCAGGTCAGGCCAGTGTTCGCGACGTCGTTTGTCCGGACGCGCCAATACAGCACCGTGTCGGCCGGGTAGGTCGATGACGTCGTGTATGCGGTCGATGTCGTCGTGAGGTTCTCAAGGACGTCGCTGAAGTCCGCGTCGCGCGCCACTTGCAGCTGGTAGTTGAGCGCGCCCTCGGCCGGCGTCCAGCGGAATGTCGGCTGGGTCGGCACGTCGCTCCCCGCTGTCGGCGAGATGAGGCCCGGCGGAACCGAGCGCTTCTCGAACGGCTGAGGGGAGCCCCCGGGGGGCAGTGGCACCGTGGCGTGGCCGACCGAGTCGACAGGGATCACAGCCCAGTAGTAAGACGTGGTCTCGTCGGTCCACTTGTGGTCGTCGCCCGTCTGGCGGGGTGCGTATGCAGGGATGGTCGTGAACGAGACGTCGGTGACCTGGGTGAACTGCGGGTCGCGCGCGATCACGACGTAGTAGCCGGCGGCCTGGGGCCGCGCGTTCCACGTGAACAACGGTATGCGCGTCGAGACCGTGCCGGTCTGCGGCGTCAGGTACTGGTCCGCGGGCATGTCAGGCGCTGGGCCGGAAGTCGGATCGGCGGGCGCGAACGTGAAGGCCGGCGCCAGAGCCGTCGCTGGACTGACGATGTTGGCGTCGGTATAGGCCCGAACCTGAAGGCAGTACGAATGGCCCCGGCTTGGCCCCGAACCTGCCCCGTTGGTGTCCGGCCACGCGCTCGGTCCGATGTGACCGTTGCCGGTGAGCGGAGTCCATGCCGGAGCCGCGACGGAGGCACCCCACGCCACGTGCAGGTAGTCGCAGCTGCTTCCGTCCCAATCAAATGCCTGGAGCTCGTACCTGGCGGCGCCCGGTACCGGGTCCCAGCGCACAACCGGGTTCTTCGTCGCGGGGAACGCTCCGAGATCGCCTACGAGGTTGTCACCGACACGAAGGTTGTGGATTGACGGCTGGCCATCGACAACATCGAACGTCTTGGTGAACGACGGTCCGTTGTTCCACTGCCCGGCGTTGCCGTTGTTGTCGATCGCTCGAACCCGCCAGAAGTAGCCATTGTTGGCGAGCAGCTTCACCGGGGACAGGGAAGTCCCGGTCGTCGGGTCGCTGCAGCACACCTTGGAGCCCACAGCGAAGTCCACTGAGGGGTTGACCTCGACCTCGTAACGCGCCGCTCCCGGGATCGGGTCCCAGGAGAACTGCGGATCGAAGACCTCGGCGGCGTCATCGAGGTCAGTGACGCGCGTGTTCGTGGCGGTCGGCCATGACCAGGTGAGCGAGGCGGTGCGTGAGCGCTGGCCCTTGAACCCCTGGGCGTCGACGGGGGTGATGGCCCAGTAGTACTTGCCCGCGGAGAGGGAGGCAGGGAACGCGAAGGACGTTCCCTGCGTCTCCTGAGGGCTCGACGCGCTACCGATGACGGGCGTCGACAGGCTGGGATCGGTCGCGATCGACACCAGGTACTTCGTCGCGTGCGGAACCGACGACCACCGCAGCACCAGCGGGAAGATCGGCCAGCTCACCGAGAAGTCGTCGTTCGGCCCTTGGAGCTGCGGCGCGGCCGTCCAGTCCTTCGTGAGCTTGCGCGTCGTGGACCACCGGCCGGCGTTGTCGTGCGCAGAGATGCCGCGCACGCGCCAGAAGTAGTCGCCGTCGGCGATTGTCTTCTGGAGGGTGGCCGCCGTGTTCTGGGTCCGGAAGGAGCCCCCGTCCACAATGGAGCCGAACTTGTTGTCGGCGGCGAGCTGGAACTCATACTGAGCAGCGCTCCTGACGGGCTTCCAGGTGAACGAGGGCAGCGCCTCGACCGTGCCGTTGGCGATGGGCGACTGTAGGCCGGGTGCCCTGAGCGCCGCCTGGGCGGGAGCCGCGGCGAGGGTCAGCGCGACGAGCGCGAAGAGCGGGACAAGGCGGCGCTGGAGCATGAACGTGGCGCGAGACGGGCAGCCCCCCAGCTGCCCGTCTCGCACTCCCCCCTTCGAGGCGACGAAGTATGCGGATCACTTTGATGCCGGTGCCCCCGGTGGTCGACGCCCCGACGAACGGCAGTCTGCGCGGGACGGGCGGTCTGAGCAATGGGCCGGACGGCTCAATCGGCGTTCAACGATGTGAACGCCCTGGACCGCGAACGATGACGCAACGCGCCCGTCTTAGGATGTGGCGACCGTGCGTATCGACGAGATCCTCTCCGCCAGCGACCGCCCGACGTTCTCCTTTGAGTTCTTCCCGCCGAGGACGGAAGAGGGCGACCGCAACCTCTTCGAGGCGATCGCGGCACTCCAGCCGTTGCACCCTGACTACGTCAGCGTCACCTACGGCGCCGGCGGCTCCACCCGTGACAAGACGATCGAGATCGTCTCGCGCATCCGCGAGGAGTTCGGGCTCGAGGCCATGGCGCACTTCACGTGCGTGGGTGCGACGGTCGAGGAGCTCCGTTCGACCCTGGACCAGATGGTCGCGACGGGGCTCGACAACGTCCTAGCCCTCCGCGGCGATCCGCCGGCCGGCGAGGAGGAGTGGACGAAGACCGAGGGCGGCCTGGAGTACTCACACCAGCTTGTGCGGCTCATCAGCGCCGACTACCCCTTCTCGATCGGGGCGGCGTGCTTTCCGGAGACCCACATCCACGCGACGAGCGCAGAGGACGACCTGCGCTACCTCAAGGAGAAGGTCGACGCGGGCGTCCAGTTCCTGGTCACCCAGCTGTTCTTCGACAACGCCGTCTACGCCGACTTCGTCGAGCGCGCCCGAGCGATCGGCATCGAGGTCCCGATCATCCCGGGCATCCTGCCGATCACGAACGTTGCTCAGCTCACGCGGATCACGACGATGTGCGGCGCCTCAATTCCCGATCGACTGCGCCACGAGCTCGACGTGCGCGCTGATCAGCCGCAAGCGGTCCACGACTTCGGCGTGGCGTACGCGACGCTCCAGTGCGCCGAGCTGCTGGCCGAGGGCGCGCCGGGAATCCACTTCTACACGCTCAACCGCAGCCCCGCGACGCGGGCGATCCTGAGCGCTCTGAAGCTGCTCCGGCCCTGGCGGAGGAAGCGGATCGCGCTGTCGGCGCCGGTATGAGCTAAGCGGGGTTGAGGATTACCGCGCTGTCCTTGCTCAAGTAGACCAGCTTCGACCCTGGGCCCTTGAGCAGCTGCAGATACGTGGGAGCAAGTCCGTCGGACGCCTGATCCAGCCGCCGGTCGACGACGATGATCCGATAGCCGCGGGCGGCAGCTCGCCAGTTATCGCCGACCTGGTGGTTGAAGCGGTGTAACGTCTGCAGCTGGCTAGCGGTCAACAGCTCGTAGCGTGCGTCGAAGGCGAGTCGTCCCGCGAGTTCCGGTCGGCGCCAGAGCAGCCAGTCCGAATAGCGGACGTCGGCGAACACACGCGCCCCGGGAGCGGACGCGATGGCGCGTCCGACGGCATTGTCGAGGGCCGCGGGGTAATGCTGCTGGAACCACTCGTCCGACCGCCCCGCGGCGGACACCCCAAGTGCAACTAGGATTGCAAGTGGAACGCTGGCGATAGGGATCTGCGATAGACCGGCGGGGCGCTTCGGCGCGGGGAGGCTTGGCGTCAGCGCGACCGGCAACGTCATAAGCGCAGCCATCGCGAACCATCCGGCGCTTCGCACCGTCGACATCGTGGAAAGGCCCGTGACCAGCAGCACGAGCCACTCGTAGCTGGTGAGCGCCGATCGGCGGCGCCCGAACGACCACACACCAAGGAAGGCGAGGAGGTAGAAGGTCGCCGTTGAGGCGCTCGGCGTGGCGGGCATCCACTCCGCGACCAGCTTGCCGAAGGCGGGGTTCAACGCCGTGTGCCGGTAGTACTCGAGCATGTGCGGCCCGTACGGAGAAGCGAAGACCGCGACCGTCGCTCCAGCGGCCAGACCGAAACCGCGTGCCACGCCGACGCGGCGATCGCGGCCACGGGACCGTATGGCCGGGACGGCGATCGTCAGGCCGCGCAGCGCCACGAGCCCTGCGCCGAGCGCCACCGACCCGTGGAGATTGCTCCAGAGGGCGACGAGCGGCAGCGTCCACCACACGCGCGCCGACCGGGACCGGGCGTCGCGAATCAGCAGCGACACGACCAGGGCGAACATGACAACGCCGAAAATCTGCGTGCGGATCTGCTCGGCGACGAACGAGATCGGGACGAATGCCGGAAGCGCCACGGCAACGACGGCCAGCGGCGACGCCCCCCCACGCCGGGCGGTCACGACCGCCACGGAGACGCCGAAGAGCGCCAGGGCGACATGAAGGAGCGCCAGGGTCCGTAGGCCGCCCAGCTGCTGCGCCCCGTAGATCGCGAGTTGTGCCAGCCACTGCTGATCGACCCACCGGACGCCGGTAGTGTAGGCCATCAGCGTGTCCGCGCTCGGCAAGCCGTGCTGGGCGATTTGTCGCCCAGTGGCGAGTGCCAGCCAACCGTCCTGGTTCAACGTGAACGAGAGCAGGACGAGATAGAGGCATCCGTAGACGGCGACGGCGAAAACCGTGAGCCGCTCACGCGCCAGCCACGCCAAGGCACGGCTCTGCGCCGACCGGAATGCCGGCCTCGTGGTCGTCGTGGTCATGGAAGGAATCGTCTCGCGTGAGCTAACCCGGCGCGCGTCGGGACCCCCGCGCCGGCATGTGCCGCCCACGGTTGTGTTTCTCCAGCCAAGAGCCGTCCCATCGGGCTCCCGGCGCCGCCCATCTTGCTCTTACTGCCGTCCGCCTTGCAATGGGCCATCCGGCCCGCTGTCCGTTCATGGGCATGAACGTAGCTGTGGACGACGACGCCGGTCGGAGACGACGGACCGTCGGCCTCGCCGAAGGCCTGCGAGAAGTCCAACTCGGGCCGCGTTCTCGTCATCCAGCTCTGCGTCAAGAAGGTCCTAAGCGCACGGCTTCGTGCGGCATGCGCGCGCGAGCCACGGTGACCGCGGATCGATCCGCTACCAGCTCCACGGCGAGCACAAGTTGCGGGCGAAGGCGACCGAGATCGAGGGAGGGCAGGGGCTCTTCAGGCGGACGCGCGTCGATCCCGACTTCGCGGGACCGACGCGGCGAAGGGCACTCAGATCGCCGCGCTTATCTGGTCCAACAACGTACCGATCATCCCCTGCCAGTTGATCGCTGCCAGGACGCCAACGACCGCGACGACGATGAGCAGGACCGTGGCGTACTCGACCGCAGTCTGGCCCCGCTCATCCCTCACGAACCGCTCAAGCACTTGAGCTCCTCCAAGCTGCTGCATAGCCGGGCGAGGCTAGGCCGGACGCGGCGCGTTGTAAATAGGCCGAACGGCCCTTTATGCGGGTCGGGCGGCGTAACAAGGCCGGGCGGAGGGCACTCGCGCCCCGGCGCGCCGCTTCAGCTCGTCGAGGATCGCCCGGATCGCCCGGATCGCCAGTAAGCGGTTGAGCGGGCGGAGGTACATGTCCGGTGTGCCGAGCGCCAGGAGCAACGCCTTGGGCGCGTCATTGGTCGGTCCGTGGCGATGATCCGCGCGTTCCTGGCCTCACACGTGCACGCTCGCACTCTGTTAACTGCGTCGAGCGCGCGGTCGGTGATGTGGCGTCTGAGTCGCGCTCGGCTGGGTATCGCCGCCCGTACAGGTCCGGTGCCGCTTCTTAGACCGTTTATCGATCGCCTGCAACCGGTCCGGCCAGCAGCAGGACCACTCGGCCGTTCACGCGTGTGAACGCGAAACGGGCCGCATGGCCCATTGCCTGCGCGGATGAACCGGAAGATATTCCTCGCGTCGGCTGGGCGACGGTCACGGAGCCCGGGAGGGATTCGAGCCCCGGGCTCGGACACCAGTCGTCGTCAAGCTGAAATTCGATTGGGGATCGAAGGGGGTGAACCACCACATGCACAACATGCTCATGGCGTACACGCAGGC
>JAOPZW010000163.1 GCA_025963905.1 Solirubrobacterales bacterium | reverse complement strand
CGCTTTGGACGACCAGGAGCAGTGCCGGGCGACAACCGCCTGGCATGGAATGCGAAGCGTGGGGGTCTGCTCGCGCTCTAGCCGAGTGCCGCGCCGCCGGCGAGCTGGTCGCCCAGCGCGCTGCGGCGGTAGAGGACCGTCCGTCCATCGCGAGCCCGGGTGACGAGGCCGCCGGCGTGGAGGACTTGGAGGTGTTGGGACACCGCGCTGGGCGTGACCGCCAGCCGGCGCGCGATCTCGCTCGTCGGCAGTGGTTCGTCGAGCATTCGGACCAGGGTCGCGCGCGGCCGGCCAAGCAGCTCGGCGAGCACCGTGCCATCGGGTCGCGGCGCTGGACCCCACAGCGTGCCGACGCCACGGCTGGGATAGCAGAGCCAGGGCAGCTCGTCGGCGCTCATTGGTGGCACCGGCTTGATGGTGAACAAGGACGGGAGCAGCAGCAGCCCGTGGCCGGCAGCGTCGACATCGTGGCGGCCGATCATGTCGTCGATCGAAAGGACGCCGTCGTCGAAGCGGACGTTGGGGTGCAGGTCGGCGAACAGCAGCCGGAAGCCGCCGGCGGCGAGCTGGCGCGCGCGATACGTCGCGTCGGCCTCCAGCACGAGCCGCATCTGCGCCCACACCGGCTGTAGCGCGACCTCCCAGTAGCGCTCCAGCAGATCGCAGAGTGCGTCGCGGAGCGCGAGCACCGGCCCGTCGCGGCGCCCGCGCACCGCCTTCCACACCTCGGGGACCGGGTCGGGCCGGTAGGTCGCTTCGAGGTCCCCGCGCACCCGGTCGGCCGGCGTGGCGCGCGCGATCGTCAGCTCGTCCGTGAACGACGGCGCGAACGCGACCGGGCGCGGAGTCAGGAAGTCCGGCAGCGCGCGCGTCGGCCCGACGATCGACAACAGCAGCCGCGTGTCCAGCGCCTCCAGCTCGGGCCGGATCGCGCGCAGCCACGGCAGGTGGAGCGCGGCGCGCCCAGGCTCGCAGACCGCCCACAGGCTGCACACCGTCTCCTGTATCGGCGAGATCGCGAACCGCGTCGCCGCCAGGTCCGTGACTCCCAGTCGGTAGGTGATCATGTAGCTCCACGCTACATCCATTTGCCGGGGCTGCGCGCCCGTGTGCACTGGCCCGGTGCCACGCACCCTCGATCGACCGCTCGTCCTCGTGCTGGCGCTGGCCTGCGCGGTGGCGGTCGGCAACGTCTACTTCCCGCAGGCGCTGATCACGCCGGTGGCGTCCGGGTTCGACGTGTCGACCGCCGCCGCCGCGGCGATCGTCACCGCCACGCAGCTCGGCTACGCCGCCGGGATCCTCTTGATCGTCCCGCTCGGCGACCGCCTCGCGGCCCGCCCGCTGATCCTCACGCTGCTCGGCCTCGTAAGCGCCAGCCTGCTCGCCGCGGGCGCCGCCCCGACGCTCGGGCTCCTCGTCGCGGCGAGCGCGCTCGTAGGGCTCACCACGGTCTTCGCCCAGGTGATCTCGACCCTGGCCGCCGGCATGGTCGCAGCCGACCGCCGCGCGCGAGTCGCTGGGACGCTGCTCAGCGGGTCGATCGGCGGAATCCTGCTCGCACGCACCTTCGGCGGCGTGCTCGGACAGCACCTCGGCTGGCGGGCGCCCTACCTCGTTGCGGCCGTCGGCTGCGCAGCCCTCGCGACCGTCCTGGCCCGCGCGCTTCCCGCGACGGCGCCGCGCTCGCGACAGCCCTACCCGGCGTTGGTCGTCGAGCCGCTGCGCCTGCTCGCCGCGGAGCCGTTGCTGCGGCGCTCGGCCCTCTACCAGGCGAGCACGTTCGCCGGATTCACCGCCGCGTGGAGCGGGATCGCGCAGCTATTGAGCGGGCCCGTCTACAGCTTCGGCGCCGACGCCGTCGGGTTCCTCGCGCTCGTCGGCGTCGCGACGATGGTGGTGACCCCGCTCGCCGGCCGCGCGGTCGACCGCCGCGGACCGGACCACATCAACACCATGGCCCTGATCGGCAGTGTCGCCGCGACGCCACTTCTAGCCGCAGCGTCCCTCGGCGGAACCACCGGGCTCGCTGCACTGGTCGTCGCCACTCTGCAAATCGACGTCGCGATGCAATGCGGGATGGTCGCCAACGTCGCGCGGTTCCAAGCGGTGCGGCCCGAGGCGCTGAACCGGATGCGCTCCGCGTACATGACGTGCGCGTACATGGGAGGAAGCGGCGGCTCGCTGCTGGGCACCATCGCCTACACCTCCGCCGGCTGGCACGCCGTCGCCGCACTCGTCGCGCTCGCGCCCACTCCGGCACTGTTCCTGCATCTACGCCGCACCGCGGCCAGACCCGCGCCTCGGCCAGCCCCTTCAGCGGCAACTTGTGCTCTCACACCATCCCCAAGTCACCCCGAGCGACCGCCGCGGTGCGAAGGCGCTCCGTGACGGCGCCCCCGATCCCCGACGACCATTCGATCCGCCACCGCCGGAAGCGATCGCCGAAACATCACGGACCGCTAGCTGAGTCGGCACCGCTGCTTTGGACGACAAGCGGCACTGCGAGCCCTCGGACTGACGGCCGCCCTAAGGCTGGCTGGCCGCGAGCGAGGCGTAACCGGAACGGCTCACGCTGACGCGTTCAGCGACGCTGCGGCGCGGACCAGCGCTTTGAACGCGTCGTCGTCGATCGTGTCGGCCTCGTGCAGATCGATCGCCCGCCTGGTCCCTGCGTCGAGGCTTGCGTTGAACAGGCCGACCGGGTCCTCCAGCGAAGCCCCCTTGGCGAACGTGAGCTTCACCTTGGCCTTGTACGTCTCTCCCGTGCAGATGATCCCGTCGAGTGACCAGGTCGGCACGCCGAGGGGGTTCGATGGCTTGCGCCACTTGACCTCCTCGACGACGTCGGGCTCGGCCTGCTTGATCAGCTCACGCATCCGGGCGAGCAGCTCGCCCCGCCAGTCGCCGAGTTGCGCGACGATCGCGTCGATCGTGGCGGAGCCGCTCTCGCTGGTCGCGTCCCCGGGCATGCCAGGAGTCTTGCAGCTCATGCGAGCGGGATCTCGCGCCAGCCCGGAGTGCCGTGCGTCGTCCCGGTGACGAACGCCATCGGTGATCGCCGACTCACCGCTGTTCCCCCTGAGGTTCGAAGCGGGACGCGACTTGGCTACCACTCGATCGACTGCCCCAGGTTATCGCTCAAGGACAACAAGCGGCAATCCGACTCGCTTCCCGCCCCGCTGCGAGCGGGTAGCAGCAGACGGCGTCGGCTCCCGCGTTCGCGTGCCAGCGGCACTCGCGGGCGGCTTCCGCGCCGCGCGAGGAGCGAGCGCCTCCGCCGCCCCGCTGGTCGCGGCTCGAACCACAGCGCTCCTAACGGAGTTTCCATTTCGTCCTCCCGATCGAGCCGTCCGCAGTAGCCAAACCGGCTTGGAATGGGAACTTCTGACGCGCGGCACGCACTGCCGAACCGCGAGATCGGGCCAAAGACTGGGCCAAAGGTTCGCCGCCGGTCACCAGATGCGACGCGGCCCGAAGCGCGAGAACCCCGCGGTTGCAGGGGTTCTCCGAGTGGAGCTAGGGGGACTCGAACCCCCGACCTCCTAGGTGCGATCCACGATGCGTCCTAGCTGAATGTGGCCCATTTGCAGGGCGTTTGTCGTCTTGCGGCGGGACTAGGCGTGGCGAACTTTATCCGCAATTTGCGAGGTTTCTCAAGAGTTTTGCCACGCGGCGGGCTCCGCGTGGCAAAACTGCTCGCGGTTGCGCCACGGGCAGGACGTACGACTGACCGCTGCCAGAGACGCGCGGAATCATGCGATTCGCGACGGCCAGTTCCTGGTGCTCCGGACGCTGCATCGCCTAAGACATGTCGACGGTACGAGGTGCGGAGCTGTAGGGGCGCGCTTCCCGCGCGATGCAGGGGAGTCGCCGTCTCGGTGGGAATGTAGGTCTCGACGACGAAGCAGGTTCAAGCTGGACCGAGCATCGGTGGCTGGTGGGACGGGCGGGCTAAGACGTTAGTTAGTGGTAGCGGTCGAAGTCGGGCGGCCAGGGCAGCGGGAACAGGTGCCGGTAGGGCCGCGCGTCCGCGATCACTTTGGCGAAGGACGGCCGCTGCGCGAGCGCGCGGTAGTACCGCGTTAGCTGCGGGTGCGTGCCCTCGTCCCACGGGTGGATCGCCAGGGCGTAGAACAGGCCCGGCGCGGCGGCGCAGTCGGCGATCGTGAGCGTGTCGCCAGCGAGGAACTCGTTCACGGCCAGTTGCGCCTCGAGCATGCCGTAGGCCATGTCGAGCCGGCCCCGCGCCTGGGCGACCGCGCGCTCGTCGAAGCGCTCCTCGATCGTGTCGAAGACGATCGCCTGGACGGCGTCGGAGACGTACTGGTCGCAGAGGCGGTCCCACTTGCGGGCCTCCAGCGACGGCACCAACCGCGCGCCGGCGACGTGCTCGATGATGATCGACGTCTCGCCGATCACCTGGTCGCCGTCGCGCAGCACCGGGATCGACGCCGGCGGCCACAGCTCGGCCAGCTCGGCGCGGTCGAAGTCGCGCTGATCCTCGAGGACGTCGTAGGCGACGCCCTGCTCGT
>JAOPZW010000335.1 GCA_025963905.1 Solirubrobacterales bacterium | reverse complement strand
GCGGCGGGAAGTTCACCACGGCCACGACGAGGCGGCCCTCGAGCGCTTCGCGCGGGTAGTTCTTGATCTGCGCCGACGAGCGCTTCACGCCGAGCTCCGGCCCGAAGTCGACCCGCAACTTCCAGGCAGGGCGTCGCGCCTCCGGGAAGTCCTCGACCTCGACGATCCGCCCCACGCGCATGTCGACGGCCGCGAACTGCTCGAAGGCGATCTCGTCGCTCACGGCCGCGCGGTCCCGAAGCGGAAGGACCGCAGCGGCGTCTTGAGGACCCCGTTGTTGCCGATCGCGTCGACATTCGGGATGGCCGGCGAGCGCGCCGCGCGCAGATCGATGTCGGCCGCCACGCGAGGATGGGCTTCGATGCCGGGATCCGGCACGAGGAGGATGCGACGGCCGTACCCCGTGTGGGTGCCGATCTGCACCTGGTAGACGATCTGGTAGCCGGGCGAGGTGTTGATCCTGGCCCGGCCTTCGCTGCGCAGCACGAAGCCGGGGACGTGGGCCTGCATGTCGTCGATGAGCCCCGAGGCCATGAAGGTCAGCTCGGCCGTGACGTCGCCGTGGTACTGGGGGATCGCCAGCCGGCGCACGGTGAACGTCTGGGGCCCCGCGGCAGTGGCCAGCAGGCGCAGCAGCTCGCCGTTGCGCGGCGCGACCCGCTGGACCCCCTCGGTGGTGATCAGGTTGAAGGCGATGGGCCCGCGCACGACGATCCCTGCCTGGCCGGGGGCGGGACGCAGGGCGAGCCACGCGAGCGCCACAACCACGGCGAGCGCCAGTGCCCCGACGACCACACGCGCCGCTCCCGGCAGGCGGCGCATGCGCGGCGCGAGGAGCTCGGGCAGCGTCGGACCGAACTCTTCGCGCACGACGGACATCGCGCGCAGTGTAAGAGACTCTCTACGCCGCGGCGGCCAGCCCGATGACCTTCAGGCGGCGCTGGAGGGCCTGCAGCGCGAAGGCGCGCGAGTCGCTGACCGAGACGCCGTAGAACGCCGTCCCCTCCTCGCCCGCCGGCACCCACTTCGGGCGCAGGACCCCGTCGGCCGCGGGCAGCACCTCGGCCAGCGCGCGCTGGATCGCGTCGCCGTAGCGAGGGTCGCGGCGGGCCATGTCGCGCAGGAAGCGCGCGCCGAACGCGACGTGCCGGTGCTCGTCGCGCGCGACGTTCGTGAAGCCCTCGACGAAGCCCGGCAGCGTCCCGACGCGTTCGTTGTAGTCGATGATGAAGTGCTGGCCGGTGAGCGCCAGCATCCCCTCCGCGACCATGTGGTAGATCGTGATCGCCTCGACCAGCGTCTCGGTGTCCTCCGGCTCCACGGCCAGCCGGTCGACACGCGCGTGCAGCTGCTCGTCGAAGAACGTGTTGAACTCCGGGTTGAGGTGCTTGCTCGTCTGCTCCAGGCGGTCCTCGAGCCCGTCGGCTTCGAGGATCCCGACTTCCGAGTAGAAGCGGTCGAAGAACATGACGTGGCGAGCCTCGTCGGCGATCTGCGTGCAGAGGAAGACGCGCATGTCCTCGTCGGGCACCGCCCGCATGATCGGGCCCAGCTCCACCGCCACCCGCTGCTCTCCGATGAAGAACGAGCTCAGCCCGTACATCCGCGCCGCTCGCTCGTCGGCATCGAAGCGCTCGTGCCAGTCCCTGCGGTCCTGGCTGAAATCGAGGTCCTGCACCGACCACTGCTGGCGCTCCCACAGTGCGTAGAGCTGGCGGTAGTCGAGAAGGCTCGCCTCGCCGCGGTCGGCGGACTCGTGCAGCGCCGGATCGCTCGTGGCGCGGAAGTCCACGCGCTCGGTGCGCGGGTGGGCGGCGGGCTCGGTCATCGTGGGTCCCCGATGCGGTGTCTGGTCGTTGCGGAGGCTAGCGCGGGACTGGCTGGCCGGCCAGCCTATGCCAATGCACTGAAAGGTACTGGCATTGGGCCAAGGTCCTGGTGTAGAAGAGGCCATGTCGGAGGCTCGGGTCAGCGTCGTGCGCAGCATCTTCGAGGCTGCCATGCAGGACGGGCTGCTGGCGGGCGTCGAGCTCATCCCCGAGGACGTGATGTGGGTGCCGTTCGGCGGCACCGGCGCCGTCCTCCACGGGCGCGCCGACCTCCAGCGCTTCTATCGCGAGCTCGAGGGCCGCGGCGGCCGCTTCGAGCCCTACGCGACGGACTTCGAGAGCGTCGGCGACCACGTGCTCGTGACCGGGAGCGCGCGCTTCCATCCCGGTACGGGCGGCTTCCGCGAGACCTCCCTCGTCTGGGTCTTCTCCTTCACCGGCGAGCGCCTCGTCCGCGAGGCGCCCTACTCCTCTCGCGCCGACGCCCTCGCGGCCATCGCCGACGCCGAGCGCCGCGCCGCGGCCTGAGCCGCCCCGCGGCCCCGTCGGGTCGCGCTCGCATCTCAGCGCCCAGCGTCCTCCGACCGCTAGCGCCGGCGGACACGCACCGCGACGATGAGGATGAGCGCGGCGGTCACCCAGAGCCCGTAGTGCGAGACGGCGTTGGCGACGTCGAGGGCCTGCTGGCCGAAGCCGTACCCGGCCCCGGCCAGCAGCCCGCTCCAGAGCAGCGTGCCGAGCAGATCGAGGACGAGAAAGACGCCCAAGCGCATCCCGCCGTCGCCGACCGCCGCGTAGATCAGCGCCGACGGGATCGGCAGCAGGTACGCCAGCACGACCGCGAACGGGCCGACACGCGACTCGATGCCATGCAATCGCGCAAGGCGCCGCTCGGTCCGAGGGCTCGAGCCGCCGAGCAACCAGACGAAGACGCGATCCCCCCAGCGCCGGCCGGCCCACCAGAACGCCCAGTCGAACATCATCAGGCTCGGCACGGCCAGCAGCACGGCCAACACCAGCGACGTCTCTCCGACGCGCGCACGGGCGCCCATGTTGATGATCGCGGTCGTCGACCCGCGAAGGAGCTCGAGCAGCGCCGGATGTGACGTCAGCAGCGCGGGAACCAGCGGCAACAGCGCGAGCGGCAGCAGCCCGCCTGCGGCGATGGCCCCGAGGATCACCCAGTCCGCGCGCTCACCGCGACCCTGCCACGGAACCGCCTGCCGACCCGGCGGCGATCCGCCCGCTTCCGCCTCGGCGGCTGCAGGGTCGGGCACCGACTCGTGGCGACGAAGGGGCTGAGGCACCCTCTCGACGGTAGGGGATCGGGCTTTGCGGCTCCTAACCGCCGATCGAGAACATCGCCTCGAGGTCGTGGCGCGAGAAGACCTCGAAGGCGACCATCGTCTGTGTCCGCGTGACGCCCGGCAGCGTCACGAGCTGACCGGTGACGACATCGGCCAGCTGCTCGTGACGCGGCACGCGGATGATCGCGACGAAGTCCCACTCCCCCGTGACCGACCACGCCTCGGACACGCCGTCGAGGTCGGCGAGCGCTCCGCCGAGGGTCCCCATCGCATCGCGCTCGGCCTCGATCAGCACGACCGCGGTGGTCATAGCTCGTGCGTCTGGCCCGGGTCGAGAATGATGACCTCGGCGTAGCCCGCGTTCTGGACGTCGGCCTTGAACGCCTGAGCGTCGGCCTGGATCGGCGGGAAGGTGTTGTAGTGACAGGGGATGATCTGATCGGCCCCGACCAGTTCGGCGGCGACGACGGCGTCGAAGCGGTCCATCGTGTAGTGGCCGCCGATGCACATGAGCGCGATGTCGATGTGGCCGCGGTGCTTGGGCAGCGCGAGGTCGCTGAACAGCGCTGTGTCGCCCAGGTGATAGATCCGCTTGCCGCCCATCTCGATGACCAGCCCCGCGGGGGTGTTGACCGTCCCCTTGGGTGTCGTCGAGGTGTGCCAGGCGGGGGTCAGGCGCGCCGAGCCCCAGTCGAACTCGACGGTCCCGCCGATGTTCGGGTCGAACACCTGAGGGCCGTCGGGGAGGTCGCCCGCGAGCTCCCCCGCCAGCTCGACGATCGCCATGACGGGCGCTCCCGTGCGCTTGGCGATGTCCACGGTGTCGCCGATGTGGTCGGCGTGGCCGTGGGTGAGGAGGATCGCGTCGGCGTCCACCTCGCCCGCCTGGGCGGCGGCGAGCGGGTTGCCCGTCAGGAACGGGTCGACGAGGACGGTGGTGCCGTCGTGGTGGAGGGCGAATGCGGCGTGCCCGAGGAAGCGGATCTCCATAGGTTCACTCCTGCTGATCGGGATGGTCAGGGGCCTGCGAAGCGCGCATGAGCTCGTGAGCCAGCTCGAGCCCGACCGCGACGCCGACGAGCATGCCCAGCCGCGTCTCCTCGGCGACGAGCGTGCGGACGGCCGTCACGCGCTCCTGGGGATCGTCGCCGAGCGCGGCCTGGTTGACCTGGCTCTCGTGGGCGGCGCCGAACCAGCCGCCCGCCGAGAGCGCCTCGGACAGCACGCGCTGCAGGCCGGGCGCCGCGTGGGTGACGATCTCCTGGGCATGCGCGAACCGCTCGGGGTCGCCCAATGCCGCGACGGCGGCATCGACCTCCTCCGCGGTGTAGGTGCGGTCGGGCACGGTCCCGAAGCCTAGTAGGCCTCGTGGCCTCAGCGGATCCGGCGCCGGGAGAGCAGCAGCCCGGCGACCATGCCCAGAGCGGCCCCGGCGAACCCGGCGATCGCGCTCGCCTCGCGGTCGGCCAGCGGGATCAGCAGCAGCACGATCGCGATGACCATGGTGCCGAGCAGGTCGCCTTCGTAGTCCTCGCGGCGGCTGCGGCGGATGAGGTCCGGGACGGCCCACGCGCACAGGAGCGCCAGGGCGGCGCCGTTGCCGCCGAGCGCGACCGGGAAGGGATCGATGACGGCCTCGAGCGCGGCGCCTCCCGCACCGCCCGCCAGGAACAGCAGCACCACGGTCACCGGACCGTGGCGGCGCTCCAGCAGCCATCCGAACACGCCGATGGCGACCACGGAGACCAGCTCGTACCAGACGTTGGCGTAGAGGAAGGGGCTCGTCACCACGCGCCACCACTCGCCGTGCAGCGGGCCGGCGACGGCGACGTCGCCGCGGTTGGTGATGCTCAGCAGCAGGTAGCCGAACAGCGAGAGCGCCACGAGGGCGATCGTGGCCCACGGGCGGCCCAGGTGCTCGCCACGGATGCCGGGGATCTCGCCGGGCCGCAACCGCCCCAGCCGGGGCGCGGCGACGCGGCGACGGATCTTGGGCTCGGCGACCGTCCCGTCACGCTCGATCCGGGGCGCTCGCTTGCGCAGCCGCGTCCCGCAGTACGGGCATTCGGTGATGTACGGGCTGACCTCCGACCCGCATTTCTTGCACACCACGAAGAGGTCGGGAGCTCCTTGCGCCATGGGCTCTTCGATTCTAGGCCCCTGCGCTCACACGTCGGCCGTGGCTTCGACGATCTCTGCCATGACCTCGCGCAGGTCGTGGTTGGCCTCGAACACGACGATCTGCCGCGACGCCCCGTTGCCGCGGGCCAGCAGATCCTCGATGGACGCCAGCTCGTCCTCCGAACCGAGATCCTGAGCGTGCTCGCGCAGGCGGTCGAGGAGACGGCGGGCCAGCGCCCGCGTCCCCACCCGGTCGGCCGAGGGGAGGTCGACGAGCTCGCCCTCCAGGCCGTGGCGCGCCGCCAGCCACTTGTTCTCGTCGAGCATCTGCCAGGGGTAGTCCGACAGCTGCTCGCCGGAGTCGAAGTGCTCGGCGAGCTCCTTGACCATCGCCTGGATGAGCGCGGTGAGCGCGAGCGTGTGCATGATCCGAGTCTGGCTGTCGCAGACGCGAATCTCGACCGTCCCGAGGGTGGGGTGAGGCCGCACGTCGTACCAGAGATAGGTGTAGTCCTCCATGACGCCGCTGCGCACCATGAAGTCGATCTGGCGCTCGTAATCGGCCCAGTCGCGGTAGGCGGGCGGGATGCCTACGCGCGGGAAGGCGCGGAAGATCGGCGTCCGCACGGACTGCAGGCCGGTCGCGTCGGCCCGCCAGAACGGGGAGTTGGCGCTGAGGGCCAGCAGCACCGGGAGGTGCACGCGCATCCCGTTGGCGACGTGGATCGCCTTGTCGGGATCGTCGAGGCCGACGTGGACGTGCATCCCGAAGATGAGCTCCTGGCGGGCGACGAAGCGCAGCGCCGAGATCAGGTCGCGGTAGCGGGGCCGCGCCACGATGCGCTGGTCCTCCCACATCGAGAAGGGATGGGTCCCCGCGGAGCCGATGTGCAGGTCGCGCTCGGCCGCGGTGGCGCAGACCTTGCGGCGCAGCGCGCGCAGGTGGTCGCCGGCCTCGCCCACGGTGGCGCATGGGCGCGTCGAGATCTCGAGCACCGATTCCATGAGCTCGGGCTTGATGTCGCCCTCCGGCACGTCCTGCAGGAGCGATTCGATCGCGTTGACGAGGCTGTAGGTCTCGCCGTCGACGATCATGAGCTCCTCCTCGATGCCGATCGTGTAGCTCGGCCCCTTGAAGTCGTGCTCCATGGCGGCGGAGGCTACCCGGCCGGGGCATGCCATCCGCACAGGAGGGCGCCTAGACTGGGAGCTCCACCGATCACAGGAGACGTTTGGAATGGCTCTGGGCTACGACGGCAAGCTGTACATCCTGGCGTTCGATCACCGAGGGTCGTTCCAGAAGAAGATGTTCGGGATCCAGGGTGAGCCGACTGCCGAGCAGACGGCGACGATCGCCGACGCCAAGCACCTGATCTTCGAGGGGATGATCAAGGCGGTCGAGACCGGCTCGCTCCCCGGCGACGAGATCGGCGTGCTCGTCGACGAGCAGTTCGGCGACGACGTCCCCGCCGAGGCCAAGGCCCGCGGCCTGAAGCTCGCGATGCCCGTCGAGAAGTCCGGTCAGGACACCTTCGACTTCGAGTACGGCGAGGAGTTCGGCGAGCACATCCTCGCCTTCGATCCTGACTTCTCGAAGGTGCTCGTCCGCTACAACCCCGAAGGCGACGCGGAGGCCAACAAGGCCCAGCTGGAGAAGCTCAAGCGGCTGGCCGACTGGCTGCACGAGCACGACCGCAAGTTCCTCTTCGAGCTGCTGGTGCCGGCCGAGCCGGCGCAGCTGGCGGCCGTCGGCGGCGATACCGACCGCTTCGACGCCGAGCTTCGCCCCGAGCTGATGCTCCGTGCGATCCAGGAGATCCAGGACTTCGGCGTCGAGGTCGACATCTGGAAGATCGAGGGCGTCGACGCGCGCGAGGACGCCGAGCGCCTGGCCCGCCAGACGCGCACGGGCCCGGGCCGCGAAAACGTCGTCTGCGTGCTGCTGGGCCGGGGTGCCAGCGACGAGAAGGTCGAGCATTGGCTGCGCGTGGCCGCGCCCGTCGAGGGCTTCGTCGGCTTCGCCATCGGCCGCTCGATCTGGTGGGACGCGCTGAAGGGCTTCCTCGAGGAGCGCCTCGAGCGCGAGGCCGCCGCCCAGCAGATCGCCGACAAGTACCTGCATTTCATCCGCGTGTACGAGGAGCAGGAGACCGCGGTCGCGTAGTTCCCCCGGGAACACCAGTGCTTCGTGACGGGGCGGCCACGGCCGCCCCGTCGCTTTGCAACGGGCCGTGCGTCGCGCCGGGGCGGCGCCTAGCGTGGCCGCATGCGCCGTCTGATCGCCCCTCTCGCCTTCGTCCTCCTGTTCGGCGGGCTCCTGCTGCGCGACGCCCTGCAGCAGGCCCATGACGCCCCGGCGCCGGCGTCGGCGTCCGTCGGTCGCGTCGTGCGCGTCGTCGACGGCGACACGATCCGCGTGAGCATCAGCGGCCGCGAGGAGCGCGTCCGCTACATCGGCATCGACACGCCCGAGTCGGTGAAGCCGGGGACGCCGGTGCAGTGCTTCGCCAAGAAGGCCTCGGCGGAGAACGCGCGCCTGGTCGCCGGGCAACGCGTGCGGCTCGAGCGCGACGTGGAGGAGCGCGACCGCTACGGGCGCCTGCTCGCCTACGTCTATCCGGCGGCCGGCGGCCCCATGGTCAACGAGACCCTCGTGCGCCGCGGCTTCGCCCGGCCGCTCACGATCCCGCCCGACGTGCGCCACGCCGCGCGCTTCCGCCGTCTCGCCGACGACGCGCGCAGAGCCCGACGCGGCCTGTGGCGGGCGTGCTGAGCTGGGTTCCCGGGAAGGGATGGGGTAGGCTCCCCCGGGCGTGGCCATCCGCATGCGACAGAGCCTGGCCTCCTTCGAGGAGGCCTTCGCGCAGCAGGCTGAGAACGACCGTGAGCGTGCCGAGGCGCTCCGGCGCCAGGCGATCCAGCGCACCCATCAGCGCCATCGCGAGAAGGCGCACAAGCACGGCTCGCTGCGCTTCGTGCTGCTCATCCTCGTGCTGCTCGCCACAGCCGTCCTGGTGACGGTGGCGATGTTCGAGACGCTCTACCTCGTGATGGGCTAGATGGTTGATTCCGAATCATTCGTGGTCGGGGTGGCGTGGATCGTCGTTCTGGGCGGCGTCCGGTGGCGCAGCCCATGGCAGCGCCATTGGCAAGTCCGCCGGACGGCGATCCAGAGCGGCGAGG
>JAOPZW010000311.1 GCA_025963905.1 Solirubrobacterales bacterium | reverse complement strand
ACTACATCATGGGCGGCGTCAAGACCGACGTGAACGGCCGCACCCCGATCGACGGCCTGTACGCGGCGGGCGAGGTCGCCTGCGTCTCGGTCCACGGCGGCAACCGCCTCGGCGCCAACTCGCTGCTCGACACGCTCATCTTCGGCCGCCGCTCCGGCGAGGACGCCGCGGCGCGCGCCCGCGGCATGCCGATGCCCCGCACCACCGACGACCAGCTGCGCGACGACGTCGCGAAGATCGACGCGATCATCGCCCGGGACCGCAGCGGGCGGCGCATCAGCGAGATCAAGGACGAGCTGGGCACGACGATGAACCGCTACTGCGCCGTCTACCGCGACGAGGCCGGGCTGCTGCAGGCCCACGACGTCGTACGCCGCCTCAAGGAGGAGGCGCAGACGGCCTACATCGACGACCACGGCACCGTCTTCAACCAGGACGTGCTCGGCGCCATCGAGCTCGGCTACATGCTCGACTGCTCCGAGGCGATCGTGGTCGCGGCGCTGGAGCGCGAGGAGTCTCGGGGCGCCCAGTTCCGCATCGATTACCCCGAACGCAACGACGAGCAGTGGCTGAAGCACATCGACATCTCCCGCAACGGCGACGAGACGCCCCAGGTGTCCTACTCGCCGGTGACGATCACGAAGTGGCAGCCCGAGGAGCGCAAGTACTGATGGCCGAAGCAGCGAAGCCCCCCCAGCCCTTCACCCTCCGGCTGCGCCGCTACGACCCCGAGTCAGGCGATGCCCCCTACTGGGAGGAGCATACCGTCGAGCTCGCGCCGCACCGCTCCGTGCTCGAGGGCATCCTCCAGGCCAAGGCCCGCTTCGACGGCTCGATCGGCATCCGCTGCTCGTGTCGCGCGGCGATCTGCGGCTCGTGCGGCGTGCGCATCAACGGCCAGCCGGGCCTGGCCTGCCACACCCATCTCGACCGGGCGCTGCGGTCCTCGCGCGACGGCGTCATCGAGGTCGAGCCGATGGGCAACATGCCCGTCATCAAGGACCTGATCGTGGACATGGACGCCGTCCACTGGAAGAAGATCCAGCGCGTCACGCCGTGGCTCATCAACAAGGAGCCGATCCCCGAGCGCGAGTACATCGTGCCCCGCGAGTCGATGGTCGACGTCACGCAGTCGATGGCCTGCATCCAGTGCGGGGCGTGCGTGTCGGACTGCCTGTCGATGGAGGTCGACCCGCTGTTCGTCGGGCCCGCCGCGCTGGCGAAGTCCTACCGCTTCGTCGGCGACCCCCGCGACGCCGAGCAGTACGAGCGCCTGAAGGACCTCGCCGAGGACCCCCACGGCATCTACGACTGCACGCACTGCTTCAAGTGCATCGACGCCTGCCCCAAGGGCGTCGCGCCGATGAGCCAGATCATGCGCCTGCGCCGGCGCGCCGGCGCCGACCACCACATCGAGGACCGCAACAACGGACTGCGCCACGAGGAGGCGTTCGTCAACAACATCCGCAAGAACGGGTTGCTGCACGAGGCCGACCTGCTGCCCGACTCCTACGGCGGCAAGTTCCACCCGCGCGCCGTGCCCGAGCTGGTGTCCTCGCTGCCGGCCATCACCAAGGCGCTGCTGCGCCGCAAGGTCACGCTGCGCAAGGCGCTGCTGCACGAGCACCGCAGGGAGTTCAAGGGCCTGCGGCGGTACTTCGACACGATCGAAGGCCATGAGGAGCGCTACGAGCTGAACCTGTACATCACCGGCTACGACGAGGACGAGGAGGGCGCCGAGGCCCCCACGGCGTCGTCCGCGGCGGGCCCGGGCGACGGCGGCATGCCGAGCGCCGAGTCCGGCCAGCCGGGTCAGAGCCCCGAGGAGTCCCCCACCCGATGAAGGTCGCCTACTGGCCCGGCTGCGTCAGCCGCGGCTTCACCCCCGAATTGCACGGGTCGATGGCCCGGGTGGCTCCGCTGCTCGACATCGACCTCGTCGAGCTCGACCGCGCCTGCTGCACCGGCGCCGGCGTGATCGCCGAGCACAACCAGGAGCTCGCCGACACCCTCAACGCGCGCACGTTCGCGCTCGCCCAGCAGGTCGAGGGCGCCGAGCTGATGATGAACATCTGCTCGACGTGCCAGGGCGCGCAGACCGAGTGCCAGGAGCGCCTGGACGCGAACGCGGAATATCGCGCGCACGTCAACGGGCACCTCGCCGACGAGGGCCTGAGCTACGAGAAGGGCCTGACGAACAAGAACTTCCTGTGGCTGCTGGTCGAGGAGATCGGCCTGGACAACCTGCGCGACCGGGTCACGCGGCCGCTCACCGACCTGCGCGTCGGGCCGTTCTACGGCTGCTACATCGTGCGACCGACCGACCGGCTGGGCATCGACGACGAGCGCCCGCGCGACACCTACCTCGGTCAGGTCATCGAGGCGCTGGGCGGCACGGTCATCGAGTACGCGGGCTCGCACAAGTGCTGCGGCTTCCCCATCATCACGATGAACAAGGAAGCCTCGCTCAAGCAGGCCGGCCGCCACCTCGGCGACGCGGTCGACGCGGCCGCCGACTGCCTGGTGACCCCGTGCCCGCTGTGCCATCTCAACCTCGATCTCCAGCAGCCGCTGGCCGAGGGCGTCGTGGGTCGCGACCTCGACATGCCGGTGCTCCACCTCCCCCAGCTCGTCGGCCTCGCCCTCGGCCTGGAGCCCAAGGAGCTCGGGCTGCAGCGCCACGTCGTCAAGCCGACCTCGGTGATCGACTGGTCGACGTCGGTGGTGGCGGGCGTCGGCGCCGGCGCCGGCGAGGGCAACGGCGGCTGGTGAAGCTGCCGCGCATCGCCGCCCCGCCGTGGGACCGCGCGCGGCGGC
>JAOPZW010000309.1 GCA_025963905.1 Solirubrobacterales bacterium | reverse complement strand
CCCATCCACTTCACGAGGATGCTGCGCGACGCCTCGACCGTCCGGGGTTCCACGGTCGTCTACGCTAGACGACCCGTCGCAAGTTCAGTGCTCAAGGAGGCCCGATGCCCGGCATGGGCGGACGCATGTCCACCGTCATCAAGGCGAAGATCTCGAAGATGCTCGACCGGGCCGAAGATCCCGGCGAGACGCTCGACTACAGCTACCAGAAGCAGCTGGAGTCGCTGCAGAACGTGAAGAAGGGCATCGCCGACGTCGTCACCGCCAAGAAGCGCCTGCAGATGCAGTCGCAGAAGCTCGAGCAGTCCGTCGTCAAGCTCGACACCCAGGCGCGCCAGGCGCTGAGCCAGGGCAACGAGGAGCTCGCGCGCGTCGCGCTGGAGCGCAAGAACGTCGCCCAGACCGAGCTGCAGTCGCTCGATCAGCAGGTCCACGAGCTCGAGGCCCAGCAGGAGAAGCTCACCGACTCCGAGCAGAAGCTGCGCACGAAGATCGAGGCGTTCCGCACCAAGAAGGAGGTCATCAAGGCGCAGTACTCGGCCGCTGAGGCCCAGGTGCGGATCTCCGAGGCCGCGACCGGCGTCGGCGAGGAGATGGCCGACATCGGCCTGGCGATGCAGCGGGCGACCGACAAGACCGAGCAGATGCGCGCGCGCGCCGACGCGGTCTCCGAGCTGGAGGCGGCCGGCACGTTCGAGGACCTCACCGCCCTCGGGACCGGTCAGGACGACATCGACCGTCAGCTCCACCAGCTCTCCAGCCAGAGCCAGGTCGACGACGAGATGGCCCGGATGAAGGCCGAGCTCGGCGCGGGCGGCGGCGGCGCCGCGCAGCTCGAGTCCGGCAAGGAGGGCGCGTCGTGATCGTCCGGGTCTCCAACGAGGGCCAGTACCGGCTCTCCGACGACCTGCTGAACCGCCTCAACGAGCTCGACAACGCCACCGTGGCGGCCGTCGCGGCCGGTGACGAGGACGCTTACCACGCGGCCTTCGAAGAGCTGCTGCAGGTCGTGCGCACCGAGGGCGAGGCGCTCGGCGACGACGACCTCGAGGCGTCGGACTTCATCCTGCCGCCGGCCGACCTGTCGTTCGTGGAGGCCGGAGAGGAGTTCAGCGGCGAGGGGCTGATCCCGGAGCCCGCGTAGTGACGTAGCGCGCGCCGGTGACGGTGAGTGGGCCCCCTTCGGGGAAGCCCACTCTCCGGTGACCGACACCCGATCGGAGTTCCACGACCTGCAGGCGCTGTACCTGCCGGTCGCGGGCGCCGTCCTCCTGATCGTCTTCGGGACGACCGCGTTCGCGCTCGTACGGTACCGCGCGCGCCCCGGGCGCGTCCCCCGGCCGACGCGCGAGCATCACGCGCGCGAGGCCGTCATCGCGGCGGTGATCGCGGCGATCGTGGCGGTGCTGCTGACCGCGACCTACCGGGCCAACGACCAGGAGGCCAAGGCCAACCGGGCGCCCGGGTTCGCGGTCGACGTGCTGGCGTTCAAGTGGGGCTGGCAGTTCACGTACCCGTCGCTGCCGGGCGTGGTGGACCGCAGCGGGGACAACGGCCCGGCCGTCCTGCATGTCCCGGCCGGCCGTCGGGTGCGCTTCCACCTGACGACGCGCGACGTCGTGCATGCGTTCTGGGTCCCCGCCGAGCGCTTCAAGCGCGACGCCTGGCCCGACCATCCGCAGACCTTCGACCTGACCTTCGGGCCCGGCGGGGCCTGGGGCGGGCACTGCGCGCAGTTCTGCGGCCTCAAGCACGCCGACATGGTCTTCACCGTCGACGCGATGAGCGGCGGCGAGTTCCGGGCCTGGGCGGCGCGGGCTCGCACGGGAGCCGGAGCATGAGCCTGCTCAGCCCGCTCAGCCCGCCCTTCGACGAGCCTCGCGGCACGGTCGGGGCGGTCATCGGCACCGATCACAAGGCGGTCGCCCGGCGGCTGGTGGCCGTGTCGTTCGGGTTCTTCCTGGCGGGCGGGATCCTCGCGCTGCTCATGCGCGCCGAGCTGGCCGCGCCCGGCATGCAGATCACGTCGCGCAACGGCTACGACCAGATGTTCACGATGCACGGCTCGACGATGATCTACCTCTTCGTCACGCCGGTCGCCATCGCGATGGGCACGTACCTCGTGCCCCTCCAGGTCGGGGCCGCCGAGATCGTGGCGCCGCGCGTGAACCTCACGGGGTTCTGGCTGGTGGTGTTCGGGGGCGCGACGATGTGGCTGGGCTTCCTGACCCGCAACGGCGGCGGCAGCGCGGCGTGGACGGCGGAGTACCCGCAGTCCGACGCGGTGAACACGCCGGGCCAGGGGATGGACCTGTGGATCGCGGGAGCCTGGCTGGCGGCGCTCGGCGTCATGCTCCTGGCGGGCTGCGTGCTGGCCACGATCGTCGCGCGGCGGGTGCCGGGCATGACGATGCTGCGCCTGCCGATCTTCACGTGGACGATGGTGGTGACCTGCCTCATGGTCCTGACGGCGTTCCCGGCGCTGCTGCTCGCGCTCGGGCTGCTGATGCTCGACCGCCACGGGATCGACATCTTCAAGGGCGCGAGCGGGCCGGCGGACTACCAGTACCTGTTCTGGTTCTACGGCCACCCGGTCGTCTACGTCATGTTCTTCCCGTTCGTGGGCGCCGCGCTGGAGGTCATCGCGACGTTCTCGGGGCGGCGGCCGTTCGGCTACAAGGGCGTGGTCATCTCGCTGCTCGTGTTCGCCGCGCTGTCGATGAGCGTGTGGGGCCACCACATGTTCACCACTGGCCAGGTGGCCAACGGCTACTACGCGCTGACGTCGCACCTGCTCGCGATTCCGGCCGGGCTGGAGTACGTCACGGCGGTGGGGACGCTCATCGGCGGCGCGATCGTGTTCCGCACGCCGATGCTGTTCGCGATCGCGTTCTTCCTGCAGTTCCTCATCGGGGGCCTGAGCGGCGTCTACGTCGGCTCGCCGCCGCTGGATTACCACGCCCACGACTCCTACGTCGTCGTCGCGCACTTCCACTACACCCTGTTCGCGGGCAGCGTCTTCGGGCTGTTCGCGGGCGCCTACTACTGGTTCCCCAAGGTCACCGGCGTGATGCTGCGGGAGGGCCTCGGCAAGCTCCACTTCTGGCTGCTCACGATCGGGACGAACGTCACGTTCCTGCCGATGTTCTTCCTCGGCTACGACGGCATGCCGCGGCGCGTCGCGGATTACACGGCCGCCGACGGGTGGCAGGGGCTCAACACCACCGCGACGGTCGGCGCGGGGATCATCGCGCTGGCGATGCTCGTGTTCGTGGTGAACGTCGCGGTGTCGCTCGTCGCCGGGCGCCCGGCGGGCCCCGACCCGTGGCGGGCACAGACGCTCGAGTGGGCGACGGCGTCCCCGCCGCCGCGGTTCAACTTCGACACCCCGCTGCCACCCGTGCGCTCGGCTCAGCCGCTGCTGGACCTGCGCGAGCTGGAGGCGATCGCGTGAGGGGCCGCCGTGCAGCGTTGTACGTGGCGGCCTGGGCGCTGATCCTGGCCCTGCTCGCCGTGCCGCTCTTCCTCTGGCACAGCCACGGCCTCGAGAAGGCGCAGGCCCCCGCGGCGGTGCTGGTGACGCTCGTCATCGCGGCCCTGGCGCTCGCCGGCCGCAACCCGTCGCGCCGGGTGCTGCCCGACGCCAGCGCGGCGCCCTTCCTGATCGCCGCGGGCCTGACGCTGATGGCCGCCGCGTGGGCCGTCGGGCCGTGGGCGGCGGTGATGGGCGGCTGGTGCGTCGTGATCGCGCTCGTGGTGCTCGCGCGGGAGCGCGCCGCGTGAGCCGGGCGCTCCTGCTCGCCGAGCTCGCGGCCGCCGGTGCGGCCTACGGGTGGGCCGCGCGCCGGGTGCCCCGGTG
>JAOPZW010000302.1 GCA_025963905.1 Solirubrobacterales bacterium | reverse complement strand
TGCTCGAGGCTGTCGAGCGCGCCGCTGTGGGCGTTGAGCTCCTCCAACGCGCGCAGCGTGGTGACGAGCTCGTCGAGCAGCGGCTCGACCTCGCCGATCAGGACCTCCGCGCCGGCCGCCTTGAGCTCGGCGAGGTGCCGGACGGTCGCCGGCACGATCATCGTGCGCGCGATGGATGCCGCCGTCTCGGCCTCGATGTTCAGCCGGGTCGCGTACTGCTCGACGAGCACCTCGTAGCGCGACTCCAGCTCGCGCTCGCTGAGCACCTCGTAGCGCTCGAAGGCCTGGATCGTCTGGTGCTCCACGATCCACGGCAGGGCGTCCGGCGTCGTGCGCAGGTTGGCCAGCCCGCGGCGCTCGGCTTCCTCGTGCCACGCCTCCGAGTAGTTGTCGCCGCCGAAGACGATGCGGCGGTTGGAGCGGTACGTCTCAGCCACGATCTCGATGACCGCGTCGTCGACGGACTTGCCGTCCTTGGCGCGCTCCTCGAGCTTGGCTGCCAGCTGGTCGATCGCCTCGGCGACGATCGTGTTGAGGACGGTGTTCGTGAACGCGAGCGGCATGCTCGAGCCCAGCGCGCGGAACTCGAACTTGTTGCCCGTGAACGCGAACGGTGAGGTGCGGTTGCGATCCGCGCCGTGCATGGGCAGCGGCGGGAGGACCGGGGTGCCGAGCCCCAGGAACGAGTCCGGGGTGGCCGCGCTGCCCTGACCCGACTCGATCGCGTCGAAGACCTTCTCCAGCTCCGAGCCGAGGAAGATCGAGATGATCGCCGGCGGCGCCTCGTTCGCCCCCAGGCGATGGTCCTGGCCGACGTTCGCGACCGACGCGCGCAGCAGTTCCTGGTGCTTGTTGACCGCGGCGATGACCGCGGAGCAGAAGAACAGGAACTGGACGTTCTCGTGCGGGGTGTCGCCCGGATCGAGGAGGTTCTTGCGGGTGTCGGTCCCCATCGACCAGTTGTTGTGCTTGCCCGAGCCGTTGACGCCCGCGAACGGCTTCTCGTGCAGCAGCGCCACCAGCCCGTAGCGGCGGGCGACGTTCTCGAGCATCTGCATCGTCAGCTGCTGGTGGTCGGAGCCGACGTTGGAGTTCTCGAAGATCGGCGCGATCTCGTACTGGTTGGGCGCGACCTCGTTGTGGCGCGTCTTCACCGGAACCGCGAGCTTGGCCAGCTCGCGCTCGGTCTCCAGCATGCAGGCGAGGATCCGCTCGGGGATCGAGCCGAAGTAGTGGTCGTCGAGCTCGTGGCCCTTGGGCGGCTGCGCGCCGAACAGCGTGCGGCCCGTGGTGTAGAGGTCGGGGCGCTCGAAGTAGTACTGCTCGTCGATCAGGAAGTACTCCTGCTCGGGCCCGACCGTCGTGAACACCCGCTGCGCGTCCTCGTCGCCGAGCAGGCGCAGGGCGTGGAGGGCCGACTTGCTCAGCGCGTCCATCGACCGCAGCAGCGGGATCTTGTTGTCCAGCGCCTCGCCGGTCCACGAGGCGAACGCGGTCGGGATGCACAGCAGGGCGCCGTTGGGGTTCTCCAGGATGAACGCCGGCGATGTCGGGTCCCAGGCGGTGTAGCCGCGGGCCTCGAACGTCGCGCGGATGCCGCCGGTGGGGAACGAGGACGCGTCCGGCTCGCCCTGGATGAGCTCCTTGCCCGAGAACTCGGCGAGCGCGGTGCCGTCGCCGACCGGGTTGTAGAACGAGTCGTGCTTCTCGGCCGTCGAGCCGGTGAGCGGCTGGAACCAGTGGGTGTAGTGCGTGGCGCCGCGCTCCAGCGCCCACTCGCGCATCTCCTTGGCGACCGCGTCGGCGAGCGAGGGGTCGAGCGCCTCCCCGCGGGCGAGCGTCGCCTGGAGCTGCTTGAACACGTCCTTGGGCAGTCGCTTGCGCTGCACGTCCTCGCCGAAGACGTTGTCGCCGAAGACGTGGCTGCCGGGCTCGGTCAGGTCCGCGGCGCCGATCGCGGCGCCATTCGTGGCCCACTGTGCGGCGGTGACGTTCTGCTGCCGGGTTCTGCTCATTGGGAGTTCGAGTCCTCCTGATGGTTCGCGTGAGTCTCGCGAAGGCGCGTACGGGTGCAGCGAACGAGCCTAGGGAGCGGGCGGCGAGGCCACCTTATCCAGGTGGCGAAGGATCGGCCGGTGCCGTTCGCCCTGGTGGCAGGTTGGTCCGGGTCGGCTCGACCGGGTGGCGAAAGGGCTGCCGGGATCTTTCGACGTGCGGCTAAAGAGCCGGGGCCGGGTGCCGCGCAGACTGCTGGCTGCACTCGAACAGGAGGATTCATGAGACGTTCGTCATTGGCCCGGGCACTGGGACTGGGCCTCTTTGCCGTTCTCGTCGCTCCATCGGCCGCGCTGGCCGACACCGTCAACGAGGTCGGGAAGCACCTGCCCGACTCGGTCGGCATCAACTCGATCTGGGTCATCGTCGCCGGCGTCCTGGTCATGTTCATGCAGGCGGGCTTCGCCTTCCTGGAGATCGGGTTCTCGCGCGGCAAGAACGCCGGGACCGTGGTCGCCAAGATCCTGGCGAACTTCTCGATCGCCGGCCTCATGTACTGGGCGGTGGGCTTCGCCTTCGCGTTCGGGTCCGGCGATCTCATCGGCCACACCGGCTTCTTCCTGAGCGGCTTCGGCGACCCGCTGAAGGCCTTCCCGATCATGGGTCTCTCGGACGCCACCATCGAGTCGAAGTGGTTCTTCCAGTTCGTCTTCTGCGCGGTCTCGCTGGCGATCGTCTGGGGCACGACGCTCGAGCGGATCAAGTTCGGCGTCTACCTCATCTACGCCGTCATCTTCTCGGCCGTGATCTACCCGATCGCCTCGCACTGGGTGTTCGGCGGTGGCTGGCTGCAGCACAACTACGGCATGCAGGACTTCGCCGGATCGACGGCGGTCCACCTCATCGGGGCCACGGGCGCGCTGGCCGTGCTGCTCCTGCTCGGGCCGCGGCGGGGCAAGTACGACGCCGCCGGCAAGCCGCGGGCGATCCCCGGCCACAACATGCCCCTGTTCGGCCTGGGCATCCTCATCCTCTGGCTCGGCTGGTTCGGGTTCAACCCCGGTTCGACGCTCAACGCGCTCGACGGCCGCTTCACCCAGGTGGTCATCGTCACCCAGCTCGCGGCGTGCGCCGGCGTGCTGACCGCGATCCTCACCGCGCGGATCAAGACGAAGTCGATCGACATCGGCATGGCCGGCAACGGCGCGATCGCGGCCCTGGTCGCGATCACCGCCCCGTCCGGCTACGTCGAGCCGTGGGCGGCGCCGATCATCGGCGGCGTCGCGGGCGTCATCGTCGTGCTCGGCGTCTACGCGATCGACAAGAAGATCGACGACCCGGTCGGCGCCCTGTCGGCGCACGGGCTGGCGGGCGTTTGGGGCACGCTCTCGTGCGGCCTCTTCACCAGCCCGGTGCTGGCCAAGTTCAACGCGGTCGGCGACCCCCACGGGGGGCTCGTCTACTCGGGCTCGTTCAAGCAGCTCTGGCACCAGGCATTCGGCGTGGTGGTCGTGTTCGCCTTCGTCTTCGTGCTCAGCTACGCGACGTTCTGGGCGATCAAGAAGACCTACGGCCTGCGCGTCAGCGAGGAAGAGGAGGATGCCGGTCTGGACATCTCCGAGCATGGGATGTACGGGTATCCCGAGCAGTTCATCCCGACGCCCGAGCTCGTGGGCTACGGTGCGGCTCCGCACGTGACCGCTCCGGTGGGCGCGGGCACCATGACGACCCCCAAGGAGGTGACGGCGTGAAGAAGATCGAAGCCTTCATCCGCCATGAGGCGTTCGAGCCGATCCGTCTGGAGCTGTTGAACCTGGGCTTTCCCTCGCTGACGATCAGCGAGGTCAAGGGCTCGGGGCGC
>JAOPZW010000143.1 GCA_025963905.1 Solirubrobacterales bacterium | reverse complement strand
TGAGCGGCTGGCCCTCGATGTTCAGCGCCATCTTCTGCGTCAGGTCGCCCTCGGCGACGGCCACGATGACGCGGGCCACCTCGGTGGTCGGGCGCACGAGGTCGTCGACGAGGCCGTTGACGGACTCAAGTGCGTCGGACCAGGCGCCCTCGGCGCCGTCGAGGCCCGCGCGCTCGTTCATCCGGCCCTCGCGGCCGACGACGCGCCCCAGGCGCTGCAGCTCGGCGGTGAGCTGCGCGTTGCGCTCGGCCAGCGCGTTGTAGGCGGCCTCCAGATCGCCGAGCACGCCCTTGCGCCGCGCCGGGAGGCGCTGCGAGAAGTCGCCCGTCCCGGCGGCTCTCAGCGCGCCTTCCAGGCGCCGGAGCACCTCGTCGTCGTCGCGGGCCCCGTTCCTCCTGGTGGCAGCGGGCCCATCGGCCTGCACGCTCGTGCCCATCCCGTCCCCCTTCTCGCGCCGACCGGTCCGGCGTTGTACCTCCGAAAGGTTAGTCGCCGTGGCGGCCTGGGGCCAACGTTGGACCTACGCCTTGCACACAACCGCCACGGCGCCGTCGGCCTCGCCCGCGATGGTCCAGCCCGGGAGTGCGCCAGGGCCGCGGAACAGGCGGTCGGCGACGGCGGTGGGGCCGGGCAGGCCGGTTCCACCCGGCTGCGACGCGCGCGCGTCGTGGAAGAGGACGCAGCCACCCGGCTCGACGAGCGGGTGCCACAGCTCCCAGTCGGTCGCACAGCCCTCCTCGCTGTGGTCTCCGTCGATGAAGACGAGGTCGACCGAGCCCTGCCAGGCGCGGGCGACATCGGCGCTGAACGCGATGTGCCAGTGGACCCGCGGCCCGCCGTGCCGGCGCACGGCACGGGCGACGACGCGGCGGCTGGCGTGCTCCGTGGCGCCCCAGCCCGCGGGGAGCGCCATGGCGTGCGGGCCGAACGGGTCGACGAGGTGCAGCTCGGCCGCGGGCCCGAGCACCTCGCACAGCACGACGGCGGACGAGCCCTCGTAGACGCCGATCTCGACCACGCGGCGCCGGCCGCGAGCGACCTCGCGCAGCAGCGCGGCCTCGCGGGGCGAGTGCATCGTCCGCGGTGGGATCAGGCCGCCGCCCACGGCGACGGCGCGCAGGCGCACGTCGTCACGCAGGCGCTCGGGCGTGAGCCGGCGAAGGGCCTTCGGCAGGGGCATCGGCGCGCGACGGTAGTACATCGCCGTCGCGCGGGGCTCGCCACCGCCCGCGGGTCGCGGGGTCGCCGCCAGGCCCGGGCCTCGACCGTTCGTCGAGTAGCGTTTCGCCCCGTGCGCGCGACGGGGAGACGGTTCGGAATGCCCCGCGCCCACCTGGTCGACGCGACGGACCGCCTGTGACCGGAGCGGTGACCGACGCGCCGTGGTTCGCCGCGGCGGTGCAGCAGCTCGCTCGCGAGCTGCGCGCGCATCATGCGCCGACCGCCGAGGACAGCCATCGGACCGCCGTGCTGGCCCGGGGCGTCGCCGTGCGGCTGGGCCTGCCGGCGATGGAGGCCACGGAGGTCGAGCTCGTCGCCGTCCTGCACGACGTCGGCAAGCTCGCGGTCCCGCCGCGGCTCCTCGAGTTCCCCGGCACCCTCGATTCCGACGAGCGCGGGATCCTGCGCAGCCACAGCCTCGCCGGCGCCGCCCTGCTGGCCGACCACGCCGGCCTCGAGGACCTCGCGGACGCGGTGCGCGCCGTGCACGAGCGCTGGGACGGCAAGGGCTATCCGGACGGGCTGCGGGGCGAGGAGATCCCGCTCGCTTCGCGGATCGTCGCGGCGGTCGACGCGTGGGACGCGATGACCCATCACCGCCCCTACCGCCGCGGCCTGCCGGCGAGTGAGGCCCGCGTCCGCCTGGCGCTCGGCGCGGAGTCGCAGTTCGACCCAGAGGTGGTCGACGCGCTGCTGACCGAGCTGCACGCCCGCTCGGGACGGCTGGCGGGGCGCAGACCCGCCGGTTCGCGTTGCCCCGTGTGACCGCGCGTCATGCTGTGGCGCCATGAGCGCCGTCGACGAGGAGAAGCGACTCGCTGCCGAGGCCGCCGCGGCGCTGGTCCAGGACGGCATGTGCGTCGGCCTGGGGACCGGCACCACGGTCGCCTACCTGCTCCCGGCGCTGGCCGCCCGCCGCCTGCGCCTGCGGTGCGTGGCGACGTCGGTGGCGACCGCCGAGATGGCCCAGCGGCTCGGGCTCCCGGTCGAGCCGTTCGATTCCCTCGATCGTCTGGACATCGCGATCGACGGCGCCGATCAGATCACCCCCGACGGCTGGCTGATCAAGGGCGGCGGCGGCGCCCACACGCGCGAGAAGGTCGTCGCCGCGGCCGCCGAGCGCTTCGTCGTCATAGCGTCCTCCAACAAGCCCGTGGCCCGCCTGACCCCACCCGTCCCGCTCGAGCTGCTGGCCTTCGGGCTGCTCGCGACGCTGCGCGCGGTCGCCCCGGCGACGCTGCGCGACGCGCCCCCCTCCCCCGACGGCGGCCTGATCGCCGACCACCTCGGCGAGATCGGCGACCCCGCCGACCTGGCCGCCCAGCTGGACGCCGTTCCGGGGGTCGTCGGCCACGGGCTGTTCCCGCCGGCGCTCGTCACCGACGTGATCATCGGCCGCGGCGCCGGCGTCGAGCACCGGTCGCTCGACTAGCCGCCCTCGTCGCGCTGGGCGTCGCGGGCGCGGCCCCGGCGTCCCGCGATCGCGGCGGCGACGACCAGCAGCGCGACGGGCAGGCCGTAGATCAGGAGCGCCGGCGGGTTGCCGCCGGCGCTCTTGGCGGGCGCGACGGTGTTGCGGGCGATCGCCGGGATCGGGACCGGGTGCCCGACGGCAGCCGTGAGGCGGCCGAGGGCGATCATCGCCGTACGGGCCGCGCCCTCCCCGCCCGAGCCGGCGGGCGGCCGCAGGTCGCGCAGCGCGCCGGCGGCGCGGGGGCCGAGGTTGCGGCCGGCCAGCCCACCGGGCATCACCACGAGGACCCGCGGTGTCGTGTTGAACGAGATCTCCGCCGTCAGCACCGCGGCGTACTTGTCCGGCCGGCCCAGCAGCTCGGGATAGGCGCCGAGGTCGCTGCCGGCGGCGATGAGCGCGATCTTCACCGGAAACCCCGTGGCCTTGGCCTTGGCGATCATGGAGTCGAGCGCGCGCCGCACGCCATCAGCCGGCTGATTGGGCGGATAGGGATAGAAGACGTCCTGGCCGATCAGGATGTCGCTCGCCGGGTCGCCGTCGGCGTGCGCCGCGGCGGGCGCGACGAGGAAGGCGGCGGCGAGCAGGAGCGCGGTGGCGCGGCGCATGACGGGGAAACTAGTCGCCTTCGGTACGCAACCGCCCTAACGCAAGGGCCGGAAGAACTCGGTGAGGTCGTTCGCGAGCAGTTCTGGTTGCTCGTGGGCGGCGAAATGCCCGCCTCGCGGCATCTGGGTGTACCGCGTGACGTTGTACGTGCGCTCGGCCCACCTCCGCGGCGGTTGCGCGAGATCCTTGGGGAAGACGGCGACGGCCGTGGGGACCGTGACCCGTTTCACCCTTGGCGTCGGACCCCTCGCGTATTCGTAATAGGGGCGAAACGACGTCGAGATCGTGTTCGTGAACCAATACAGCGCGGCCTGTGTCAGCACGAAGTCGTCACTGAATGTCCTCGACAGGACGCCGTCGCAGTCGCTCCATTCGCGGTACTTCTCGACAATCCACGCGAGCAGCCCGACCGGCGAATCGGCAAGGGCGTAGCTCAGCGTGGCGGGTCGCGTCATCTGCTCGTGCTGGTATCCGCCGTCTTGCGCGTACCACCGCGCGGCAGCGTTGAGATAGGCCTGCTCCTCGTCCGTCACGCCGCCCGGGTCGAACTCGGCCGGATCGGCCACGGCGAGCAGGTGGACGCCGATCACGGCCTCCGGATGCGCTTCGCCCAGGCGCGAGGACACCCCCGCTCCCAGGTCTCCTCCGTGTGCGGCATAGCGCTCGAAGCCGAGCTCGTCGCGCATCAGGCGGTGCCAGATCTCGTGCGTCGGCCGCTCCGCCGGCAGCGACGAGCGCTGCGGAGAGAAGGCGAAGCCCGGCAGCGACGGGACGATGACGGTGAACGCATCGGCCGGCTCGCCGCCGTGCACCGACGGCGCGGCGAGACGCCGCGCAAGCTCGGTCATCTCGAGAAAGGAGCTCGGCCATCCGTGCGTCAGCACGATCGGCACGGCGCCGGGATGCTCGCCGTCGTAGCGCAGGAAGTGCACCGGGATCCCGTCGATGTCGGCGAAGCGTGAGGGGAGCGCGTTGATGGCTGCCTCGTGCGCACGCCAGTCGTAGCCGGTGATCCAGTACTCGACCAGGCGGTCCAGCTCGGCAGGATCCGTCCCGGCCTCCCAGCCGGAGATCGGCCATGACCGCGGCCATCGTGATCGGGCCAGCCGCGAGTGCAGATCGTCCAGGTCAGCCTGGGGGACCTGCATCACTGGCGGTCGGGCGTTACGAGCGCGAGCCGCCACGCAGCAGCTTCGGAATGCTCAGTGCCAGCCGCGGGAGGTCGCTGCGCGAATGGCCGAGCGCCTCGTGGAGCGCGGCGTCAGCGCCGGACTCGATCGCCTCGCCGTGGCCCGCGAACAGGCGCTCTGGTTGGAACCGCGCGAGCTGCTTGCGCGGCGGGATCAGGCGGAGCATCGGATGCACGCCGGCGCGGCGCCCGAGCGCGAATGCCGGCGCGGTGCCGATCGCCTCGGCCACAACCAGCGCTCGTTCGCCGGCCCACCAGAGCGCGACTTCGCGCCAGGCTCTGTTCTCGATCACCGGAATCGGGGTGAACGGCGTCCCCCCCGCGTCCATCGGCAGCCGCATGAGCGGCACGCCGAGGCGCTGCGCGATCGTCGTGCAATCGCGGTTGTGCCGGTCGAGGAGCTGCAGCACGCCGGCGGAAGTCCCGAGCTCGGTCGCCGCCGCCATCGCCTCGGCGTTCTCGTACGGGTCGATCAGCCACACACGCCCATCGTCGACCAGCGCGTGTGCCGCGCGCGCCATCGCATTCTGCTCGACCCAGGTGATGCCGAGCGCGTGCCGCTGGAGTGTGACTCCCATCCGGCGCACCATGACAGATGCACGCTGACGGGCTTGCAGGAGCCTCTTCGGACCGCCACAGGACAAGAACTTCAAGGTCGTCGGCGCCGAGTAGACGCGCCGGATGACGGTGCCGGGCGGCCCAGTCCGCCCCGGCTTCCGCCTTCCGTGGAGGCTGACACCGAGCGGTGCCCGCGTTCTCAGTGGTGGAAGGCTTGTCGCCGTGAGATCGGCGGCGGCGCGGGAAGCCGCGAGAGGTCCTCGATCACGCGCGTGAGATCGTCGAGCAGGATGTCGGCCATGTCGGGACTGAAGCCGTTGCGCACGACGATGCGCAGCACGGCGACGTCCTCGAGATGGGCGGGCAGTGTGTAGGCCGGCACCTGCCAGCCACGCTCGCGCAGCCCGCGCGAGACCTCGAAGACCGTGTAGTTCGTGACGTCCTCGCGCAGGCGGAAGGCGAAGACCGGCAGCTCGCTGCCGTCGGTGAGCAGCTCGAAGGGCCCCATCTGCGCGATCGCAGACGACAGCCGCAGGGCGACGTCCTGGCAGCCCTGCTGGACCGCTCTGTAGCCCTCGTGGCCCAGTCGCAGGAAGTTGTAGTACTGGGCGATGACCTGGCTGCCTGGACGCGAGAAGTTCAGGGAGAAGGTGGGCATGTCGCCGCCGAGGTAGTTGACGTGGAACACGAGGCCCTCGGGCAGCGCCTCGGCGTCGCGCCACAGCGCCCAGCCGATGCCCGGGTAGACGAGCCCGTACTTGTGGCCCGACGCGTTGATCGACTGCACGCGCGAGAGCCGGAAGTCCCACTCGAGATCGGCCTGGATGAACGGCGCCACGAAGCCGCCCGAGGCGGCGTCGACGTGGATGGGGACGTCGAGGCCCCGCTGCGCCTGCAGGTCGTCGAGCGCGGCGGCGATTCCGGCGACCGGCTCGTAGGAGCCGTCGAAGGTGCTGCCCAGGATGGCGACCACGCCGATCGTGTTCTCGTCGCACAGGCGCGCCGCCTGCTCGCCGTCGAGGTGGCGTCGCCGGCCCTCCATCGGTGCCATGCGCGGTTCGACGTCCCAGTAGCGGCAGAACTTCTCCCAGCAGACCTGGACGTTGATCCCCATCACGAGGTTCGGGCGGTCGGTGGGCCTGTTCGCCGCCGCGCGCCGCGCGCGCCAGCGCCAGAGCAGCGCCATGCCGGCGAGCATCCCCGCCTCGCTGGACCCCGTCGTCGACGTCCCGGTCGCATGCTCGCCGCCCTGCGCGTGCCAGAGCTCGGCGAGGATGTTCACGCAGCGCATCTCGAGCTCGGCCGTCTGTGGGTACTCGTCCTTGTCGACCATGTTCTTGTCGAAGGTCTCGGCCATGAGCGCCCCGGCCTCGGGCTCCATCCACGTGGTCACGAAGGTCGCGAGGTTCAGGCGCGCGCTGCCGTCGAGGGCGAGCTCGCTGCGCACGAGCTGGGCCGCCACCGCCGGCGGGATCGCCTCGTCGGGCAGCCGCAGGCGCGGCATGATCCCCGGCGTCTGCGGCAGCGACAGCAGCGGGTCGAGGCTCAGCTTCGCGTCGGGGTCACCGACGTGGCGGTGCAGAGTCATGGCGCCTCCGGGGCTGGGGTGATCACGGTCGGCCCCCCGCGCCGCCGGGGCGGCGGCCGCGCCGGGCTCACGATCACCGAGGGTACCTCCCCGGCGGGAGCGCTCATGGACGTCGGGAGACACCTGATGAGGCCTGCGGGAACTCGTACGCCGCATGCACCGGCACGCGCTCCGTGCCGACCGCCACCACGACCTGTCCGCCCGGGCGCAGTGGCAGCGCGCCGGGCGCGCCGCGCCACGGGCGCCCGTCGAGCCAGGCGCGCACGGGTCCCCGGAAGGAGGCCATGCGCCTGCGCGACAGCGGCTGGCCGAGCAGCGCGAACAGATCTCCGAGCGTCGTGCGCGTGTCGCCACGCAACTCCACCAGCCCCGTCGGCTCGGTCGTGCGCAGCGGGTAGGAGCAGCGGCCGCCGCGCACGTAGGCGCCGGCCCGCCGGCGCGGCGGGGCCAGGCCCGTGCCGGCCGGGACCACGACGCCCAGGCCGTGTGCGAAGAGCTCGACGTGGGCCGTCGCCCGCTCGGCGGTGTCCTGCGTGCATCGCAGCCGGCCGACCGGCAGCGCGGCCGCGACCGCGACGCTCAAGGATCGCGGGCGGTAGCGCTCCCCGGAACCGAAGGGCACGACGAACGGCGTGCGCGGGGCGGGCGGCGCCGGCGCGCCGCCGCAGCCCCACGCCGCCGCCGCGGCAGCGACCCCCAAGACCAATGCAACGGATCTCGGTGTATAGCGCACGTGAGCCAAGACACAAGTATCTTCGCCCGCCATGCATCGCCCGCCCTGCGTTCTGGCCACCGCGGCGGCGGTCGCCGCCCTGGCGCTCGCGCCGACCGGCGCCTTCAGCCACCCGGAGCGCCCGACGGCCACGACCGCGTCGTCCTGGCCGTCGTGCGCAACGCCTCGTCGCAGCCGGTGCACCTCGAGGCCGCCAGGCTCGTCGTCCGCGACGCCGGGGAACACCGGCTCGTGAGCACCGCGCAGTTCGTCGCCGCGTTCTGCCACGGCCTCTACGGCGCCTTCCAGCAGCCCAGCGAGCTGTCCCCGGAGTAGCTCACGCGCCGCGGGCTCGTGGTTGACGCTGCGCCCGGGCGCCTCGACGCCGCTGACGGGCGCCTCACCCTGCCGCGCGCCGCGCGCTGACGCCGCGAGCGCGCCCACCCGCCACGTCGGTCTCGTGCCCGGAACCGCAAGCCGCGCTCCGCCACCCGGACTAGACTCGCGCCGTGCCGGTCTGCGCGCAATGCGCCGAGGAGGTCGCCGAGGCGAAGTTCTGCGGGAACTGCGGGGCGCCCCTGGTCTCGGCCAGCGCCGCCCGCGAGCAGCGCAAGACGGTGACGCTGCTGTTCTGTGACGTGACGGGTTCCACCGCGCTCGGCGAGCGCCTGGACCCCGAGACGCTGCGCCGCGTGATGCGCCGCTACTTCGACGAGATGCGCGTCGTCATCGAGCGTCACGGCGGGACGGTCGAGAAGTTCATCGGCGACGCCGTCATGGCCGTGTTCGGCGTCCCGCGGGTGCACGAGGACGACGCGCTGCGCGCCGTCCGGGCGGCGGTCGAGATCCGCGGGCGGCTGCCGGCCGTTGCGCAGGAGCTCGGCATCGAGCTCGTCTTCCGCACCGGCGTCAACACGGGCGCGGTGGTCGTGGGCGACGACCAGACGCTCGCGACCGGCGACGCGGTCAACGTCGCCGCGCGACTCGAGCAGGCCGCCGCGCCGGGCGAGATCCTGATCGGCGCCGGAACGCGGCGCCTCGTCCGCGACGCCGTGGTGACCGAGCCGCTCGAGCCGCTGGCGCTCAAGGGCAAGGCGGAGCCCGTCGAGGCGTTCCGGCTGCTGGACGTCGACCCGTCGGCGCCCGGCTACGCCCGCCGGCTCGATGCGCCGTTCGTCGGCCGCGAGCGCGAGCTGATGCTCCTGCGCGCCGCGCGCGGCCGCGCGGTCGACGAGCGCGGCTGCCACCTGTTCACGCTGCTCGGGCCCGCCGGCGTCGGCAAGTCGCGACTGGTCGCCGAGGTCCTCGGCGGGCTCACCGGCGAGGCGACGATCGTGCGCGGCCGCTGCCTGGACTACGGCGAGGGCATCACCTTCTTCGCGCTGGTCGAGGTCCTGATGCAGCTCGGCGACCGCGCGGCGACCGTGCTCGCCCAGGTCACCGAGGGCGGCGCGATCTCGCCCGGCGAGCTGTTCGTCGCCGTGCGGCGCCTCTTCGAGGAGGTCGCGCGCGGACGCTCGCTCGTCGTCGTTTTCGACGATCTGCAGTGGGCCGAGCCGATGCTGCTCGACCTCCTGGACCACATCGCCGACCTCTCGCGCGGGGCCCCGATCCTGCTGCTCTGCCTGGGCCGGCCGGAGCTGCTCGAGGAGCGCCCGGGCTGGGGCGGCGGCAAGCTCAACGCCACGACGGTGCTGCTCGAGCCGCTGGACGCAGACGCCTGCGAGCAGCTGCTCGACCACCTCGGCGAGGGCCTCGACCCCGCGGCGCGGGCACGCGTCGTCGAGGCCAGCGAGGGCAATCCGTTGTTCGTGGAGGAGATGGCGGCGCTCGCGCGCGAGGTCGGCGTGGTTGGCGTGCCCGGGACGATCCAGGCGGTCCTCGCCGCCCGCCTGGAGCGCCTCGACGACGACCAGCGCACCGTGATCGAGCGCGGCGCGGTCGAGGGCAAGGTCTTCCACAGCGGCGCGGTGCGCGAGCTCGCGACCGACGCCGAGCGCCTCGAGCTCCAGATGCACCTCGCGGCGCTGGTGCGCAAGGAGCTGATCCGGCCCGACGAGGCGCTGGTCGCGGGCGAGGACGCCTACCGCTTCCGCCACCTGCTCATCCGCGACGCGGCGTACGACGCGCTGCCCAAGCAGCTGCGGGCGGAGCTGCACGTGCGCTTCGCCGACTGGCTGGAGGCCAAGGCCCACGAGCTCGTCGAGCTCGACGAGATCGCCGGGTGGCACCTGGGGCAGGCGGTCCGCTACCGCCGCGAGCTCGGCCTCGAGGTCGATCCGGAGCTCGCGGCCCGTGCGGGCCGGCATCTGGCTGCCGCCGGGCGCGGGGCGCTGGCGCGCTTCGACCTGCGTGCGGCCGGGACCCTGCTGGAGCACGCCCTGGAGCTCCTCCCCGCCGGGGACGACGGCCGGCCGCAGCTCGCCCTCGGCCTCGCGGAGACCGCGATCCACGCCGGCCGCCTGGAGCGGGCCGAGGAGCTGCTGGCAGAGGCCGCCGCCGACGAGCGCACCCGGTCGGGCGCCGCGATCCTGCGCCTCGACGCGCTGCTGCACGCGCGCCCGCAGGAGGTGGCGGCCTACGCGGAGACCGAGCTGCCGGCCGTGCTCGAGCGCTACGAGGCGGCGGGTGACGAGCGGGGGCTGGCCCGCGCGCATGTCGCGCTCGCGCGCGTGCACCAGCTCGCCAGCCGCATGGGCCCGCTGCTCGCCGAGTCCGAGCTGGCGGCACAGCACGCCCGGCGCGCCGGCGACCGTGCGGTCCTGACCGAGGCCCTCACCTATGCCAGCGCCGCGGTCTCCTTCATCGCCGACCCGGTGACCGCGCGCGCGAAGCTCGCCGACTACGAGGCGGCGGCACCGGAGCACGCTGTGTTCGTCGAGTTCGGGCTGGCGATGATCCGCGGGGACCTCGCCCTGGGCGCGCGGCGGTTCGACGAGGCGCGGGCGCAGCAGCGCAGGTCCGAGGAGATCGCCGACGAGCTCGGGATGGACGTGCTTCGCTGGACGACGGCCCAGACCGGCGGATGGATCGAGCTGGCGGCGGGCGACACGGCGGCGGCGATCGCGCAGCTGCGCCGGGCCTGCGACGAGCTCGCCAAGCTCGGGGAGCACTCCTACCGCTCCACCTGCGCGGTGATCCTGGCGAGGGCGCTGTACGAGGACGGGCGGCCGGACGAGGCCGAGCGCGAGGCGATCGCGGCCGAGCGCGAGGGCGCCGCGATCGACGTCGTCAACTTCGCGGTGGCCCGAGGCGTGCTGGCCCGCATCCACGCCGACCGCGGGCAGCTGGAGCGCGCCGAGGAGGTCGCGCGCAGCGCGGTGGCCTACGGGTTCGAGACCGACATCCCGAAGGTCCGCGGCGATGCGCTCAGCGCGCTGGCGGAGGTGCTGATCGCAGCAGGCCGCTCCGCCGAGGCGGCGCAGGCGTTCGAGGACGCGCTCGCCCTCTACGAGCACAAGGGCGACCTCACCGAGGTCGCGGCGACCCGCGCCCGCCTGGACGACCTGCGGCAGGCCGCGCCTACAACCAGCCCGAGCGCTTGAAGCGCCGGTAGAGCTCCGCGCAGATCAGCAGCACGACGACGACCACGAGCGGATATCCGATCCGCCACTTCAGCTCGGGCATGTACTTGAAGTTCATGCCGTAGAGGCCGAACACCATCGTCGGGACCGCGATGATCGCGACCCAGGCCGAGATCCGGCGCATGTCCTGGTTGTCGCGCAGGGCTACCTGGGTGAGGTTGGCCTGCAGGACGCCGGTGAGCAGCTCGTCGAAGCCGGCGATGCGCTCGGCATCCCGGACGAGGTGGTCGTGGACGTCACGGAAGTAGTCGCCTGTGCGCGGGTCCACCGGCAGCCCCTCCTGCTGGCGCGCGAGGCGGTGCAGCGGTCCCGCGGCCGGCGCCACCGCCCGCTTGAACCCGAGCACCTCGCGCTTGAGCTTGTAGATGCGCTCGGCCGCATTGCTGGCGGTCCCGGAGAACACCGCCGCCTCGACCTCCTCGATGTCGACCGCGATGCCGTCGATGACCGCGCCGTAGTCGTCGACGATGCGATCGGCGACCGCGTAGAGAACCGCGCTGGGGCCGATTCCCAGCAGGTCGGGATGGCGTTCGAGGTCGTGGCGCACG
>JAOPZW010000136.1 GCA_025963905.1 Solirubrobacterales bacterium | reverse complement strand
GCTGGCGCATGTCCTCCGAGAACGACGTGATCGTCAGTGGCAGCGCGATCTTCGGCTCGGCGACGTACGTGCCCGAGCCGTGGCGGCGCAGCAGCAGCCCCTCGCGCACGAGCTCGTCGATCGCCATCCGCAGCGTCGGGCGCGAGACGCCGAGCTGCGTCGCAAGGCGCCGCTCCGGCGGAATCGCCGCGCCGATCTCCAGGCCACCGACCAGTTCCAGCAGAGCGTCGCGTGCGAGCTCCTGCTTGGACGACTGGCCGTTTTGGTCCACACCACTTGCCACAGTTCTCTCTCCCGAGCTCCGGGTGAGCCCTGTGTACCAGGTGGGTCCGGAGCTCCTCGACCAGATGTGGGAACGCAACGACCTTCCCGAGGAAGAAGCGGCCACGCTGGCGGTCGAGGCGCAGCACCGGACCCGTCGGTCGCGGCGCTGACCCTTGCGCGGGTCGACGACCGCCCCGTCTCCGTGAACCGCTCGAAGGACGCTCAGTTCAACGTAGACCACTGCCCGGGGTCGGCGAAGCGGACCTCCACGGCCAGCTCCCCGCCGACGTCAGCCGTTGGGCGGTTCGGGTCGGCGGCGCAGCGCGGGACGTAGGCGCGGGCACGTCCGCGCGCCGCGGCCACGCTGTCCAAATCGTGACTCCTGCTGCGTCGGTCCAGGTGAGGCCGCCACGAGGCGGCGCCAACCGACTCGGAGGGGCCATGCCCAACCAGGAGCCGCACAAGAGATGGACGGTCGTCCTTGCCTCGCTCGGCGTGTTCATGACGGCGCTCGACACGCTCGTCGTCACGACCTCGCTCCCGGCGCTGCGGGCGGGCCTGCACGCGGGGCTCCAGAGCCTCGAGTGGACCGTCAACGCCTACAACCTCGCGTTCGCGTGCTTCCTGCTCACCGGCGCGGCGCTCGGTGACCGCTTCGGGCGGCGGCGCATGTTCACGATCGGCCTTCTGCTCTTCACCGGAGCGTCGGCGCTGGCCGCGCTGTCGCCGAACGCCGGGACGCTGGTCGCCGCCCGCACGGTGCAGGGCGCGGGCGCCGCGATCGTGATGCCGCTCACGCTGACGCTGATCAGCGAGGCGTTCTCGGTCGAGAAGCGCGGCGCCGCGATCGGGCTGTGGGGCGGCATCACCGGGCTTGGGGTCGCGCTGGGACCGGTGGTCGGTGGCGCCGTCGTCGACGGACTCAGCTGGCATTGGATCTTCTGGCTCAACGTGCCCGTCGGGCTGGTGCTGATCCCCCTGGCAGCCGCTCGCCTGACCGAGAGCTTCGGTCCGCGCCCGCAGCTCGACGTCCCCGGACTGGTCCTCGCCGGCGCCGGCGCGCTCGGCATCACCTGGGGACTGGTGCGCGCGAACGCCGTCGGCTGGGGCAGTGGCGAGGTGATCGCCGCGCTGCTGGCCGGCGCCGCGCTCGTCGGCGTGTTCGTCGCCTGGGAGAGCCGGACCGACACCCCCATGCTCCCGCTCGGGCTCTTCCGCGACCGCACCTTCGCCAGCACCAACGCGGTCAGCTTCTTCATGTACGCCGGGCTGTTCGGGGCGTTGTTCCTGATGTCGCAGTTCTTCCAGACCGTGCTGGGCTACACGCCGCTGGAGGCAGGGATCAGGCTGCTGCCGTGGGCGGCCCCGCCGATGATCGTCGCCCCGATCGCGGGCGTGCTCGCCGACCGCTACGGCAACCGCCCGTTCATGGCGCTCGGCCTCGCGCTGCAGGCGATCGGGCTCGCATGGGTCGCCACGATCGCCGCCCCCGACGTGGGCTACGCGCAACTCGGGGCGGCGCTCGCGATCGCCGGCGTCGGCACGTCCTTCTGCTTTCCGACCGTGGCCAACGCGATCATGGGCTCCGTTCCGCTCAGCGAGGCGGGGGTCGCGTCCGGGGCCAACAGCACGATCCGTGAGCTCGGCGGCGTCCTCGGCGTCGCCGTCCTCGCCAGCGTGTTCGCGCGCCATGGCGTCTACAGCTCACACGCCACGTTCGTCGAGGGCTTCAGCGCCGCGCTGTGGGTTGCCGTCGGATTCTCCGGCCTCGGCGTGATCGCGGCCCTGCTCACCGCCCCCCGAATCCGCGGCCGCGCCCCGGAGCTTGCGCTCGCCGCCGAGAGAGCGTGATGAGGTCACCGCCGGGTGACGGAGAGCACCTCGAGCGCGACACAACCTCCGCGCTGCAGCCGCCGATCGGCACCTCGAGGAACTCGCCGGCGCGGCGGGCCACAGGTCGCCGCCGCGCTCAGCGGCTGATGCCTACGTAGCGGTCGGCACGCGCTCCCGGGTTTTGCTCACGCTGAGCTCGTGCACGACGCGCTCGGTGCTCATCTCGTGCAGCACGAGACCGATTGTGCTCAGCGCGGCGAGCGCGCAGGCGCAGGCGAACGATGACCACTTGAGGTCGGTGGCCCCGACGGTCAACGCCTGGATCACCGTCCCGGCGCCGAGCAGACCGATCACGCCGTCCAGCGCTCGCTGTGCGGTGTCCGCGCGAATGCCGTCGATCGCGGCACCGGCGATCATCGCGGCGCCGCCGATCACGAACAGCAGCTGCAGGGTGTTGCCGGTCCAGACCTGGCTGGCGACGACGAGGAAGCCGGCCACGAGCAGAAGGGCCAGGCGGGAGAAGAAGTGCAGGCGCATGGGCGTGCTCCTCTTGTCGGTTCATGGTTTCGTCAATGTGACAACGATACCGTTCGGATCGATGGGCGTCAATGTCGATATCGACTATCATCGATGCAAGGAGTGACGGAGGTCGATATGCTCGCGAGCATGGCAGGGCTTGATCACGGGCCAATCACCGCAGCGCCGCTGACGAGCGAGGATGCGGACGCCCTCGCTCGGCTCCTGCACGTGCTGGCCGACCGCACACGCGTGCTGATCGTCAGCGCGCTCTTGCACGCACCGACGGGCGAGCTTCACGGCCGGGAACTGCAGGAGCAACTGCACCTGCGCCAGCCGACGGCCAGCCACCACCTGCGCAAGCTCGTGCGCTC
>JAOPZW010000241.1 GCA_025963905.1 Solirubrobacterales bacterium | reverse complement strand
TGCTGCTGTTCCTGTGGCTGAGCTTCGGCGGCCCGGTGCCGCTGAAGCCCCAGGGCTACCGCTTCAAGGTCGCCGTGCCCGAGGCCACGCAGCTCGGCCTGGAGGCCGACGTGCGCGAGGCCGGGGTGACGATCGGCAAGGTGCGCGCCAAGGGCATCGATGCCGCGCACCCCAACCGCACGATCGCCACGGTCGAGATCGAGCGCAAGTACGCGCCGATCGCCAGGGACGCCCGCGTGATCCTCCGCCAGAAGACGCTGCTGGGCGAGACCTACATGGAGATCACGCCGGGCACGCCCGGGAGCCCGCGCGTGCCGGAGAACGGCTGGCTGCCCGACGCGCGCGTCAAGAAGACGGTCGAGCTCGACGAGGTCATCCAGGCGCTGGACCCGCAGACGCGCGCGTCGTTTCGCACCTGGCAACAGGAGCTCGCAAAGGCCGTCGACGCCCGCGGGACCGACCTCAACGACGCGCTCGGCAACCTCCCGGCCTTCGCCGACGACGGCACCGACCTCCTGCGCGTCCTGGACTTCCAGCGCGGCGCGGTCAGCCGCCTGGTGAAGAACACCGGCGTCGTCTTCGGCGCGCTGAACCAGAACCAGGCGCAGCTGCGCAACCTCATCACGAACTCCAGCCAGGTCTTCGCCGCCACCTCGCGCCGGCAGGAGGCGCTGGCCCAGACGTTCGCGATCTTCCCGACCTTCCTGGACGAGTCCAAGGCCACCTTCAAGAGCCTCGAGCACTTCTCCAAGAACACCGACCCGCTCGTGCGCGAGCTGCAGCCGGCGATCCGCGACCTGCCGCCCACGCTGCGCGACGTCCGCGCCCTGGCGCCCGACCTCCAGTCCTTCTTCCGCAACCTCGACCCGCTGATCACCGCGTCCAAGCGCGGCCTGCCGGCGCTGCGCGAGACGGTCGACGGGCTCACGCCGATGCTGGGCCAGCTGCAGCCGTTCCTCGAGCAGCTCAACCCGGTCCTCGAGTGGCTGGAGTACAACCAGCGCACGACGGCCGACTTCATCTCCAACGGCGCGGGCGCGCTGGCCGACACGGTCCCGACCCAGACGCCGAACGAGGTCGGCCATTACCTGCGCCAGTTCGGGCCCAAGGGCCCGGAGACCGTGGCGATGTGGCCAAACCGCCCGGCCAACAGCCGCGGCAACGCCTACCTGCTGCCCAACGCGCTGGCCGGCGAGAAGCGCGCGCAGTACATGATGTTCCCGAACTTCGATTGCAACAACACGGGCAAGGGCGGCAACGGCGAGTACAAGACCCAGACGCCGAACACCAGCGACGCCCCGTCCTGCTTCGTGCAGGACCTGCCGGCCTACCCGCCGGGCAACAAGAACCCGTACCCCCACATCGGAGCGGCGAACTACGCCACGCCGTGAGCGGGCCCTCAGCCCTCCTCGAGCATGAGATATGGCTCGAGGAGCGCGCGCAGCTGCATCCGCCCGCGGTGAAGCCGGCTCTTGAACGCCAGCTGGCGGGCGCCGACGACCTGCGCCGCCTCCTCCGTCGAGAGGCCCTCGATATCACGGAGCACGACGGCCGCGCGCAACTCGTGGGGGAGCTGTCCCAGCGCCTGCTCCAAGGCGTGCTGGAACTCGTGGTCGAGCGCCTGCGCCTCCGGGCCGAGATGCGCCGCCTCGGGCAGCGCGACGACCGGGTCATCGCGATCCTGATCGACCTCGACGCGCGGTGGCGCACGGCGCGAGAGGCGCCGCTGAGCCTCGTTGAACGCGATCCGGTACACCCACGTGGAGAACTGCGCGCGCTCCTCGAATCGCGCCAGGCCGCGCCAGGCACGCAAAAACACCTCCTGCGCCACCTCGTCCGCCTCGCTCGCGTCGAGCCCAAAGCGCCGCAACGCACCAAAGACGTGGTCGGCGTGCATCACGACCAGCTCGGCGAAGGCGTCCTGGTCGCCGCCGCGCGCGCTCCGGATCAGCCTGCGCTCGGTGGTCACCTCGGGGCTCACGGCGCGGTCCTGGGCCCCGACGCGCTCGCCGCGCCGCTCGCGCGCGGTCTTCCCGGCGCGATCGTGGGCCGCTGATGCTGGGCGTGGGCGCTTCGTCCCAGGAGCTTTGACCCGCGGCGGCGGGTCAAGAGCTGAACCTTGGACTGGCCGCAGCCGGTCCGAGGTTCGATCACGGCGGCGGAGGCTCTCCCAGTCGCCGGCGCACGGAAGCGGCGATCTGGCGCGCATCGGCTCCGCCGGCGGAGGGCGGCAGGCGATGCAACGAACCCAGCATCCGGCGCAGGACGGCGAGCGTCCGATGGCACGTCGGGCACACCTCGACGTGCCGCTCCATCCGCGTGCGCCGGCTCGAGGGAAGCTCTTCGTCGAGATAGTCCGACATGTGGCCCTTCGCCCACCGACACTCACGGCAGGAACGCATGCGATGGAAGAGGTCGCTCATGCGCGGTTTGACCCGGCCGAGTCCCGAAGAGGTTCAGACCCGGCCCTCGAATGTCCGCCGCGGAACGAATTCCCACACACGGCGCGGAAGCTGAACCGTCGACCGCTGTGACGGGTCATAAGCGACAAGTACCCGGACACCGATGGAAAGGCAGGTTTGTCATGAAGCCCACCGGAATGCGTCTCATGGGAGTCGCGGCCCTCCTGAGTGCGATCGCGATCGCTGCCCCGGTCTCCGCCGCGGGCGCCGCCACGACCGCTCGGCCCACTGACACGGTAATTGGGGCTACGTACGTCACCAGCGCCCCGTCCACTTTTGTCAATACGAATAATCAGACCTCCCCTGAGAGCAACACCTTGGGGAACCAGGTCGCCTCGTGACGCTTCGCATCCGTGGTCATCCCGAGCGGAGCCGCCGCCGCCGCGGGCCTGACGGGCCTGCGGCGACGGCGTTACTACGTGTCGCTGCTCGCCCGGCGACGCCGGCGGAGGGTGCGACCCCGGTGGTGCGGAAGCGCTCGCGGTGGACAGCGGGCGTGGCTGAGAGCTCGCGCGAGAACGCGCGGCGCATCGTCTCGTCGGAGCCGAAGCCGCTGGCACGGGCGATCGTCGCGAGCGGCTCGTCGCTGCGCTGCAGGCGCCCTTGGCGGCTTCGACGCGGACGGACTCGACGTAGCGCCCGGGGTGACGCCCAGCTCGCGCTGGAACACGCGCGTGAGGTGGCGGACGCTGAATCCGGCTCGGTCGCTCAGCGCCTTGAGAGAGTGGTCGGCGGTCGGGTCGTGGACGATGTCGTCGAGCACACGCCGCAGCGGGCTCTCCGTCGTAGTGGCGAGATCGAGGCGGACGCTGAACTGCGCCTGCCCTCCGGGTCTCTGCATGAAGACGACGAGGTGGCGCGCGACGTCGCGGGCGAGCGCGGCGCCGTGGTCGGCCTCGACGAGCGCCAGGCACAGGTCGATGCCGGCGGTGATGCCGGCGGAGGTGTGGATGGGGCCGTCGGCGACGAAGATCGCGTCGGCGTCGAGCGTGATCTGCGGGTAGGCCCGGGCGAGGTCGGCGGCGAGCTCCCAGTGGGTGGTGGCGCGGCGGCCGTCGAGCAGTCCGGCCGCGGCGGGCACGAACGCTCCGGCGCAAACCGATGCGGTACGGCGGCTGCGACGCGCGGCGCCGGCGACGGTTGAGACGAGCTGCGCGTCGGCGCCGGTCGCGCGCCAGTCGGGCGCGCCCGGGACGACGAGCGTGTCGATGCGCCGTGGCAGCTCGGCGAAGGCGCAGTCGGCGCCCACACGCGTCCGGCTGCCGGCCACGATGTCGTTGCCGTCGGGTGAGGCCACGAGCACGCGGTAGTGCGCTCCGAGCCGGCGGGCGGCCTCGAACACCTCGATCGGACCCGTGACGTCGAGCAGCTGCACGCCGTCGCAGGAGACCGTTACTACGCTCGAACCTGGTCGTCTGGTAGACGCAATCCCGCAAGAGGGCTATCGTCAGGGAGTTGTTTCGCCGAGCCAACAAAGGCCACGAGGGCGTTCCGCGGTCCTATGCGACGACGTCCGATGTCGTCCCAGGCGAACCAACTCAGTGGCCAGAGCGCGAGCCCGAAGCGGCTGCTTTGCATGCCCAAGCGTACGAAGAGCAGCGCCTGCGACTCGAAGCCGAACTTTCGCAGTCGGG
>JAOPZW010000208.1 GCA_025963905.1 Solirubrobacterales bacterium | reverse complement strand
GCACCGGCGAGGACGACCGCGGTTGAGAGGGCGACCACGAGCCGGATCCGGCGCTTGCGGGAGGGGTCCATCGACGTCCGCAGTATCCCAAAACCCCTGGCCGAACGGCCCCGTCGTGGCGCGTCCGCTCAAGGTCTCTGCGGCGACATCCGAAACGAATCGCGAAACCTTTGCAGTGGTAGAGCGTCTGTATGAGCAGAACCACTATGCGCGTCAGATCCAGACACCAGGACACCGGATCCCACCGTCGTGGGAGCAAGCTCTTGCGCAAGGCGACCTCGCCCCGGCGCGAGGAAGCCGACGCAGGCCCCGCCGAGGAGCCCGCAGGCCCGCTCCCGGAGCCGCCCAGCGACGAGCTCGCCGACGAATGGCGCCTGCGCGCCGCCGGCGGGCCCGCCGACCGTGCGCAATACAGCTGCGTCTGCGGGTACGTCTTCCAGGCCGACGTGTCCACCTCGGTGGCGTGCCCGAACTGCGGAGCCGCGCAGGCCTGGTAGGAACGCCGGCGTTCATCCGGCACACTTCCCGGGCATGGCCAGGACCATCTCCCGGACCTTCGTCGCCGCAGCGCTCATCGCCTTGATGGCGGTGGGCTCCATCCTCCTCTGGCTCGGCATCCCGGTCGGCTGGATCTACCTGGCGTCCAAGCTGGTGAGCTCGTCCCAGCCGACGATGGGCCCCTACATCCTCGTCCTGGTCGGCATCCCCGTCTCGATGGTCATCGTCGGGAAGCTGCTCTCGAAGCTCAACCGGATCTACGGCGAGGTGACCGGGACGACGCCCACGGTCCGCGTCCAGCTGCCGTGGCAGAAGTCGATGCGCGGCGAGCGCGGCAGCGGTCACCCGCGCACGATCCTCGATGTCGTGATGGTGTTCAGCGTCTCGCTGGCGCTGCTGTGCTTCGCCGTCTGGTTCTTCGTCTTCGCCGGCTCCAGCCTGCCCAGCTGATGGCGACCGCCGACCTGACCGTCATCGCGCTGGGCCGCCCCGACCCCAGTGCCTCGCGCTACATCGCCGAGATCCAGCGGCGCCTGGCGGCCCAGGACGACGTGCGCTACGTGATGCACGCGATGGGCACGAGCCTGGAGGGCACGACGGCCGACATCCTGCGCGTCGTGGGCGAGCTCCACGCCGTCCCGTTCGAGCTGGGCATCCCCCGCGTCTACACCATTCTCAAGCTCGACGAGCGCCGGGACAAGGAGCAGACACTCGAGGACAAGGTCGCGTCGGTCCAGCGGCTGCTTGGCGACTGACGGCGCCGGTGGACAGCGCTCGTGGCGGAGGGCACAATCGCCCTCATGGAGGCCTTCGAGCGGCTGCGTGACCGGACCGTCGACCGGCTCGGATCCCACTACGCCGCCGGCCACCTGCATACCGGGACGCTGGAGCGCCGCCTCGAGGCCGCCCTGGTCGCCCGGAGCCCCGACGAGCTCTCCGCCGTCGCCTGGGACCTCCCGTTCCCCGGAGCGGCCTGGTGGCGGCAGCTGTGGTCCATGATCGACGGCCGGCCACGCGATCGCCGCTGCACCGGCATCGCGTTCCAGACGCTGCCCGCGGTCACGCTCGACGTCGGCGACGGCCCGCGGTCATGGGTCGTCGGGCGCAGCCGCCGCTGCGACGTCGTCCTGAGCGACGGCGCCGTCTCGCGCCGGCATCTGCTGGTCGCCAGCCGCGGCGGGCGCTGCTCGGTGCGCGACCTGGGGTCCACGAACGGGCTCGAGGTCAACGGCCGGACGACCCGCACCGCGGTCCTCTGGCCGGGCGATGTCCTCATGCTCGGTCGCGCGGTGATGGCCGTCGTCCGCTAGCTCGGCGTCGGCCTTGCATTGCCGGGCGAACGGCCGACGTTCAAGGGAGAAGATGAGCGCCGATCCGAGCCTCCCGCGCGTTGGCCTGCACCTCTCGGCCGAGGAGCACCCACCCGATTTCCTGGTGGCCACGGCGCGTCGCGCCGAGGAGGCGGGGTTCGCGTTCTTGACGATCTCGGACCACTTCCATCCGTGGACGCGCCGCCAGGGCCAGTCGCCGTTCGTCTGGGCCGTGATCGGCGCGATCGCCCAGGTCACCGAGCACATCGAGGTCGGCACCGCGGTCACGTGCCCGACCGTCCGCACGCATCCCGCGATCGTCGCGCAGGCCGCGGCCACAGCCGCGGCGATGCTGCCCGACCGCTTCTTCTTCGGGGTGGGCACCGGCGAGCGCCTCAACGAGTGCGTGCTCGGCGACCCCTGGCCGTCGGCGCCCGTGCGTCGGGAGATGCTCGAGGAGGCGGTCGAGCTCATCCGCGAGCTGTGGACCGGCGAGATGGTGCGCACGCACGACGGCCGCCACTACACCGTCGACGACGCCCGGGTGTTCACGCGCCCGGCGACGCCGCCACCGATCGTCGTCTCGGGCCTCGGCCCGCGCTCGGCGGAGATGGCAGGGCGGATCGGCGACGGCTACATGCACGTCAGGCCCGAGGCCGACCTCGTCGAGGCGTTCCGGCGCGCGGGCGGCGACCGCAAGCCGTGCTACGGCAAGCTGAACGTGTGCGTCGCCGCCGACGAGGCGCAGGCGCGGCGCATCGCCTACGAGATGTGGCCGACCACCGGCCTTCGGGGTGAGATCGGCCAGCAGCTCGCGACGCCCGAGCACTACGAGCAGGCGACGGCGCCCGTCCGCGAGGAGGACGTCGCCAGAGGGACCCTGTGCTCGGCCGACCCGGAGCAGCATCTCGTGGCGCTGAACCGCTTCCGGGACGCCGGGTTCGACCACGTCTACGTCCACCAGTTCGGGCGCGACCAGGAGCGCCTCATCGCGCTCTACGAGAAGCACATCCTCCCGCAGCTGACCGCCGCGCCCGCCTGAGGCGACCGGGCGTCAGTGAAGCTGCGGCCACACGCGGTACTCGCCCGCGAACCGCGAGACGAGCACCACGCCCTGGCTCAGGCTGGCGCTCGGGCGCATCGCCGGGAACTCCAGGTACACCACGACCGTGCGGTTCTGCACCCGCCGTCCGCATTGCACCCGCGCGTAGCCGCCACGCCCCGGGTCGTCGAGCCGGGCGAGGATGGCCTGGGTGACCCGCATCCTTTCGAGCTTCGTGCCGTGGTACACGGCGGGAGCGTGGTCGAGCGCCACCAGCGCTGCCCTCGCGACCGCGTCGCCCGGCAGCCGCTGCGGGTGCAGCCTCGGGCAGCGGCCCTGCGACGGCTCGGGTAGCGGCTGGGTCGTGGGGCTCGCCTGCGCTCGGGCGCCCGCGACGAGCGTGACGGCAACGATGACCGCCAGGGCGGCGCGCGGTCGCGTCATGCGGGCAACGTACTCCCCGCCGGAGGCAGAGACCGCGTCTTGACGCGGCCCGCGCAAGAAGAAGACAATCGGCACACCCGAAAACCGGCCACCTCGGAGGTGCGCGACATGTCCTGGAAGCTCGAAGGCACGTACTTTGAGACCTGCTCCTGCGACGTCGTGTGCCCGTGCACGGCGTCGCTGGCGCTCGGCGCCACCCATGACCGCTGTCGCGTCACGCTGGTCTTTCACGTCACCGACGGGCATGTCGACGACACCGACGTGAGCAACCTGACCGTCGCCGCGGTCGCCGACACGCCGAAGGTGATGAGCGAGGGTAACTGGCGCCTGGGCGTGTTCATCGACGGCGCCGCCTCCGACGAGCAGGCCGACAAGCTCGGCGCCGTCTTCGGCGGTCAGCTCGGCGGCCCGATGGAAGCGCTCGGACCGCTCGTGGCGGAAAACCTCGGCGTCCAGCGCGCCCCGATCGACGTCCGCGAGGACGGCCTGCGCCACAGCGTCAAGATCGGCGATGCGGTCGACTTCGAGATCGAGGACGTCGTGCCCTTCGGCGTCGAGTCGGGCGAGCCGGTGCGGCTCACCGGGATCTTCCATCCGGCCGGCTCGGAGCTCACGGTCGCGCGCGCGACGCGCTCGCGCATCGACGCGTTCGGCATCCAGTACGAGGGCGTATCGGGCTTCTCGACCTCGCATTTCTCCTGGGCCGCCTGACGTGAGCGCGGTCCTCCCGAGCGCCGAGGCATCGCGGACCGACACGCCGACCTGGCTCCTCACGGCCATCCGCGCCCGGATCGGGCTGGTCGCCCTGCTGGTCGCGCTCGCGGCCGTCGCCTGGTGGTCGACGGCCGGCCGCATGGCCGGCATGGATGCGGGCCCAGGCACGCCGCTGGGAGCACTGGGATGGTTCCTGGGCGTCTGGGTCGTGATGATGGCGGCGATGATGCTGCCGGCCGTCGCGCCGACCGTGGCCCTCTACGAGCGGATGGCACGGCGCCGGTGGAGTGGCGCTTCGCTCCTGTTCGTCGCCGGCTACCTGCTCGTGTGGAGCGCCGCCGGCCTGCTGGCCTACGGCGCGTTCGACCTCGGCCGCAGCGTCCTCGGCGGCCGGCTCGCGTGGCATGCAGGCGGCCGCTGGGTCGCCGGGAGCGTCCTGGTCCTGGCCGCCGTGTACGAGCTCACGCCGCTGAAGCACGCGTGCCTGGCGAGGTGCCGCGGCCCGCTGGGCTTCCTGCTCGGATCCTGGCGCGACGGGCGCCGGGGCGCCATCGAGATGGGCGCCAGGCACGGCGCCTGGTGCCTGGGCTGCTGCTGGGCGCTGATGGCGGCGCTCTTCGCGCTGGGCGTGATGAGCCTGACCTGGATGGCACTCGTCGCCGCCCTCATCACCGCCGAGAAGACGCTCCCCTGGGGGCG
>JAOPZW010000164.1 GCA_025963905.1 Solirubrobacterales bacterium | reverse complement strand
TACGTCGACTTCGTCGACCGCCTGGCCCAGGTCGACCTCCTCCACATCGACGACGTCGGCGCCGAGAAGACCAGCGCCTGGGTCCTCGAGCAGCTCTACGCGATCGTCAACGCGCGCTACGAGGCGGAGCGCTCGATCGTCCTGACGACGAACCTCGAGGAGGCCGACGAGCTCGCCGAGCAGGTCGGCGCCCGCACGGTCTCGCGCCTCGAGCAGATGTGCGCGGTCATCCCGCTGCTGGGCAACGACGCTCGCCGCTTCGTCGCCTGAGCGATCGCCGCCTCGATCCGCGCCGTGCCGACGGTGCCGCGTGGCGCCTCCTACACTCCTTCGCGGTATGCCAGGCACAGTGATCGTGGGCGCCCAGTGGGGCGATGAGGGCAAGGGCAAGGTCGTCGACCTGCTGGCCGAGCGGGCCGACATGGTCGTGCGCTTCCAGGGCGGCAACAACGCCGGGCACACGATCGTGCGCGGACACGAGAAGTGGAAGTTCCACCTGATCCCCTCCGGGATCCTCTACCCCGGCAAGACGTGCGCCATCGGCAACGGCGTGGTGATCGACCCCCGCGTGCTCACCGACGAGATCGACGGGCTCCGCGCCCGCGGCGTCGACGTCAGCGGCCTGAAGGTCAGCGCCAACGCGCACCTGATCATGCCCTACCACCTGATGCTCGACGACGCGGGCGAGGCCAGGCTGGGCAAGCTCCAGATCGGCACGACGAAGCGTGGGATCGGACCCTGCTACGCCGACAAGGCGGCCCGGCTGGGCATCCGCGTCCAGGACATGCTCGACGAGAAGATCCTCAAGAAGAAGATCGCCGCCGCGCTCGAGCCCAAGCGCCAGACCCTGCGGCCGTTCATGAAGGACCCGCGGCTGGACCTGCAGGCCATGACCGACGAGTACCTGACCTTCGGCCACCGCCTGGAGCAGTTCATCGCCGACACGGCGACGCTCGCGCACCGGGCGCTCGACGACGACCGCTTCGTCGTCTTCGAGGGCGCCCAGGCGACGATGCTCGACATCGACCACGGCACCTATCCGTTCGTCACGTCGTCCAACCCCGTGGCGGGCGCAGCGTGCGTCGGCGCCGGCGTCGGACCGCGCGACATCCAGGAGGTCTGGGGCGTCGCCAAGGCCTACTGCACGCGCGTCGGCGCCGGGCCCTTCCCCACCGAGCTCGACGATGCCCTCGGCGAGGAGATCCGCGAGCGCGGAGGCGAGTACGGGACCACCACCGGCCGCCCGCGGCGCACCGGCTGGATGGACCTCGTCGCGCTGCGCTATGCCGCGCGGATCAACTCCATGTCGGGGCTGGTCATCACGAAGCTCGACGTGTACTCGGGATTCGACTCGATCAAGGTCGCCACGCGCTACCGCGGCGCCGAGGAGGCGACGTTCGAGACGTTCCCCTACCACCAGTCGGTGCTGCACCACGCGACCGGCGAGTACGAGGAGCTGCCGGGCTGGCAGGAGGACATCACAGAGGCCCGCAGCGAGTCGGACCTCCCGCAGAACGCGCGGGACTACCTGCGCTACATCGCTGACTTCATCGGCGTGCCGATCGTCCTGGTGGGCGTCGGGCCGGCCCGCGAGCAGGTCGTCTGGGCCGAGGGCGCCGTCGAGGCGCTGCCGGCGCTGATCCCCGCGGTCTGAGCGCGGACCTAACCGGCGTCCGGTGGCGGCAGGACCGCCGCCTCGCCGCGGCGCAGGACCTTCAGGGCCAGCCCGAGCGCCGACGTGAGAGCCAGCACGGCGAAGCCGATCTGCACGCTGACGACGCCCTCCTCGCTCCAGTAGACGTCGTCGAGCCTGAGCAGGAGCGCCGACTCGTCGATCGTCAGGGCGACGCCGGCCCCGAACGGGACCGCCAGCCATCGCTCCAGCGACGAGCGCCGCGAGACGACGGCCGCCCCGCCGGCGGCGAACGCCAGGGCGATGCCCGGGACGAAGTGGTGCATGTGGCTCTGGCCGACGCGGACGTTGCGGAAGGGCCCGAACGTGCCGCGCCGGCGGATGACGTGGGTCGAGCCCCGGGCCAGAGCCCACGTGGCCGAGAACGCGCCCAGCATGTTCAGCGTCGCGTTCTCGCTCAGGCTGCCGCCGAGGTAGCCCTGCCGGGCCACCTCGACGGTGCGCTCCAGGGTCGGCTCTGGGCTGGCGCGGGCCTCGCGCACGATGCGGGCGACCTCCGTCCCGGCGAACGCCGCCGTGGTCAGCACCGCGGCGCCCCCCAGCGCCTGCGTCAGCCGCTCGGTCCGCCGGCGACGGCGGGCGCGCCGCGCGCGCCGGCTACGCGGCCCGATCAGCTCCATCGCTCCAGGAGGTCCTCGTCCGGCACCTGGCGCACCTGGCGGGCCGGGATCCCCATCACGACCGCCCGGGGCGCGACGTCGTTGGTCACCACCGCTCCGGCCGCGACGAACGCCTCGGCGCCGACCTCGACCCCCGGTACCAGCACCGCGCCGCCGCCGATGCGACACGCCCGGCGCATGATCGCGCCCTCCAGGCGCCGGCCGGGCTCGTGGCGCGCCATCGTGTGGTCGTTGGTGCTCATGGCGCACGGGCCGATGAACACGTCGTCCTCGATGAGGCTGTAGGCGGTCACGTAGACGTTGGCCTGGATGCGCACCCGCTCGCCGATCACGACATCGTTGTCGATCGACGTGCCGCGCCCGATCACCGAGCCGGCGCCGACCCGGGCGCGCTCGCGGATGAACGCCTGGTCGCCGACGATCGCCCCGGGGCCGATCCTCGCCCCCGCGAAGACGATCGCCTGCGCGCAGATCGCCGCGCCCTCCTCGATGACCAGGGGCTCGAGCGGCGCGCGCGAGGCCGACGACCGGCGGCCGAGCGCCGGGACCTTGCCCAGGATGGCGGCATCCTGGATCACGACGCCGTCGCCGATGACCACGTCGTCGTGGACGACGACGTTGGCGCCGAAGACGACATCGCGCCCCACGGTCGCGGTGGGGCTCAGCACGAGCCCGGGAGCGGCGAAGTCGGCCATGACGGATACCCTAGTGGCCGCCGTGGCCGCCCCTGACCTCCAGCCTCCGCTGCACGGCGCCGTCGTCGGCCTGGGCATGATCGGGCGCCACCACGCCCGGATCCTGCAGGGGCTCGACCGCGTCCGCTTCGCCGGCGCCGTGGACCCGGACGGCGACCGGTACGGCGCCCTGCGCGACCCCGGCGACCGCTTCGACTCCGTCGACGCGCTCCTGGCCGCGGGCCGGCTGGACTTCGCGGTCGTCGCCGTGCCTACGGAGGAGCACCTTCCCGTGGTCCGCACGCTGGCCGAGGGGGGCGTGAGCGTGCTGATCGAGAAGCCGCTGGCGGCGACGGCCGGCCAGGGGCGGGCGATCGCCGACCTCGTCCGGCGCACCGGGGTCCATGCCGCGGTCGGCCACGTCGAGCGCTACAACCCGGCGCTGCTGGAACTGCGCCGGCGCGTCCAGGACGGCCAGCTCGGCCAGGTCTTCCTGATCGCCACCGAGCGCCTCGGGCCGTTCCCCGACCGCATCCGCGACGTCGGCGTGGTCAAGGACCTCGCGACCCATGACCTCGACCTCGTCCGCTGGCTCGGCGGCGCGCCGGTGGAGCGGGTCGCCGCGCAGACCCAGCACCGGATGGGCCGCGAGCACGAGGACCTCGTGCTGGCCACTGGGCGCCTCGAGAGCGCCGTGAGCTTCAACTGCGTGGTCGACTGGCTGTCGCCCACCAAGGTCCGCCGCACGCGGATCCTCGGCGAGCGGGGCATGCTGGTCGCCGACACGCTGACGGCCGACCTGACGTTCTTCGCCAACGGCGACACGACCTCGGAGTGGGCCGCCAGCCAGTCCCTGCGGGGCGTCAGCGAGGGCGACATGACGCGCTACGCCCTGGCGCGGCGCGAGCCGCTGCTCGTCGAGCTCGAGGCGTTTCGCGACCTGCTCCTCGGCGACGCGGGCGCCCTGGTGGTCACCGTGGACGAGGGCCTCGACACGGTGCTGTGCGCGGAGGCCGTGCTGGCCAGCGCGAGCTCTGGCGAGACGGTCGCGCTGGAGCCCGGGGCCGCCCCGAGCCCGACATGAGGGCGGTCGTCGTCGCGCTGGGCAAGGTCGGGTTGCCGATCGCCGCCCAGATCGCCCGCGCCGGTCACCAGGTCGTCGGCTGCGACATCGACCCGCGCGTCGTCGAGCTGGTCAATCGCGGCGAGGCGCCGTTCCCCGGCGAGGCCGGGCTGGCAGAGGTCCTGGCCGACGTCGTCGCCGACGGGCGGCTGCGCGCCCAGGCCGACACGACCGCCGCCGTGGCCGCGGGCGCCGAGCTCGTCGTCGCGGTGCCGCCGCTGGTGGTCGACGCGGACGCGCGGCCGGACTGGTCGATCCTCGACGCCGTGATCGACGACATCGGCTCCGGGCTGCAGGTGGGCACGACGGTGGCCGTCGAGACGACGGTGCCGGTCGGGACCACCCGCTCGCGGATCGCGCCGCAGCTGGCGCGGCGCAGCGGCCTGGTCGCAGAGGAGGACTTCTTCAGCGTCTTCAGCCCCGAGCGGGTGTACAGCGGGCGCGTGTTCCGCGACCTGGCGACGTACCCCAAGCTCGTCGGCGGCCTGAGCGACGCCGGCGAGGCGCGCGGGATCCAGCTGTACGGCTCGTTCCTGGACGCCGAGGTGCGCGGGATGGGCTCGGCGGAGGCGGCGGAGCTCGCCAAGCTCGCCGAGACCACCTATCGCGACGTGAACATCGCACTCGCCAACGAGTTCGCGCGCTTCGCCGACCGTGCCGGCATCGACGTCGACCGGGTGATCGATGCGGCCAACAGCCAGCCGTTCAGCCACATCCACCGCCCCGGAGTCGCCGTGGGCGGGCATTGCATCCCGGTCTATCCGCGCTTCTACCTGCACTCGGACCCCGGGGCGCGCCTGCCACTCGCGGCGCGCGAGGTCAACGCGGCGATGCCCGCCTACGCGATCGACCTGCTCGCGGGCGAGCTCGGCGACCTGGCGGGGATGGCGGTCCTCATCCTCGGCGTCAGCTACCGCGGCGGCGTCAAGGAGACCGCCTTCTCGGGTGCCTTCGACCTGCGCGACGAGCTCGAGCGCCGCGGCGCCGAGCCCGTCGCCGCCGACCCGCTCTACGACGACGCGCAGCTGCGCGCGCTGGGCTTCGATCCCTGGGACGGCAAACCGGTCGCCGGCGTCGTCGTGCAGGCCGACCACGCGTCCTACGCCGAGCTCAGCCCGGCCGACCTGCCCGGCGTCCGGGCGATCGTCGACGGGCGCCGCGTCCTCGACCCGGAGCGGTTCGCCGCCGCCGGGATCCCCGTGCGGCGGATCGGAAGCGGAGTCCGCTAGATCAGCGTCGCCAGCGCCTCGACGACGCGGGCGCCGGCGTGCCCGTCGCCGTAGAGATCGGGGCGCCGCGGCGGCGGTGTCCGCTCCAGCGCCGCGTAGGCCGCGGTCGCGTCGAGGTCGACGAGGACGTTCCAGCCCGCCTCGACCGTCTCGGTCCACTCGGTGGTGTCGCGCAGCGTCACGCACGGCACCCCGGCGAGGTAGGCCTCCTTCTGCACGCCGCCGGAGTCCGTGAGCACCGCCTGCGCCCGGCACAGCAGCGCCGTGAAGTCGAGGTAGCCCAGCGGCGGCGTGACCAGGATGCCGGGGTTGCCGTCGAGCCGGTCGAGCAGGGCGCTCGCCCGCAGGCGCGCGCGGGTGCGCGGGTGCAGGGGCAGGACGGCCGGGACCGGCAGGCCGGCGATGAGCTCCACCAGCCGCTCGAGGCGCGCGGGGTCGTCGACGTTGCCGGCCCGGTGGGCGGTGACGAGGACGTAGCCGCCCGGCTCGACCCCGGCGCGCTGCAGTGGCGCGTCGTCGGCCGCGGCGCGCGGCTGGAACAGGCGGGCCACGTCGACCATGACGTCACCGGCGAGCTCGACGCGCCCGGCAACGCGCTCGGCCTCCAGGTTCGCCACGGCGGTCGCCGACGGGCACAGCAGCAGGTCGCTGAGGTGGTCGGTCAGCACGCGGTTGAGCTCTTCGGGCATCGCCCGGTCGAACGACCGCATGCCCGCCTCGACGTGGGCGACCGGGACCCGAGCCTGCGCCGCGGCGAGCCCGCCGGCGAGCGTCGAGTTCGTGTCCCCGTAGACGAGCACGGCGTCCGGTCGCTCGGCGGCGATCAGCGGGCCGAGCGCCGCCAGCATCCGGGCGGTCTGCTCGGTGTTCGTGCCAGTTCCCAAGCCGAGCTCGCGCTCGGGGCGCGGGATCCCCAGCTCCTCCACGAAGACGGTCGTCAGCTCGTCGTCGTAGTGCTGGCCGGTGTGGACGAGCAGCTCCTCGTGCGCGTCGCGCAGCAGCCTCGAGACCGCCGCGGCCTTCACGAACTGCGGCCGGTTGCCGATGACGGTGAGGACGCGCACCGTCAGGCGGGGAGCCCGAGCTCCGCGGCGATCCGCTCGCGCATCGCGGCGGCTGCCGCGGTGGTGAGCGGTCCGGGCGCGTCCGGCAGCGCGGCGCCGTCGATGGCGTGCACGGGATGCACCTCGCGCAGGGTCGAGGCCAGGAACGCCTCGCGCAGCCCGGGCAGCTCATCGCGCACGACGGGCCGCTCGGTCGCCCCCGTGAGCGCCAGCAGCCGGCGGCGGGTGATGGAGTCCAGCACGTGGTCGTCGAGTGGGGGCGTGACCAGCGTCTCACCGTCGAGCGAGCAGAAGAACGCCGACGTCGGGCCCTCCAGGACGCGGCCGTGGGGCGTCACGAGCAGCGCCTCGTCGGCGCCGCGTTCCCGGGCCACGCGGCCGGCGAGCATGTTCGCGCCGTAGGAGAGCGACTTGACGCCGTCGAGGATGCGCGTCGGCGCGTACGTGATCGTGGCCAGCGCCAGCGTGTCGGGCAGCGCCTTGAGCGGCTCGACCATCGCCAGCCGGCGGCCCCCACGCGTCACGACGACGCGCAGCGCCGCCTCGGGCTCGTCGTTGGCGGCCAGCAGCGTCTCGACGTCCGCCCGCACGGCCGCGGGGTCGAACGCCAGGCGCAGGTTGTGCGCCGAGCGCTCCATGCGCGCCAGGTGGTCCTCCAGCGCGAACGGCAGGCCGCCGTACAGGCGGATGACCTCGAAGACGGCGTCACCCCGCAGGAGGCCGTCGTCCGTGACCGGGATGCGCGCTTCGGAGACCGGGAGCACGGTGCCGTCGAGGATCGCGAGCATGGGCCGCCATCCTGGCAGCTATGCGGCCTCGAAGGCCAGCGGGATGCGGTCCGGATCGTGCAGCGCCACGTGGTCCCCGTCATGGACCATCTCCACGCCGGCAGCTTTCAGGCGCCGCGCGAGGCGCTCGATCGCCTCCCCGTCGCCGAGCTCCATCTCGACGAGCCGGAGGCCGGGAGCGTGCTCGGGCGCCGGGCGCCCGCCGGCGGTCTCCCAGGCGTTCACGCCGACGTGATGGTGGTAGCCCCCGGCGCTGAGGAAGGCGGCGAGGGGCACCTCGGCGACGAGGTCGAGCCCGAGCACGTCGCGGTAGAAGCGCACGGATCGATCCGGGTCGCTGACGCGCAGGTGGACGTGGCCGATCGTCGTGCCGGGCGGGACGGCGCCCCCCGGCTCGTGGTCCGTGGACAGGAGGTCGTAAAGGTCAAGCGGCGCGGTGAAGATGTCGATCCCGCCGGCGGGCGTCGCGGGCCACGCGTCGCGCGGGCGGTCGGCGTAGAGCTCCAGGCCGATGTCGTCGGGATCGCGGAGGTAGAGGGCCTCGGAGACGCCGTGGTCGGACGCGCCGGTCAGCCGCGCGCCCGCCACGGTGAGGCGCTTGGCGGCCGCCGCGAGTGCACGGCGGTCGGGGAAGAGGATCGCGGCGTGGAAGAGCCCGGTCGATCCCGGCGGGGCGGGCGCCGGCTCGGCCAGGCGTGTCAGGTGCAGGAGCGGCTTGCCGGCGGGCGTGCCCAGGACCGCCACCTCGCTTCCCTCGCTGAGGAGCTCCAGCCCGACGACGCTGCGGTAGAACCCCACGCTGGTCTCGAGCGAGGAGACCGCGAGGTGCACCGCCCGGATGCGCAGGCTTGGATCCATGGGTGTGGCATGCCCCCGGAAGGAATCGAACCTTCAACCTTCGGATTAAGAGTCCGCTGCTCTGCCAGTTGAGCTACAGGGGCCCGGAGAGACGTGCATTCTAGCCGTCCGCCCGCCGCGGACGGACGCCGCCGCGCCGGGGGCCCGGCCGGCTAGCCGCCGGTCGGCGTGGTGGTGGTCGTCCCCGTCGCCGACGTCGCCTGGGCGTCGATCTGCGCCTCCGCACCCTGGATGCTCTGCGTGATCTGCTTGCGCTCGGCGCTGGACGTGGCGAGGTCCTGCGCCTTGCCCTGGGCCAGCGTGCTCTTGCGATCCTGCTTGGCCGCGTGGGCGAGGATCGCGAGGTTCGCGTATAGGGCCGCGCTCGGCGGCCGGCTGGCGATCACGATCTCCATCGCCCCGACCGCCTTGTCGTAGGCCTGGAGGCCCGCGGGCCCGAAGGCACGGATCATCTGGTTGGCGACCTTGTCGTCGGGCTGCTTGGGATTCAGGGCCAGGTAGCTGTCCCAGGCCGTCTCGGCCTGGCGCAGCTCGGCCTTGCCCTGGTCGGTGTAGGTCTGGGTCGTCTGGTCGTAGCCGGTGCCCGTGGTCGCCACCTGGAAGCGCAGCGCGGCGAGATCGGCCCACGCCTGCGCGTCCTTCGGGTTCACGCGGATGCGCCGGTCCAGGCCGTCCAGGCGCTTCTTGAACGCCTGCTCGTTGCTGACGGTGCTGCCGTTGCTCTTGAACGCGTCGAACAGGCCGCCGCTGGTGTTCCCGCCGATTCCGAAGAAGATCAGACCGCCGCCCATGAGCAGGGCGAGTGCAGCGTAGATCACCTGGATGGCGCGGCGGCGACCGCGGCCGCGGAGGTCGAACAGCATGTGACTCAGGATACGGTCACGTCGTCGTCGACGGTGTCCCACCCGTCCAGCGCGGGTCGCTCGCCGGCGTCGTCGTCGTCATCGGGGTCCCCGGTCTCGCCACGTGCCTCGGCGCGCTCGCGGCGGCGCTCGAAGATCCGGGCCATCAGGACGCTGAGCTCGAACAGCACCACGAGGGGCGCCATCGCCAGCAGCATCGTGACCGGATCGGGCGTCGGTGTCGCGACCGCGGCGACGATGGCCAGGACGAGGATGACGTAGCCGCGGTTCTGGGCCAGCTGGCGCGCGCTGATGATGCCGAGGCGCGTGATCGCCAGCACGCCCACCGGAATCTGGAACAGCAGGCCGATGGCGGCCAGGAACAGGACCGAGAACCGGTAGTAGTCCTTGGCCTGGATGAGGATGTCGAAGTTGGCGTCGTTGAAGTTCTGCAGGAAGTTCACGGCCCGCGGCAGCGCGACGAAGTACCCGAACGCGACGCCTGCGATGAAGAGGACCGGCACCATCAGCATCAGCGGCAGGGCGACGCGGCGCTCGTGCGGGCTGAAGGCGGGCAGCACGAACGCGTAGGCCTGGTAGAGCAGGAACGGGAGGCAAAGCAGCAGCGCGGCGTACCCGGCGACGGTGAACGTCGTGACGAACGGCTCGGTCACCCCCAGCGTCACGGGTTGGCGGGCGGTGTTCGTGGGCTTGGCCCGTGCAGCGTCGGCCAGCAGCGCCGCCGAGCGCCGCAGCGCGCTTGCCTCGCGCTCGACCGCCGCGCGGTCGGCAGCCGTCACGCCGGGCGCGCGCGACAGTCGCTGCAGGGAGTCGCCGACGCCGCCGACGGCCGGCGCGGTGGCGTCCAGCGCCTTGCCGAGCTTGAGCTGGAACCGCGCGCTCTCCTCGAGGGGGTCCTTGGAGTGGCTCGTGCCGTTGAGGTCCTGCTTGGACTGCAGCGGCGCGTTGATCGCGTGAAGGATGCTGCCGTTCTGCCAGTAGCAGAACGAGAACGCGATCGCGAGCACGATGATCGACTGGATCAGCCGCGTGCGCAGCTCGTCCAGGTGCTCGATGATGCTCAGCTGGTCGTCGTGACCGACGGGCCGCAGGCGACGTGCCATCGGGTCTCTCGCGCGCGCCGGTACTACGACCCGCCGCGGCGGGCGAGCTCGTCCTCGTGGCGCGCTTCGCCGGTCAGGACCTCAGGCTCGGCGGGGGCGGTCCGGGCCACCTCGCGCGGCGCCGCGGCCGGCGGCTCAGGGGCCGCTTCGTCCTCGTCCTTCTCCTTGGTGCTGCCGGTGATCGAGTCCTTGAACTCGCGCATCCCGGTCCCGAGCTGCTTGCCCAGTCCCGGGAGCCGCTTGGGCCCGAAGATCACGAGCACGATGACCAGGATGATGGCCAGCTCGGGCGCTCCGATATTGGGCATGGGGACCTTCCTGCGTCGTCTTGGGGGCCTGCCAAGGGTAGCGGGCGCCTGCCGCGACGGATCCCCGGTCGCATCAGCGTCCAGAGGGTTCAAGTCGTACGCGGCCGTGGTCGATGTAGAGGGCGTCAGGAGCACCATGAGCCAGCACGACAACACCCACTACGTCCGCCGCGTCGTCCTGCCCTCGGGCAAGACCATCGAGGTCGTCTACTTCGAAGGCGACGCGGCCCCCGCCCCGTCCCCCGCCGGCCGGGGCCCGGCCGCACCCGCGGCGCGGCCCTCCGGTCCTGCCGAGGACCTGCACGTCTGCGGCTCCTGCGCCGCCCCGCTCGTGTACCCGGTGGAATGGGACGAGGCGGGGCCGTGGCACTGGGAGGTCACCCTGCGCTGCCCCAACTGCGAGTGGACCGGGACCGGCGTCTTCGACCAGGCGACCGTCGAGCGCTTCGACGAGGAGCTCGACCGCGGCATGGACGCGCTCGTGCGCGACCTCAAGCGCCTCGAGCACGCCAACATGGAGGACCAGATCGAGCGCTTCGCTCGGGCCCTGCACGAGGGCCACGTCCTCCCCGACGACTTCTAGCCCGACCGGAAGCTAGCTGTACCGGGCCACGACGCCGTCCGCGACGAGGTCCAGCGCCCGGCGGCGGGCGGCGGGCAGCTCGCCGGGCAGCGCGGCCTTCGCCTCGTCGACCATGACGAGCGCGCGGACGCGCGCCTCGTCGAGCGCACCGGTCGCCTCGATGCGGTCGCAGACCCGCGCGGCCTCGCCCGGCGAGGCGATCGACCGCGGGTCCAGGGCCGCCAGCTCGCCGTCGCGCTCACGGGCGATGATGAACGGGAGCGTGACGGTGCCGTCGAGCAGGTCGGCACCGCGGTGCTTGCCCGTCCGCGCGGCGGGGCCGGAGACGTCGAGGACGTCGTCGAGCAGCTGGAAGGCGAGGCCGACGCGCCGGCCGAACTCGCCCAGGGCCGGGGTGAGCTCGGTGCCCGCGGCCGCCTCCAGGGCACCCAGCTCGCAGGCGGCCTGGAACAGCCGCGCGGTCTTGAGCTCGCAGCGCAGCAGGTAGCGGTCGACCGCGACGGTCGCGTCCCAGGCGTCGGCGCGCTGGAGGAGCTCGCCGCGCGCGAGTGCCGAGCCCGCCGCGCTGAGCACCCGCACCTGCTCCGCGCTCCCGTTGGCTGTCAGCTCGGCGAACGCGCGCGCGAACAGCAGGTCGCCTGTGGCGGTCGCCATCTCCCGTCCCGCCGCGGCGACAACGGTGGGACGGCCGCGGCGCAGGGCGGCGGCGTCGAGGACGTCGTCGTGGACGAGGGTCGCGCTGTGGACGAGCTCGACGGCCGTCGCCGCCCGGACCAGGCCCTCGCCGTCGGCACCCGGATCGCCCGCGGCCAGGAACACCAGCAGCGGGCGCAGCCGCTTGCCGCCGGCGGCGATCGTCTCGCCCGCGTGGCGCGCGAGCACCTCGCCGTGGCCTGCGACGAGCTCGGCCAGCCGCGCCTCGACGCGGCGCAGCAGACCCTCGACGTGCGCGCCGCCCGCCCGGATGATCTCCGAGTGCGGACCGGCGACCCCGGTCAC
>JAOPZW010000149.1 GCA_025963905.1 Solirubrobacterales bacterium | reverse complement strand
CCGCGATGGCGACGCCCCAGTTCGAGCCCACGCCGAAGAGCGCTCCGGCGGCGGCGGCCACCGCGCTCACCGCCCACGGCGCCGCGTGCACGATGCCCTGACTGGTGATCGTGCTCACGCCGTAGTTGAGGTACCAGAGCCCATAGAGGACGACAGGCACCGCCGGGACCCACAGCGCGCGCCTGCGCCCGGCGACGAGCAGCTCGGCTCCCACGCCGATCGCCATCGGAACCCCGAGGCTGGAGCTTGCCGTCGCGACCAGGAGTGCCAGGCACGCGAAGGCGTCGCCCCGTCGACGACTGCCTCGATCCAGCGCCACCCACGCCAGGACACCGCCGAGCACCGACCCCACGAAACCGATCTGGAACGCCCAGAGGATGTTCTGCCACGCCAGCCCCATGAAGAGGACCAACGTCGCCGCCATGACGGCCGGCCAGGCCCCGACGCGCGGGCGCGCCAGCAGGAAGACCCCAACGCCCAGAGCGGCGTGCATGACGCCGAGAACCGCCAGGTAGGGCCAGTGGTGATTCAGCCCCACGACGTTGAACAGGACCTTGTAGACGAGCACCGGTACGAGCGAGATGTGCTCGTTGTGCGGCCTCAGAAAGACCCCGAGCGAATGCCCTTGACGCTCGAGCACGAAGTTCCACTCGTCGAAGTAGAACCCCACTCCGCGGTCCAGATACAGGATCAGGGCAAAGACGGCGACCACCGCGGCGCCCAGAACGATGAGCGGAGCGCTCGGACGCCGGAGAACCGCGGCCGCGTGCGCGACGGGCGTGGCAGGGCGATGTGCGGCGGCGACCCGCCGCGCGCGTTCCTCGACGGGCACGAGGTCGGAGTCTATGGGCCAAAGCCGACAACTCGTCACCCCCCTGGCACGTCGAGCCGGGCGGAGCGCGGCCGGCGGAGCTAGGACGCGGGGTGCTTTTCGCCGGGCACGGCGATGAGCTTGATGCCGGTGATGCCGAGCTCGCTGAGCGGGCGGCGCGCGTGGTAGCGCGTGATCCGGGTCGCGCCGGTCAGCAGCTCGAACTTCATCACGAAGAGGTCCGCGGCGAGCAGCGCCCGCTGCAGGCCGTCGGCGGTGATCTGGTTGAGATGGTGGAACTCGTCGAGGACGAATGCGACGTCAGCCTCGCGTCCGGGCTCCGCATCGCGCAGACGGCGCTGGATCTCGTCGTCGTCGTGGTCCAGCTGCGCGTACCCCTCGGGATACCACGGCCATAGATGCGACCCGTGCTCTGACCAGTACAACGGCCAGATCTGCAGGAACAGCACGCCGCCGGGCTTGAGGACGCGACGCATCTCGCGCAGGAGCGCTACCGGGTCTGCGACGTGCTCGAACGTCGACCACGAGACGAGGACGTCGAACGTCGCATCGTCCGCTGGGAGGGAGGTGCCGGCGTTGGTCCGGAACTCCAGGCCCTCGGGGAGCGCTGCGAAGTCGTGCCCGGCCCTGCGGGCATCCGCCAGCAACGCGGCCGTGTCGGTGGGCTGGATGTCGAAGCCGATGAGACGCAGGGGTCGGGCGAGTGTGAACAGACCCAGGTCGATGATGCCGTCGCCGCAGCCGATGTCGCCAATCGTCAGATCCGTCAGCGACAAACCGTCGCCGGCCAGGAAATCGACGATCTGCTGGGGCGCCTCGCGGTAGTGCTCCTCGAACCAGGGCCAGTCGCTGTCCTGTTGCGCTTGTCGGAGGAAGCGGAAGCCCACGCTCTGAGGGGTCTCGTCACTCACGGAGCCGAACCGTACCGGCCCCCGTTAGCCTGCGGACAATGGCCTTCGTGGACCTCCCCCCAGGGGCACGCCTAGACGTCGAGCGCGGAGATGTGGTGGTGTGCATCCCGCTCTACAGCGGTCACGATCACTTCGTGCGCTGCGTGCGGAGCCTGCTGGCGCACACCCCCGTCGGCGTCCCGCTGCTGGTGGCCGACGACTGCACGCCCGAGCCCGCGAGTCGCGGCTTCATGGAGGAGCTCGAGCGATCAGGAGCGCTGCGCCACGAAGTCGTGTGGCTACGCGGCGAGGAGAACGTGGGGTTCGTCGAGAACGTCAATCGAGCCTTCGCGGCTGCGGCGCCGGCAGATGTCGTCATCGTCAACTCTGACGTCGTCGTCGCCGAGGGCTGGCTCGAGGGGCTTCGCGATGCGGCATGGTCGGACTCCACGATCGCCACGGCCACGGCGCTGACGAACCACGGCACGATCGTCTCCGTACCGCACCGCAACAATCCGCAGCCTCGGCTGCCGATGGACCTCACCATCGAGGACGCGGCGCGGCGCGTGAACCACCAGTCACCCCGTCTGCGTCCGCGGTTGCCGGTGGCGATAGGTCACTGCCTGTACGTCCGCCGTGCGGCCCTAGACCTCGTCGGCGACTTTGACCTGGCGTTCGCTCCCGGCTACGGCGAAGAGGTCGACTTCTCGCAGCGCTGTCTGGCCGCGGGGCTGCAGCACGTCGTTGCCGACGACATCTTCGTGACCCATCACGGCGGCGGGTCGTTCGCGGCGCTCGGCGGTCGCACCCAGTCCCAGATCGACCATGAGCGCATCATCGACGCGCGCTATCCCTACTACGCCGCGGTCGTCGCCGCGACCGCGAAGGACGGCCAGTCGGCGCTGGCGCGATCGCTGAGCACGGCGTCGCGCGCGCTCCGCGGATTGCGCGTCACGATCGACGGGCGCGCACTCGGCCCGGCGCTCACGGGCACGCAGGTCCACACCTTGGAGCTGGTGGCCGCTCTCGCCCGCACGGGTGAGGCGCGCGTCCGCGTGCTCATCCCCGCCGACGTTGGCGGGTACGTGGGGCCGGCGCTGGGCGGTTTGCCCGGCGTCGAGTTCCTGGCGGCCGGGGAGACGGACGCGGCCGAGGCCGACGACATCATCCACCGCCCATGGCAGGTCAGCGACGCGGCGGATCTCGCGTCGCTTGGCCGGCTCGGCGAGCGGTTGGTGATCACGCAGCAGGACTTCATCGCCTACCGCAACCCCACCTACTTCGGCAGCGCAGATGCGTGGTTGCACTACCGCGAGCTTGCCGCCGAGGCCATGGCGCTCGGAGCGATGGTGCTGTTCTTCTCCGAGCACGCGCGGATGGACGCACTGGCGGAGGACCTCGTCCCGACGCACCGCGCACGGGTGGTGCTCCTCGGCACCGACCATCGGGTCTCCGTACAGAAGCCGCCGCCCGAACCGCCCCCGCGCGAACTGGGCGACCGCCCGTTCCTCCTCTGCCTCGGCACCGACTTCCGTCACAAGAACCGCGTGTTCGCGCTGCGGGTGCTGGAGGCACTGCGAGACCGACACGGCTGGGACGGACGCCTCGTCCTCGCGGGGCCCCGGGTGGCCGAGGGCTCCTCGTCAGCCGACGAGGCCGCGTTCCTGGCCGCTCGCCCCCAGCTGGCCGAGGCGGTCGTCGACCTCGCGGCGGTCAGCGACGCCGAGAAGGCCTGGCTGCTGACGCGCTGTGCCGCGGTGCTCTACCCCACGACGTACGAAGGCTTCGGTCTCGTGCCGTTCGAGGCCGCCGATCATGGTCGGCCATGCCTGTTTGCCCCTCAGGCGTCGCTCGTCGAGCTCTTCGACCCCGCGTTGGCGCTGCTCGTTCCCTGGAACCCTGCGGCCAGTGCTGACGCGATCATCGGGGTGCTGACCGATCCGGCACAGGCGCAGGTGCTCGTAGACGGCGTTCGGAGCGCCGCCCAGCGCCTGACGTGGGATCGCACCGCTGAGGGTCTGCTGGCCGCCTACCGCGAGGCGCTCGCGATGCCGGCCAGATCGGTCGTCCGCACAGCCGGCGCCGGCCTCGCCACGGATGCGCGGTACTGGACGTTGCGGCACCAGATCGGACCCACAGGCCTGTCGCTCGTGGGGCCCGACGGCGAGAGCGGTCCGCTGCTGCCGGTCGACGTCCAGCGCACGCTTGCGGCGCTCGCGCGCCGCGGCGCCACGCGAGGCCCGCTGCTGCGGACTCTGCGTCTGCTACGGCGCTTGGGAGGTGGCGGCGGCGAACGGCGAGATGCCGAGGGTGTCACCCTTCGCTCTCTGGAAGGCGCCGACGAGCGCCCCGCGCTCCCACCCGTCACCGGAGGAGGGTTCTAGGTGTCCGTGACCGAGCCCGAACTCGGCGCGCCCGAGGAACGCGTCCAGTGGCACTCCACCTACGTGGAGGACGTCGACCGCATTGCCGCAATGCTCGGCAGCGACGGCATCGCGATCGCCGGGCGGTGTGTCGCGGTGATCGACAGCGGCGACGGCATTCTGGCGCTCGGGCTCGCCAACCGAATGGAGGCGGCGCGGGTCCTCGGCTACGACGACGCCAGCTGCGACACGGTGAGGCTCAAGGCCTGGGCCGGCGAGTTCGCCGGCGTGCACAAGCTGCCCGACCACCTGCAGTTCGTCGAGACGCATCCGTATGCATTGCCCGGTGATCCCGGGATGGTCGACCTCGCGGTGTGGTGGGGGGACCCCGGCAGCCGCCGCGACCCCGTCCGGATGCTCCGGGAGATCACGCGGCTGCTCGCACCCCAGGCCCACCTGCTGGTCCGTGTCCCGGCCGCCGGGCCGATCGGCCTCGACCAGCTCCAGCACGCGCTGCTCGCGGCGGGGCTCGCTCCGGCACGTGTCGATCTCGATGCGACGACCGTGCGCCCGGACCTCGAACAGCGGGCTCACACGCTCAGCGGCCTGGCGACCCGGCACGCTCGCGTGTTGGCCTACCTCCCCTGACTGAGCCGCTCTCGGGCGCGCAGGCGCTTCTTGACCGCCGTCCGCAGCTTGCGGAGAGACGCAGTCAGGCCGGACGCGGTCGGCCTTGCAGGATCACCGGGCGGGTCGCTCTGGGTCACGACGGGCAGGGGCAGGGCGTAGAAGCACGTGGCCTGCTGCCCGGCTGAGGCATCGACGATGAGGAGCTGCGGATCGGTCGATGCCGCCGGTGGAAGGTCGAGCGTGACGGCGTACCCGGACTCCAGGAACTCCGGCCCGCGGACGTTGGCCACGTCCGCGCGTGCTTCGAAGCGTTCCGTCTCGAACAGGACGGTGTCGCCGACGCGAACGCGGAGCGTCAACCCGGGCTGGAGCGCTCGCGCCCACCCGGACACCATGACCGCTCCGTCGGCGGACTCCACCGCGTCGACGTGACCCATGACGGGCTGCTCGTACGGAAAATCCCGAGGCTGGCGCTGCGCCGAACCGGCAGTCAGGTAGACGTCTTGGTGGTCCCAGAAGCCGCGCCGGATGCGGCCGTACCGCCGTTGGCCGGTGGCCGCTTCGATCTGACCGGCGACATACCCCTCGGTGACGTAGCTCGTGCCGTACTGCTCGGCGTCCAAGCGGCCGAGCGCCTCGCTGAAGGCGGTGAAGCTGATGCCGTCGGACACGTCGGCATCCGGGACGAGATGCTCGTCGTGGACCGAGAAGGCCAGCACGCCGCGGTCCGTCAACAGGCCGTGCAGGGTCTTCAGCCATCGCGAGAACGTCGCGTCGGGCAAGTGCGAGAAGAGACTGGGAACAATGATGAGGTCGTAGCGCTCGGCCCATTGCAGGCTCTCGGGCTCCGCGTCCGAGAGCTTGCCAGAGACGCCGAAGCGGTCGGTGACGAAGGCCAACGCCTCCGGATCGATGTCGCTCACCGTGATGTTGTGCAGCGGGAAGTGCCGAACCAGATGGCGGACGTTCCGTCCGTAGCCGCAAGCGAACTCGAGCAGCGCGACGGTCTCGCGCTCGCCCGGGAACGCCCAGTCCGCGATCTGATCGACCGTCCTTACCAGTTCCTGACCAAGTCGGAAGTAGTCGAACCTCGCACGCGTCGGGCCCGTAGCGCCGGTGGAGAACTGCAGCATCTCGTCGCGCGGATCCACCACGGCGTCCAAGCCGTCCGGGTCCCCGACCAGCGCCTCGAGCATCAAGGAGTCAGCCTTCGTCGGATCATGCGTCACGGCCGGTCATTCTGGCAGCGAGCTCCGGCGCACTGGTTGTGGCCATCGCCCACGCGGTCACCGCCAGCGGGCGAGCCCGTCCCATCGGGGCGTTATAGGTTGGCGGCGTGGCCCTCAACATCGTGGTGCTCCTGCGGTCCGCCGATGACGCTGCTCGCTGCCTGCGGGCGCTGCTGCCGACGCTGCCGGCGGACGTTCACGTGCTGGTTGGAGGGACGACCGAGGGGTGGCACGCCGCCAAGCGCCTCGCACCCGGCGACCGGATCACGTGGCTGGAAGTCGATGGCGCCGACGCTTGGAACGAGGCGGTCGGCCGGTCGCCCGGCCTGGACCTCGTGTTGGTGGACGGCGCCACCGAGGTGGCCGAGGGCTGGCTGGACGGGCTGCGCGCCGCGCTAGGGGACACCGGTGACGTGGCGACGGCCACCACGCTGAGCAACGACGCGGCGTTCCTGAGCGTCCCCCGGCGAAACCTGCCGTGGCCGCTGCTGAGCACGGGACAGCCACTGGCACTCGCGGCGGCCCGGGTCCGCGAGATGGCGCTGTCGATCGTCCCGCGGGTGCCGACGGCTCTGCCTCATTGCGCCCTAGTCGCGCATACGGCCCTCGAGCTGGTCGGTGCGTTCGACGTGGCGCTTGGGGACGACCGCGAGGTGCTCGCGGACTTCTGTCAGCGTGCCGCCTCGGCGGGACTGCAGCATGTGGTGGCGGCGGACGTGTACGTCGCGCACCGGAGCACTGTGCCGGACACTCCGGCGATCGGGGACGGCGCGTGGCCCGGCCTGGCGGGCGAGCGCTATCCCGCTCTCGGTGCCGCCGTGCGCGCCACCGCGGAAGACCGGCATTCGGCACTCGCCCGGGTGCTGCTCTCGGCCGCCGTGGCACTCGAGCCGCTGTCGGTGACCGTCGACGCGCGCGCCCTGGCCGGCGGCGTCACCGGCACCACCCTGCACGTCGTCGAACTCCTCGGCGCGCTCGCCTCGCGCGAGGACATTCGCCTCCGGGCGATCGTGCCGGAGCGCCTCAGCCTCGCTGCGTCGTCAGCGCTGGCGGGCGTGGAGGGCATCGAGCGGATCACCGAGGCACAGGTCCGAGCCGGCGTCGCCCGGACCCATGTCGTGCATCGGCCCTGGCAGGTCGACGCGGTCGGCGACATCGCATTCCTCGACGCCGCCGGGGAACGGCTCGTGCTCACCAACCAGGACCTGATCGCCTTCCGCGCGCCCGGCGTGTTTCCGAGCGCGGAGGCGTGGCTCGAGTACCGACGCATCACCGCCGACGCGCTGGGCTTGGCGGCCATGGTGCTGTTCTTCTCCGAGCGCGCGGCAGCCGACGCTGCCGACGAGGATCTCGTCGAGCCACAGCGCTCGCGTGTGGTGCCGTTGGGAAGCGACGGCCGGCACCTGCGGGCCGACGCCCCCTCGCGCCGGCCCGCGGCGCTCGATGGTCTGGACCGCCCGTTCCTGCTCGTCCTGGGCAACCGGTTTCGCCACAAGAACGGCACGTTCGCGCTGCGGCTGCTGGCAGCGCTGCGCACGGACCACGGCTGGGACGGCGATCTGGTCTTTGCGGGAGCCGATGTCCTGCACGGCTCAGCGACCGCCGACGAGGCCGGCTGGCTGCTGCGCCACCCCGAACACGCCGGAGCCGTGCGCGAGGCCGGCGTCGTCGACGAGGCCGAGAAGGCCTGGCTGCTGGCGCACGCCGCCGCGGTCGTGTACCCAAGCACCTACGAGGGCTTCGGGCTCATCCCGTTCGAGGCTGCGGCGGCGGGCACGCCGTGCCTATTCGCGCCCGTCTCGTCACTGCGCGACACGCTGCCCGCCGAGGCCGCCCTGCTCGTGCCGTGGGACGCGCCCGCCAGCGCCGCTCGTGCGAGCGACGTGCTGCGCGGCGGTCCCGCCGCCGAGGCGCACGTGGCGGCCCTCCGCGCCGCGGCGGCCCGGCTGACCTGGGCGGCGACCGGCGATGCGCTCGTCGCCGCCTACCGCGACGCCGTGCGGTTGCCGGCACCACGCGCCGCGCGGCTGACGGAGGACCTCGCCCGCACCGAGCATGACTTCTGGCAGATCCGCGAGGTGATCCGCGGCCCCGCGTGGGCGCTGATCGAGCCCAGCGACGGCCTGCTGTCGAACGGCCTGCAGGACGAGCTCGTCGGCCTCCTCGGCCAGCCGGGCGGAGAGACCGTGCTGCGCCGCGCACTGCGCCTCGCGCGCCGACTACCGCGCTGGGGCTGAGGGCACGAGCAACGTTTCGGCCCGGGGCTACGTTATGAACTGGACCGTGCCGTCGACCGCAACCGCGTACCCTCAGACCCCGTGAGCGATGTCCGCCCTGAGGAGACGGCGATCGTCGTCGATCGCGTCTCCAAGCAGTTCGACCTCCCGCGCGAGCAGGTCCACACCCTCAAGGAACGGTTCCTCCATCCCCTGCGGTCGTCGCAGACCGACACGCTGCATGCCCTGCGCGACGTCAGCTTCGACGTGCGCAAGGGCGAGTTCTTCGGCATCGCGGGCCGCAACGGCTCCGGCAAGTCCACGCTGCTGAAGTGCGTGGCCGGGATCTACGGCACCACGGCGGGCGACATCTACGTCAAGGGCCAGGTCTCGACCTTCATCGAGCTCGGCGTCGGCTTCAACCCCGATCTGCCGGCGAGCGACAACATCCTGCTCAACGCGACGATGCTCGGACTGAGCCCGAAGGAGTCCCGCTCCCGGATCGACTCGGTGCTCGACTTCGCGGAGCTGCGCGAGTTCGGCGATCTCAAGCTGAAGAACTACTCGTCGGGCATGATGGTACGGCTGGCGTTCAGCGTGATGATCCAGGTCGATGCCGAGGTCCTGATCATCGACGAGGTGCTCGCCGTGGGCGACGCCGCCTTCCAGCAGAAGTGCTACGACGAGTTCGAACGCATCCGCCGTAGCGGGAAGACCGTCCTCTTCGTCACCCACGACATGGGGGCGATCCGACGCTTCTGCGACCGGGCCGTGCTGCTCGAGAAGGGCCGCCTCATCGCCGAGGGCAACCCCCGGGACGTGGGGCTTCGATACCTGCAGCTGAACTTCTCCGCGGAGGCGCGGGCCACCGAGCGGGTCGCCGCCGAGGAGCAGGCCAAGACCGTGGCCCAGGCTGCCGCGGATGGCCACGCGCCACCACCGGCCGAGCCGGTGGTGCTGACTGCGGACGACGAGGTCGTCGTCGGGCAGGGTGGCGCCGAGATCACCGAGGCGTGGTTCGAGGACGAGGACGGCGCGCCACAGCTGATCCTCAACAGCAATCAGGTCTACGCCTTCGCCATGCGTGTCCGGTTCACCCACGACACCGACGATCCGCTCTTCGCCGTCAGCGTGACCACCGGCTCGTGGCAGCAGATCTTCGGGGCCGCGTCGGTCTACTCCGACCCGTGCCCCGGTCGGTTCCGGGCCGGCGAGGAGGTGGTCTGGCGCGCCTGGTTCCAGAACATCTTGGGTCCGGACCGCTACCAGGTCAGCTGCGCCGTCTCGCTGGCCGACGGCAACCACCTGCAGCACCGAGAGCGCATGTTCTCGATCGTCAGCGCGACGACGCGCCCGACGGGCTCGATCGTCGACATCCCGTATCGGCTGGAGCTGCAGCGCGAGGGCACGACGCGGGAGATGGTCTCTTGAGCGCCGTGGCGGTGCCCGAGCCGCCGGAGTTCGAGCACCGTCTAGAGATCCCCGCGGATATGGGTCCGCCGATCACCGGCCCCAACGCGTTCGGCGACGACCCAAAGCGCCTCTGGCGACTGGCGTGGACGTTGGCGGTCACCGACTTCAAGCTGCGCTTCTTCGGCTCGGCGCTGGGATATCTGTGGACGTTGATGCGGCCGCTGATGCTCTTCGGCGTCCTGTATTTCGTCTTCGCCGTCCTGTTCAACCTCGGCGCGACGGCGAAGTTCCAGCCGGTCGCGCTGCTGCTGGGTATCGTGATGTTCCAGTTCCTAGGCGAGGCGACGCAGATGAGTGTGCGCAGCCTGCTGCAGCGCGAGGCGCTGGTCCGCAAGATCGACTTCCCGCTCCTGGCCGTGCCGCTGGCGGCGGTGCTGACCGCGATCTTCAGCCTCGTGTTGAACTTCATCCCGATCACGGCGTTCCTGCTGCTGTCGGGCGGCAGGCCGATGCTCTCGTGGATCGAGGTGCCGTTCCTGATGCTGGCGCTGGCGCTCTTCGCGTTCGGGCTCGCGTGCCTGCTCTCTTCGCTGTTCGTGCGCTACCGCGACATCGAGCCGATCTGGGACGTGATCCTGCAGCTCCTCTTCTACGCGTCGCCGATCATCTATCCCATCCAGAAGATCCTCGACGACCACAGGATCCCGCGGTCGGTTCCGCGGCTGCTGATGGCCAACCCCTTTGCGGCGATCATGCAGCAGGCGCGTCACGCGTTCGTCGATCCCAGCCACCTCGACGCGGCCGCAGCGCTGGGCCAGAGCTGGCGCGTGGCGGTCCCGATCTGCGTGACCGTCGGTGTCGCCGCGCTCGGGGTCTTCGTCTTCGTGCGGCGAACGCCGAGCATCGCCGAGGGACTGTGAGCTTGGAGGCAACGCCGCGCGACGCCGCTGTGGCGCCGCCCGAAGCCGACGTGCCGCCCGCCCGCCAGTCGCGCATCCGCACGGTCGCGGGCTTCGTCGTCTCAGTCATCGCGATCGGCGGGTGCGTGTTCTGGGCCTCCAAGCAGGACGCGCCGACCTTTCCGAGCCGGCCGGGCAACATCGCGCTGCTGGCGGTGGGAGTGCTCATCTACGCCGTCGCGACGGTGCTGCGCGGCGGGCGCTGGGACTCGATCCTCCGCTACCTGCACGTCGCCCACGACCGCGTCGACGCGTACGCGCTGACGTGCGTCGGCTACATGGGCAACACGGTGCTGCCGGCCCGCGGTGGCGAGGTGCTGCGGATCTTCCTGCTGGCCGAGCGCTCCCACGCGCGCCGGCGCGAGGTGCTGGGCTCGATCCTCACCGAGCGGCTGCTGGACGCCGGCGCGCTGGCGTTCCTGTTCGTGGCTCTGACGATCAGCGGCGCTGCCAACGCGCCCGGCGGCAGCGCGACGACCTACGTCGCGGCCGGCCTGCTGCTCGCCGGCCTCGGCGTCGGGATCGCCTATCTGCGCCTCCGAGTGGCGGGCCGCTTCGCCACGTTCGCCGAGCGTATCCGGCCGGTCGCCCGCGCCTCGCGCCAGCTGCTCAGCTTCCGTGGTACCGGTCTCTTCGCGCTGACCCTGTTCGTCTGGGCGCTGGAGGGCTCGATCTTCTGGCTGTGCTCGCAGGCGCTGGACATCCACCTCGGTGTCCTCAACGGCCTCGTCGTCGTGGTCCTCGCGTCCCTGAGCGCCCTCATCCCTGCCGGCCCCGGCTACGTGGGGACCTACGACGCGGCGGCGCTCTTCGCGCTGCACCAGGTCGACGTCCGGGGCGGCGCGGCTATCAGCTGTGTCCTGCTGTTCCGCTTCGTGGTGTTTGTCCCGATCACCATCGCGGGCCTGGTCGTGATGATCGCCCGCTACGGCGGGCTGCGCGGCGCGCTGCGCCGCGAGCGCGCGGCCGAGCGCCGCGCCGCCACCGCCTGACGCGCACCGGCGGGTGCATTGCCGCCGTTCCCCGAAGGCCGATGGCCCCGCAGGCCGCCGACCGCCTCTTTAGGATCCGCGACCGCATGGCCACCCGACGCCCCACCCGCCTGCCCTGGCTCGTCGGGGGAATCTTCGGGCTGTGGCACTACGTCATCCTCGCCGTGCTGGCCAGGACGACACTCGTCGAGCGGTTCGACGGCGGGATCCTGTCGTCGACAGTCACCTTTTTGTCCCACGGTCAGCTGCCGTACACGGACTTCTACGAGCCCTACGGCGTCGGTCTGGGGTTCTTCGGGCTCATCCCGCGGATCCTCGGGTTCGACGGGCTGCTCGCCGAGCGGCTGACCTATGCGGTCCTCGGCGCGCTGTGCACCACGCTGGCCATGGTGGTGGTCTGGCGCCGGTGCGGCGCACCGGTCGCGCTGCTGGTGGGGCTGATGACCTTCCCCGCCAACGTCGTGCGCTACAGCGCGAGCTTCCTGATGGTCTTCGCGTTCGTCCTGGCCGTCGACCGCGCCTACTGGCGCCAGCGGGACGCCGTGCCCGTCCGCGAGCAGGGGCTCGACGCCCTCGCGGCGGCAGAGCCGCGCCTCATGCTGCTCGCCAGCGCACTGCTCTCGCTGGCCGGTTGGATCCGGACCGAGTACGCGATCTTCGCTGCGATCTGGGCCGTCTTCCTCTTCGTCGCCGGTCGCCGCCGTCCGGGCGGCTGGAAGCTCGCGGCCGCGACGCTGGGCCTCGCCGCGCTGCCCGCCCTGCTCGTGATCGTGACGGGCGGGCTGCAAGAGCTGTGGTGGTGGGCGTCCTACAGCCTCTCGCGCGGTCCGATGGGATTCGACGCCCAGCGTGGCCAGGACATCCAGTGGAGCATGTTCAGCGAGCGACTCAAGGAGATCCTTCGCCTTCATCTCGAGTCCGGCGATCCCGGCGCCATTCTGGGCAGCTACGGACTGGCAGCCGCCGTCGCGCTTGCCGCCGCGGGACTCTTGCTGACGGCGAGCGGGCGCCGGCGGCTCGGCGCCGACCGCTCGCTGGTTGCCCCGTTCCTGGTGGTCGTCAGCACGATCGTGCTGTTTGGACAAGTGGCGCGGTTCAGCTCGACCTATGGCGCGATCGCGCTGCCGATCTTCGCGGTCGGCGCGGCGCTGCTGGCCGGCCGGGTACCGCCGCGCTTCCTCGTCCCGTTCGGCCTGCTGGTGGTGTTGCCGATCGTCGTGCCCTCGGCCTTGCCCCTCACCGTGCACGACGTGTACCAGGCTCGGCCCGCCTGGCGGGCGCGCGAATCGATCCCGCGCCTGAACTACATCGCGGTTCAGCCCAACGACGGCAGCGCGGAGATGCTGGCGTCACTGCCCAAGGCCTGGCGCGAGCTGGGGCTCCAGGGCCGGGCCGTCGCGTCGCTGGGCCTGCACAACGACCTGGCGTGGGGTAACGACACGATCGTCGCCTACCTCCTCGACGCTCCGTCGGCCGCCTGGCCGCTGACGTACGACCCCGGACTGGTCAACGCCGACCGCGTGCAGAAGCTCACTGTCGACCAGCTGTGCCGCGATCTCGCGCCGGTCGTGCAGCTCGACGGCGACTACCCCTATCCGCCGGGGATTGATCCCGGCCAGGGGTCGCGGCGCCTCGACGGCTTCCTAGCGGTCAACTACGACCTCCGCGCCGTGGCAGGCCATTACCGCGTGATGCTCGCCGCGGGACGCCGGTGCGTTCGGCCCGAGCGCCTCTCGGACGCGATGATTGCGACCCTGCGCAACCGCCGGCTGGCGCAAGGTGAGCTCGCCGCCGCGGGAGCGCTGGCCAGCCTACGGCTGGATCGAGCGCGCGCGGCGCGACGCGCGATCGATCCCGACGACGCGGCGGCGGCCGTCCTGGGTGGCTACCGCTTGCGCGACGGCGACGATCCGCATAGCGCCCTCACCCCCGCGGTGCGGTCGCTGGCCGACGGCCAGCCGCGCCCCGTGCTGGTCGGCCTCGCCGCCCGCGCGTGGCCCAGCGATCTGCAGGCGCTCGCGGCGCAAACGGCCTGGATCCAGCACGGGCGCCAGCCGGGCGCTCCGGCGGAGGCGGCCGCCGCGGCTGCGGTGAGGGCGATGGTGCTGCGCCACCCGGACTGGCCGATCGCCAGCGCCAACGCCGCGGCGGTCGTCGTACCGACGAAGGGGCTCGTCGCGCGCCTGGCCGACCGCGGCGCCCGCGGCGTCCCGGAGTTCGACGCGTGGCGCTACGGCTACGCCAAGTCTCAGGGGCGGCTGGCCGCGGCCGTGGACGCCGGGCTGGACATCGTCAATGATCGCCTGCGCCGCCACGACCCGGTCGCCGCGGGCACGATGGAGCTCGAGTTGTCGAACCTGCCCCACCTCGACCCGGCCTGCGCCGTCGCGCTGCGCCGCCGAGCTGATGGGCGCGACGGCGTCTACGCGCCGACCCCGCCGGGCGGCCCGGCCTGCACGAACCCGCGCATAGGCCCGTGAGGGTGCGATCGAGCCACGACGGCTGGCGCGTTGCTCGACTTACGGCGGGCAGCAGTGAGATGCGACCAGGGTCTCGCAAAGCGGTGTGATGGCGCCCTCTGGCGTGGGACCCTCCCGCTCCTCCTGTTCGTCTCTAGGAAGGAGTGATCGGGGTGGTGGTGGTGCAGAATGCGCCGCGATGACCGCTCACCGATCGCATAGCAGTACATCAACAACGTCACCATCATCGACGGGTGGTGCGCCGGCCGTCCGTGGCCGTCCTCGCGATAAAGCGCGTAGAACGCGGCGAGGTCCATCGCCTCGACCGCCTCGATCACGAACCACGACAGGTGGTTCCCCGGCAGCCAGTCGCGCACCGACGGCGGCAGCAACAGCTCCCGATCCCGATCGCAGCCAAGGAAGTTCTGGCCATCCCGAGATGGTCTAAGCCCGCCGGACGACACCCCTTTACGCAACAGCCTCCGCGCAAAGCAGCACTCTCCTCGACGCGTTCCGCGACCGCGCCGCGGCCGTCGGATGTCTTGCGAGCATCGCCCGAGCCGGAGCCCGGGCCGAGCAGCGGGGTCTTCCTCGTCGCCCAAGACGACAACGGGGACGCGGTTGGAGCGATCGTGTTCGCAAGTGACGCCTCCGTTTCGCCCTGAGCCCGCCGCTCCATCACGGAGCAACTGGCGGGCCCTAGCTCACCAGTGGACCGAAGCCTTCGCCGCACGTTCGGCTAGGGCGAACAACGTGCCCCGACCGCCAGCGAGTGGCGTCGGCGGAGAACTCGCCGGCCAGCGTTGGGCCAGGAAGACGTTTGCCCTCCCATATCGCCCTCCCGCGAGTTACGACCCCACGGGCGACCTCACCGCCTTGGAAGACGCCGATCGCCGTGCTCTTCGCCAGTCGGTCGCGCGTCCACGTCGCGATTCCGGATTGCGCGCCACTGCTCGACGGTGTCCGGTACCTGAAGGATGAACGTCAGCAGCCCAACGGCGACGATGAGCTGGACGACCCGGTACGGCGCGTCGACAGACGAAGCGACGATCGCCGCCATGAGGAGGACCAACGACACGTGTGAAAGGCTTCTGGCCACCGCCGAGGCTCTCCTAGTTCCGGGGATCGGTTTTGACGCACGAGGCACGATGTTGCCAGGACGCGCGCTCCCCTTAGGTCAGGATCGTAGTCCATCGAGGGCGCCCGCTGCGGTGCTGGACGGACGGCGACGCGCGGGGAACCGAGAGGGAACATCGAGCGACCATCAGCGACGGCGGCGCCGGGCAAATCGATCCAAGGAGAGCGCTTTCGCTTTCGCGTGGTGCGCAATTCGCGTCCAAAGCACAAGTGCTGACGTGCGCTACGCAACAGGCTGCTCCTGCGCTGCGAGATCTGCGCCCGGTCGCACCGGAGAGCTAGGGTGCGCGCATGCCGGCGCCCACGTTCGCGGGAAGGGACCTCGTCCCCGGAGATCTTCTTGAAGTTGAGGCCTGGTGGTTCATCTACGACGCCAAGGTCTGGGCCGACTTCAACGTGCTTTGGCGCCATCCCACCCAAGGCATCGGAGGAGTCTTCCGCGGGACTCTGGGCGGGTTCGGCCGCGCTCCCGTCTTCGACTGGGCGTACCTCGCGATGCTTACCGAGGCCACAGTGGTCGGCGACGCCGAAGACGACTTCAGGCACGACGGCGCGTTCTTCGCGCGCGATCTTCGGATAGCGCCGGTGCGCGACACGACCGACGAGGCGACATATGCCGCCCTCCGCCAAGGACCGCCCTACCCGCAGCGAAGCGGTCGCTGTCTCTCCCCGCCTCACTTCTAGGTCGGAGCAGCGCACGTCGTCGGCGTTGCTACCGCCTGCGCTTCCCCGCGACCCGAGCGGAGTGCTTGCACGTGCCCCGGCGGCTGGGTCCGGGGATGTGGCTTGTCCTTTCCATGGAACCGGGCACACGCTCTTCGTCCCGGCATCGCACGGCTATGCGACACCCCGGAGGTGACTAGTTCGGATAGACGCTGAGAATGTCTCTCTGGACGGCTACCAGCGCGAGAGCAAGTCCCGCGATGGGCAGGACAAACCGGAACAGCGGCTTTGCCTGCCAGCGCTGCCAGCCGAGTGCGAACAACACCCCTACGGCCGGCAGGGCGAAGAATCCCACTCGTGCCTGGGTGGTGGTCGTTTGCACGCCTAGCGTCCAGATCGCGGCAGCTCCGGCGAGAACCGCAGCCCAGAGAACAAGAAGCGTTCCCCGGGGCACACCGAGCCAGACGCGTCGACGGGCAAGGCCGACGAGACCCGTCGCAAGACCTCCCCACAGCAGCCAATACGGCAGCGAGCTCTGCCAGTAGTACTGGTTGTAGCCGCTCGTGTACCAGAACGAGCGGAACACGATCTTCGGCGTGTCATGCAGTACCGCCTGCGCTATTCCGGGAACCTGGAACAGCGGCGGAAACAGGGCACGGAGATGGTCGTGAGTGGCCTGTGAAGCGAGTGGATCCCCGTAGCGAACCTGGTTTTGGACGAGCCACCAGCCGCAGACGCTCAACGCCACGATCCCGAAGATTGCCCCGAGCCGGGCGCGCTCGCGGAGGTCACGCCCGAGCAGCAACACCGGAATGACGAGCGCCAGCGCGAGCGTCGTCGCGGTCAACTTGCTCAACACGAGGACGCCAAGGACGCCTCCTAGGGCGGCCGTGATCGCCATGCGCTGGCGGGTCGTGGCGGAGTCAGCAGCGGCGATTCCACTCAGCGCCACAAACAGCCCCAGTGCCCCGAAAGCGTTGGAGAGGTTGTCGTTGTTCACGACTCCGCTCAAGAACAAGAACTTCGGTACGAAGGCCACAAACCCGGCGGCCACGACAGGGGTCCACGGATCCCTGGTGACCTTCCTTGCGGCTAGGGCTGTGAACAGCACCGTCAGCGCGCCGAGCAGAACACTGATGAGTCTCAGCGGCACGAGGTGTCGCTGGTCTGCACCGTCCGGTGGAACATCGTGCTGGAAGATCTGAGGGATGAACCCTCCGGAATAGGCCGCAAGGTGCGGGTCAGGAAAGCGGGCGGGGAGGCCGAGAACGTATCGCTGGTATCCCGCAAGAAGGAGGTAGTACGCGGGCGCCTGGTGGGCCTCAAATCCAGAGTTTGGGTCGTTGAGCCGGTACCAATGCCCAGACGCCAGCACCTCGGTGTTGAGCACATGATCGCGCTCGTCGTTCGCCTCCCAGGCGGGCGTTGTGATCGCGATGAAGGCCGACACAGCCACCGTCACGGCGATAACACCGGCTAGGACGCGGGCGGGAGTCAGGGCAGCGAGCCCGCGACCAACCGTCGTCGGCACGCTGACCTTGCGCGCGGAGGGGAAGGTAGACCGGATCGCCACGTCAGGAAGCCAAGGAGAGGCGCCAGGCCGCGGCTATCCGAGGGCCTGTTTGTCGTCCCGAACCCGGGCACCAGGTGTTCCGGCGCGCCAGCGGCGCCGTTGTTGCAGCGGATCGGGAGCGCTGCGCCGGTAATCGCCCCGCGACAGGTGGTGCTCGAGGAACACCATGAGCACGATGTAGGCGTAGCGGCTCCCCATCTCCTGGAGCTTGAGCTTCGACTCGCCCGTGGCCCGATTGGTCCACGTGATGGGCGTGATCGCGTAGGAATGGCCACGCACGACGGCCTTCAGCGGCAGCTCGACCGTCAGGTTGAAGTGCTGGCTGAGGAGCGGGTGCACCGTGTCGATGACCTCGCGACGGTATGCCTTGAATGCATTCGTCGTGTCGTTGTAGCCATGGCCGAAGAGCAGCCTGATGCCGAGATTGACGATCCGGTTCACGACGAGCTTGACGCGCGGGTAGTCGCGTACCTCCGAGGCCGACATGAAGCGCGAGCCGAAGGCACAGTCGTAGCCCGCCTGGAGCAGGCGGTAGTAGGCGACCAGGTCGTCCGGCGAGTCCGAGAGGTCGGCCATCATGATCGCGACCGCGTCGCCCTCGAATTCCTCGAGACCGGCACGGACCGCGAAGCCGAAACCGTTTCGGTAAGGCGAGCGTACGTACCGCACGCGAGGGTCGGCCTCCGCCAGCCGCGCGATGGTGGCCGCGGTGGCGTCGGTGGAGGCGTCGTCGACGGCCACGATCTCGTAGTCGATGTCCTCCTGGGCCAGGCGCGTCGTCACGGACTCCACGGTGGCGGCGATCGAGCCCTCCTCGTTGTGAGCCGGGATGACGACGGAGAGCTTCATGCCACTCAGGCCTTGGCGGCGGCCTGGGCCTCCCACCGCTCCGCGTTGACGGCGTGGATGTCCTCGAGCACGGCGCGGATGCCGAACGTCAGGTCCCAGCCCGGGTAGTCCTTGCGAAAGGCGTCGAGGTCCGAGACGTACCACTGGTGGTCGCCGATGCGCGCCTCGTCGGACAGCGTGAAGTTCAGCTCGCGCCCGGCGATCTGCTGGCACAGGTCGATCGCCTCGAGCATCGAGACGTTCGATGCGCGCCCGCCGCCGAGGTTGTAGACGGCCGCAGGCCTCGGGTTGCCGTGGAACGCGTGGAACGCCCGCACGACGTCGTGCGCGTGGATGTTGTCGCGAACCTGCTTGCCCTTGTAGCCGAAGATGGTGTACGGGTCGCCGGTCACGGTGCAGCGCATGAGGTAGGCAAGGAAGCCGTGCAGCTGGGCACCGGCGTGCTGCGGACCGGTGAGGCAGCCGCCGCGGAAGCACACGGTCGGCATGTCGAAGTAGCGGCCGTACTCCTGGACGAGCACGTCGGCGGCGACCTTCGACGCGCCGAACAGCGAGTGCGTCGACTGGTCGATGCTCATCTCGACGGGGATGCCCTCGAACCACTCGTGGTCGGTGGGCAGCTCCCAGCGGGTCTCGAGCTCCTGCAGCGGCAGGAAGTTGGGCAGATCGCCGTAGACCTTGTTGGTCGAGGTGAAGATGAACGTCGCGGTCGGGCAATGCTGGCGCGCGGCCTCGAGCAGGTTCAGCGTGCCCGTCGCGTTGACCGAGAAGTCTGTGTGCGGCTCGCGCGCAGCCCAGTCGTGCGACGGCTGCGCGGCGGTGTGGACGACGAGCTCGACCTGCGGGCCGTGCTGGGCGAACAGGCGGTCGACGCCGCTCTGGTCCCGGATGTCGAGCGCCTCGAGGCGGAAGGAGTCGCCGAGCTCCTCGACCAGGCGTGCGCTGCTGGGCTTCGTCGACGCATCGTCGCCGAAGAAGTAGGCCCGCATGTCGTTGTCGAGGCCGACGACGTCGAAGCCCTGCTCGACGAAGTAACGGACGGACTCGGAGCCGATGAGACCTCCGGAGCCGGTGATGATCGCGATGGGCATGATCAGGTCAAGGCGCTGCGGACGAGGGCTTCGTGGTCATGGATCCAGTCGAAGATGTCGTGGAGGATCTGGGCCGGAGAGCGCCGCGGGCGCCAGTCGGTGTGGGCGAACAGCGCGGAGCAGTCAGAAAGATAGACGGGCACGTCCCCGGTACGCGTCTCCGATATCCGCCCGATCTCGACGTCCCGGCCGGTGATCTCCCGGCACAGGGCGCTGGTCTCGAGCAGTGACAGGCTACCGGCCCTTCCGCCGCCGGCGTTGTACGTCCGCCCCGCCCAGTGGCCGGGCCGGACGAGCTGGTCGTCCACGAGGTCGACGAGGTCGTCCACGTGCAGCAGGTCGCGGACCTGCTTGCCCTCCCCGCCGTAGCCGATGTACGCGAGCGGTCGCCCGAAGTAGAAGCTGAGCATCCAGTGGGTGAAGACGCCCTGGTCGACCTTGCCCATCTGCCACGGGCCCGCGACGACGCCGAAGCGGTTGACGACCGTCTTCAGCCCGTGCGAGGCGGCGTACTCGGTGACGAGAAGCTCGGCCGCCAGCTTGGAGGCGCCGTACAGCGTGCGGGCGCCGTCCAGCGGGAAGCGCTCGGAGATCCCCTCGGGCCCGGCACCGGGCGTCGGCTGGTCGTCGGCCAGCTCGAAGCGGGTCTCCCCTTCGACGAGGCGCAGTTGCTCCTGCGCGGCCACCGGATAGACGCGGCTCGTGGAGAGGAACACCACCTGTGCCCGGTGGCGTGCCGCCAGCTCGAGGCAGTTGTAGGCGCCGAGGAGGTTCGTCTGCACCACGAACTCGCCTCCCCCCTGCTCGGATGCCATCACGGACGGCTCGGCCGAGCATTCCACCAGAGCATCCACGTGCCCGACGCGCTCGAGGTCGGCCGGCTGGCGAACATCGGCGTGCACGAACTCCACGCCGGCGGCCTTCAGGCGTGGCAGGTTCAGCTCAGAGCCGCGGCGGTAGAGGTTGTCGCAGACCACGATCTGCCAGTCCGCGTGCCGGCTCGCGAACGCAAGCGCGAGGCTCGAGCCGATGAAGCCGGCGCCACCCGTTATCAAGACCCTCATGCGACGTAGGCGAACGGCAGCTCGTTTGCGATGTCCTTCAGGCGCGGGGCGTCAGCGTCACGCTGGGACGGCCGAAGCTCCTCAACCGGGAGCGGCCAGGCGATCCCGATGTCGGGGTCGTCGTACTTGATGCCGCGCTCGGTGGCCCCGGCGTAGTAGGCGTCCTGCTTGTAGAAGACATCCGCGATGTCGCTCGTGACGCAGAAGCCGTGGGCGAAGCCGACCGGGACGTAGACGATGCGCATGTTCTCCTCCGTGAGGTCGAAGCCCTCCCATCGGCCAAAGGTGGGTGAGCCGCGGCGCAGGTCGACGATCACGTCGTAGATGGCGCCGCGGCCGCAGCGCACGAGCTTGGCGGCGCCGCGTCCCACCTGGAAGTGCATGCCGCGCACGATGCCG
>JAOPZW010000138.1 GCA_025963905.1 Solirubrobacterales bacterium | reverse complement strand
GCCGAGGCGATGAAGCTGTAGACGCCGATCGCCTTCGCCTGCTCGCGCGGCTCCTGGAACATCGTCACGATCATGCCCAGGATCACGGCGGACGTCATGGCGCCGCCGATGCCCTGGATGAAGCGCGCGCCGATCAGCATGGCCTGGCTCTGGGCCAGCCCGCAGACCATCGACGCGACCGTGAAGACCGAGAGGCCGAGCAGGAAGATGCGCCGGCGCCCGATCAGGTCGCCGAGCCGGCCGGCCAGCAGCAGCAGCCCGCCGAAGGCGATCAGGTAGGCGTTGACCACCCAGGCGAGCGCCGACTGCGAGAACCCGAGGTCGCTCTGGATCGACGGGAGCGCCACGTTGACGATCGTGGAGTCCAGGATGATCATCAGCATCCCGGCGCACAGCACGACGAGCGCGAGCCAGCGGGCGCGTACGTCGTCGATCCGCGCGGCCATGTCAGGCACGCTCCTTGACGGCGCCGACGCGCCGGCGCCGCGGCCCGTGTTCGTAGCTCCTGCCGCCCTCGCGGCTCGACAGGTCTCGGATGTACTGGGCCACCAGCGCGCGCGTGCCGCGCTGGGTGCGGCGGCGGGTGGGGCTAGGCTGGGGGGAGGTCGGAACGGTCATCGTGTCCTCGGTCGTAGTACGATGTTCGTCGTACCGTACCAAACGTACGATGACTGTCGTACAACGATCTCCGAAGATTCACATGACGCCCTCCACAGTCGAGAAGATCGCCCACCCCGCCCGTGACGAGATCGAGCTGAGTGACGTACTGCACGCGCTGAGCGATCCGGTTCGCCTCCAGATCGCGGCCGGTCTGGCCGCCGCGTCCTGCGAGCGCAGCTGCGGCAGCTTCGATGTCCGCGTGAGCAAGTCGACCTGTACGCATCACTTCAAGGTCCTGCGCGAAGCCGGCGTGATCCACCAGCGCCAAGAGGGCACCGCGCGGCTGAACACGCTGCGCGTCGATGACCTCGAGGCGCGCTTCCCGGGCGTGCTCGAGACGATCCTTCGCGCGGCGCTCTCGGGCGCGTCGTCGTAGGACGCGCGGCGCGCGCGATGAATCCCCGCCTGTTCTGGAGACACGCAAGCGCCGATCGGAAAGGCACGGCGCCAGGGCATTCGGTGGCCCATCGTGTGCCCGTGGCTCCCGGAGGCGTCTCGGCCGACGACGTACCCGACCTGGTCGCGCGAACACCGCGCCCGGGCGTCCCGGCGCGAGCGGCCGACCTCCACGATCGCCTGAAGCGCGAGGTCTCCGAGCTCGCCGCGATCCACAAGCCTTCGGCCTCCGACGGCGAGCGCGAGGCTGCCGAGCGCGTGGCCCAGACGCTCGCCGACGCCGGCGCGCGCGTCCGCGTGGAGCCCGCGCGCGCTCACGGCACCTACTGGATGCCGCTCGGGGCGCTCAGCCTGGCGGGGGTCGCGGCGAGCCTGCTGGCCCGCCGCGGCCGGACCGCCCGCGCCCTCGGAACCGTGCTCGGCGGCGGCGCGGCGGCCGGCGTCTGGGACGACGTCACCGGCGGAGAGCACCACGTGCGCCGGCTCCTGCCGCGACGCACGACCTACAACGTCGTCGCGGAGATGGGCGACGCGGACGCGACCAGGACGGTCGTCCTCGTCGCGCATCACGATGCAGCGAAGTCCGGGGCCATCTTCAACCCCGCCATCGCTGAGACGCTCGCGCGGTTCCGCGCGGAGCCCACGCCCGGCACCGAGCGGCACTCCCCGCCTGTGATGTTCCCGGTGCTCGCGGGCCCGGCGCTTGCGGCGGCGGGCGCGCTGACCGGGTCCAAGCTCCTGGCCGTGCTCGGCGGGGCCATGAGCCTCTTCTCCGCGGCGGTCTTCGCCGACATCGCCCGGAGCCCGGTCGTCCCGGCGGCCAACGACAACATCTCCGGCGTCGTCTGCCTCCAGGAGCTCGCCCGCCGGCTCGCCACGCTGCCGCCGAAGGGGTTGAGGGTCCTGCTCGTCTCCACGGGCTCGGAGGAGTCGCTGATGGAGGGCATGCACCGCTTCGCTCGCCGTCATTTCCCCGACCTGCCCGTGCGGGACACGTTCGTGCTCTGCGTCGACACCGTCGGCTCGGGGAAGCTGCTCGTCCTGCGCGGTGAGGGGATGCTCAAGCTCTACCGCTATCCGCAGCCGGCGCTGGAGCTGATCGACGGCCTGGCCGGCCAGCTGGGCATCGACCTCGAGCCCAATGTCATGCTGCGCAACGCGACCGACGGCCTGTACGCCCTGAAGGCGGGCTTTCCGTCGGCGATGCTCGGGTCGGTCTCCGAGAACGGCGCGCCGGGCAACTACCACTGGCCGACCGACACGCCCGAGAACGTCAACTACGAGACGCTCGCCGACGCGGTGCGCCTGTGCACCGCGCTCGTGCACCGGCTCGCGCAGCGCTGGCCGTTCTGAGGCGCCGGTGGAGAACGCGAGCGCCTTCATGGCGGCCGCCGGGCTCCGGCTGACGCACGTCGGGCCCGATCGCGTCGAGGGCGTCCTCGATCTCGGCCCCGAGCACCACACGCCCTGGGGCGTCGTCCACGGCGGGGTCTACACCACGGCGATCGAGAGCGCCGCGAGCGTCGGCGCCAGCGCGGCCGTGGCCGAGCGCGGCCAGATCGCCGTCGGCGTCAACAACACGACCGACTTCCTGCGCTCGATCACCTCCGGCAGGGTCACGGTCCTCGCCACGCCCGCCCAGCAGGGCCGCACCCAGCAGCTCTGGGACGTGCGGATCACCGACCCCGAAGGCCGGCTCGTCGCGCGAGGGACCGTGCGCCTCCAGAACGTGGAGCCCCGGCAGTGACCCGTGGGCAGCGCGCCTGAGAAACCGTTCCATCTTCCTTGACAGCGCGTTTCTGAGCGTGAAAGGCTTGCCCGTAGGTAAACCGTTCTACCAAGGCAGGCGAGGGTGGGCATCGATCACGTGGAACAGCGTTCGCCGACGGCATCCGAGCTCTACTCCAGCGCCACGGATCACTACATCTGGCCGCAGCTCTCGCGCCAGGAGGTCGCCGGCGGCGTCCCGCAGCTGCTTCACGACGGAGACGGAGTTCGCGTCCGGACCGTCGACGGGGACGAGTACCTCGACCTGATGAGCACGGTCTCGCGCGCCTCCGCCCTCGGCTACGGCGAGGAGCGGATCGCCCGGGCGGTCTACGACCAGCTGCGCCGCCTGCACTACGGCGGCACCGCGCACTCGCAAGCCGACGTGACGATCGAGCTGGCGGAGCGGATCGCCGGGCTCGCCCCGGGCGACCTCACGGCCTGCGTCTTCGTCGGCAGCGGCTCCGAAGCCAACGAGGCGGCCTTCAAGCTCGCTCGCTTCTACCACCACGCCCGCGGCGCGAAGCCTCGCGCGTACAAGGTGATCGCGCGCTGGAACGACTACCACGGCGCGGCCGGGGGAGCGACCGCGGCGAGCGACTGGCTCGGCGTCCGGCGCCCGATGGAGCCGGGGGTCCCCGGGTTCTCACGCATCCCGTCCCCGATCTCCTACCGCTGTCCCTTCGGCTTCGGCCATCAGGGCTGTGCCGGCGAGTGCGGCCTGCGGTGCGCCGACTACCTCGAGCAGCAGATCCTCCACGAGGGCCCGGAGCTCGTCTCGGCGTTCATCCTCGAGCCGATCGCGCAGGCGGATGGCGTCCAGATCCCGCCGCCGGGCTACCTCCAGCGCGTCAAGGAGATCTGCAAGCGCTACGACGTGGTCTTCATCGCCGACGAGGTGATCACCGGCTTCGGCCGCACGGGCGAGTGGTTCAGCGTCGACCACTGGGGCGTGGAGCCCGACATCATGACCATGGCCAAGGCGCTCACCGCCGGCTACATCCCGCTCGGCGCCGCGATCGCCGGCAGGGAGATCCGTGACGCGCTCGACGGATACCACGACATCCACACCTATGGCGGACACCCGGCCGCCGCGGCGGCGGCGCTCGCCGCGATCGACATCTACGAGGGCGAAGGCCTCCCGGCGCGCGCCGCCGAGGAGGGTGCCCACGCGCTCGGGACGCTGCGGCAGCTCGAGGACCTCGACGCCGTCGGGGAGGTCCGCGGCCTCGGCCTCTGGGCCGCGGTCGACTTCACCGCCGATCCAGCCACGCGCGAGCCGCTGCCCGCCGAGACGCTCGAGGCGATCGTCAGCCGCACGCGCGAGCTCGGCGTGCTGGTGAGCAACAACGGCGCGGCGATCGAGGTGGCGCCGCCGCTGATCATCGGCCGCGAGGACCTGGACGAGGGCCTAGGACGGTTCTCCCAGGCGGTTCGCGAGATCGTGGGGTAGGGTGCTCGCTCATCGCGGCTGCCCTCCGCCGGCCAGGATGGCGGACACCACGGCGGTGCTCTCCCGCGCGTAGGCGTCGAGCACTCCCATCGCGCTCTCGCCCTTGTCGGGCTGGAACGGGTTCGGCCCCGGAGCGGTGAACTCGAAGACGAACGGACCGCGGTAGCCGGCGTCGCGCGCGGCGGCCACGAGCGGCCCGATGTCGAGCTGCCCGCGGCCCAGGCCGAGGCGGTTGGAGTCGGCCAGGTGCAGGGCCCTCAGCTGCGGCGCCGCCGCGGCGACGGCGGCGACGCTGTCCTGCTCCTCCAGCTGCATGTGGAACGAGGATCACCCCTGCGTTGCCGGTGCCGATGTCGGCGGCGAAGGCGAGCGCCTGCTTGGCGGTGTTCACGAGGAACGTCTCGTAGCGATTGACGGCCTCCACGGCGACTCCCACGCCATTCTCGCGCGCGTACTCGGCCACCTCGCGCGCGCCCTCGACCGCGACGTCCCAGGAGTCCGCGACGCAGCCATCGACGCGGCCGATGGCCGCGGGGATGAGGCCGACCGTCAGCGCGCCGACCTCCCGCGCGAGGTCCACGCAGCCACGGTAGTACTCCACCGCGCGCCGCCGGGCGCCCGCGTCGGGATGTGCCAGATCGCGGTCATCCGTGGGCGCGGGGCAGATCGCGGTGATGCCCGTGGCGTGCATCCCGGCGTCGCCGAGCGCCGCTGCGAGCCGGGCGCGGTCCGGGCGGGCCGGCTCGCCGGAGATCTCGATGCCGCTGCATCCCGCCGCCGCGAGCCGTCCCAGCACGGCGGCCACGTCCTGGCCCGCGAAGATCCACTCGCATGCCGCGAGCACCGGTGCCTGCCGCGTCTGCATCAGCGCCGGCGCGCGGGTGCCCCGCGCCGGGCGATGCGCGCTGTCACTTCACGGCTCCCATGGTGAGGCCGCGCACGAAGTGGCGCTGGACGACGACCGCGAAGATCATGATCGGCAGCGCGCCCACCACACCGGCGGCCGCCATCGGCCCCCATTCGATCTGGATCTTCCCGATGAGCGTGGAGACGCCGACCGGCACGGTCTGCGCGCTGGGCGTGGAGGTGACCGTGAGCGCCAGCAGGAAGTCGTTGTAGGTGGTGATCACACTGAAGATCGCCGTGGCCGCGAGGCCCGGGCCGGCCAGCGGCAGCACCACCCGCCACAGCGCGCGCAGGCGCGAGTCGCCGTCCACCATCGCCGCCTCCTCGATGTCCCGGGGGATCTCCTCGAGGAAGCTCTGCATCATCCAGATGACGAAGCTGGTGTTCAGCCCGGCATAGACGATGATCAGCCCGAGCCGCGTGTTCAGCAGGCCCGTCTTGCTGAGCGTGAGGTAGATCGGGACGACGAGCAGGATCGGGGGCAGCGTGCGCACCAGCAGCGCCGCCACGAGCGCCGACTCGTTGAGCCCGAAGCGCAGCCGGAAGCGCGCCAGCGCGTACGCCGCGAGCGTGCCGAGCACGAGGCTCACCGCCACGGCGACCGTCACCACGATCAGGCTGTTCATCAGGAACGAGCCCATGTGGTAGTTGCTGAAGAGTCGCGAGTAGTTGTCGTTCGTGGGGTGCTGCGGGAGGAGCGAGACCCCGCGGAAGATGTCCACGGGCTGCTTGAAGGACGTGACGAGCATCCACCAGAACGGGAACAGCGCGACCACGAGCGCGAGGCCGAGGGCGGCGATGCGCGCATAGGCGCGAGCGCGGGCGCCGGTCATGACGACGTCCTCATCGCGGCGGTGCGCATGAAGCGAATGGCCGCGATCGTGAGCAGGAGGACGAGGACCATCAGGGCCACGACCATCGCCATCGCGCGGCCGTACTGGGTGAACAGGAACGCCGTGTTGTACGAGTAGGTGCTGATCAGCTGGGTGGCCGTGCCCGGGCCGCCCTTGGTCAGCACGAAGATCTGGTCGAACGTGCCCACCGCGTCGATGAGCCGCAACACGACGGCCACCATGAGGACGGGGCGCAGCAGCGGGAGCGTGTGGTCGAAGAAGACGCGGACGGGGCCCGCGCCGTCCACGCGCGCGGCCTCGAGCGGCTCCTGCGGCAGCGACTGCAGACCGGCGAGGATGATCAGGAAGAGCAGCGGCGTCCACTCCCAGACGTCGACCGCCACCACGCCGATGAACGCGCTGCCCGGGTTGGCGAGCACGTTGGGGCTGCCGAGGCCGAGCGAGGAGAAGAGCGGGTTCACCACGCCGATGTCCGACGCGTACATGAGGCGCCAGATCACGCCGACGACCACGGGCGCGACGGTCATCGGCAGGATCAGCCCGACACGGATGAAGCGGCTGAAGCGCAGCTGGTTCACCACGAGGAGCGCGAGGCCCAGGCCCAGCAGCGTCTCGATCGAGACGGCGAAGGCCACGTACTTCGCGGTGGTGCCCAGCGCCGTCCAGAAGGTGTGGTCGTGCAGGACCGCGTCGTAGTTCTTGAAGCCCGCCGAGCCGACGTCCCGCCCGTAGCGGTACGCGTGGAAGCTGGCCCGGATCCCGTAGATCAGCGGGTAGAGGGCCACCGCTGCGAGGGCGATGGCCGCAGGCGCCAGCAGGAGCCACGGGCTCGCCAGTACTCGAGCCCAAAGATCGCTGTGCCGGCGCCTGCGCCCACCAGTGGGAGCGGCTACGGATGGAGTTGCCATCAGCCTTGCTCGTCCGGCCTAGACGTATCCGCCTTGCTGCTTGATGAACTGCGTCATCTCGTTGGCGGCCTTCGTCAGGTGCGCCTGAGCGATCGCGTTGTAGCCGCTCTTCTTCTGGATCGCCTCGATGAGCGCCTGGCTGATGTGCGTGCCGAGGATGTCCTCGAACTTCGGCTCGTCCGGCGTCTTGGGCTTCGGCACCGAGTTGTTCACGGCGTCGGCGATGGCCGGAAGCCAGCGGAACTGCTTCACCGCCTGCGGATCCGTGAGCGCCGACTTCGTGACCGCCGCGCTCCCGTCGCCGCGCGCGAAGTCCGTCTGGATCTTGCTCGACGTGAACCACTCAAGGAACTGCTTGGCGGCGTCGGTGTTCTTGGAGCCCGACGCGATCCCGCAGATGAAGGTGCCGATCGCCGGCCCGCTCTTCTCCTGCGCAGGCGTGGCGGCCATGTCGATCTTGCCGACCACCTGCGAGGACTTCTTGTCGTCCACGCGGTGCACGAGGCCCGTGTACTCGGTGAGCGCCATGCACTTGCCCTGGAGCATCACCTGGGTCTCCTGGTCGGTGTCGAACTCGGCCACGCCCGCGGGCATGTACGGGATGAAGCTGAACAGCCGCTCGAGCGCTCCCACGCCTTCAGGCCCGGCGAACCCCGGTGACCAGTCGTCCTTCACGAACTGGCCGCCGTACGAGTTCAGCAGCGGCAGGTAGGTCATCATGATCGGGTTGCCCTTGACGCCACGGGCAGACCAGCCGTAGAGCTTGGGGGACTTGGCCTTCCTGGCGGCGACCTTGGCGATGTCGTCCCAGGTCTTCGGGGCCCCGCTGAAGTAGTCCTTGTGGTAGTAGAGGAGCTCGACGTCGTCGATGATCACGACCGCGTAGAGCGCCGGCTTGTCGTTGGCGAAGTCCTTCAGGCGAGCGCCGGTCCGCGGTGGCCAGTAGCCCTGGTCCAGGCCCTTCGGCAGGATGTCCGGGTTGGCCTTGAACCCGATCTGGTCGAGGTTCTGGATGATCTTGCCGGCGGCGAACTCGGGCACCCAGTTGTCGTCCATGACGTAGATGTCATAGGCGCCGGTCTTGTTGAGGCCGTCGTTCTTGGCGTTCTGGTACCAGGCGTCGTAGCTCGTCTCGTTGTACTGGACCTTGATGCCCGTCTCAGCCGTGAACCGCTTGATGAAGGTGTCGCGGAACGGCGCCATCGCGTTGTCCTGGAAGGAGCCGATCGTGATCGTCCCGCCTCCTCCGCCCGACGAGGCGGCCTTGGCGGCGGTCGTGCCGGTGCTCGTGCTCTTGCTCGAGCCGCCGCACGCGGCGATGAAGCCGGCGCCGAACAGCCCGGCCGCTCCCACCGCGCCGCGCTCGAGGATCTTCCTGCGCGTGATGCCGTTCCGGGCACCGGCGCCTTCAGGCCGCTTCGCGTCCCTCTCCTTGTCCGTCATACCTCTCCTCCTCCTGTCCCTCGGTCAGATCCCGGCTCTCGCCGGCTCCCCGGCACTTGATGGACCTCGTGCGCCGGCCTGCGCCAGCGCGTCTCCCGACTGCATGTCGAACAGGTGGACCTGGCCAAGGGCCGGGCGCACCGCGCACCGCTCGCCGACCGGCCGGTCGAAGCCGGCGGGCGCGCGGATGTTCAAGAGCTGTCCGTCGAGCCGCACGGTCACGAGCGTCTCGTTGCCCAGCGGCTCGACGACGTAGATCTCACCGTCGAGCACGTCGCGCCCGCCGAGGTCGGCGAACTCCGCGTGCTCCGGGCGGAAGCCGAGCTTCACCGGGCCGCGGACGGGGCTGTTGGCGAGCGTGAGCGTGCCCCCCACGTGGCGAAAGGCGCCGTCGGCCACCTCGCCGTCGAGGATGTTCATCGGAGGAGACCCGCAGAAGCGCGCGACGAAGAGGTTGACCGGGCTGGCATAGAGCTCGGCGGGGGTGGCGAGCTGCTGCAGGTGTCCGTCGCGCATGACTGCGATGAGGTCGGCCATCGTCATGGCCTCGATCTGGTCGTGCGTCACGTACAGCGTCGTGACCCCGAGCTCGCGCTGCAGGCGCTTGATCTCCACGCGCATCTGCAGGCGCAGCTGCGCGTCGAGGTTCGAGAGCGGCTCGTCCATGAGGAAGGCCCGGGGGTGGCGGATGATCGCCCGGGCCAGCGCGACGCGCTGGCGCTGGCCGCCCGAGAGCTGCCGCGGCGCGCGATCGAGGAGGTCACCGATGCCCAGCAGCTCGGCGACCTTCAGCACGCGCTCGTCGCGCTCGGCCGCGGCGCTGCGGCGAAGCCTCAGCGGGTAGGCGATGTTGTTCGCCACGCTCTTGTGCGGGTACAGCGCGTAGCTTTGGAAGACCATGGCGACGTCGCGGTGGCGCGGCTCGAGCTTGGTCACGTCGTGCTCGCCGATGAGGATGCGCCCGGCAGTCGGCTGCTCGAGCCCCGCCAGCAGGCGCAGGGCGGTCGTCTTCCCGCAGCCCGACGGCCCCAGCATCGCCATGAACTTGCCGTCCGGCACCGTCACGTCCAGCGGCGCGAGGGCTTCTGTGGAGCCGAAGCTCTTGGACACTCCCTGGTACTGGACCTGCATCGGAGCTCGCTCCTCCTCAGCCGTCGGCGTTGTCTGCCACGGTCGCTTCCATCGCTGCCCGCAAGCCTCCGAGGGAGGCTTCGATGCCCTCCTCGGGCGTGAGCGTCGGGTCTTCGTGCTCGATCGAGATCGGGCCGTCGTAGCCGGCTTCGTGCAGCGCGTCCAGCAGCTCGCGCCATTCGCCGAGCGGCCGTCCGCGCCCGACGGCGCAGAAGTGCCAGGGCATCGTGTCGGCGCCGGCCGGCCAGCGGAAGTCGAGGACGCCGTGCAGGGCGACGCGGTCGGCGTGCACGAGCGTGTCCTTGCCGTGCACGAAGCCGATGTGCGCGCCGAGCGCGCGGACGGTGGCCACCGGGTCGATGCCCTGCCACCAGAAATGGCTGGGGTCGAGGTTGACCTTCACGTTGTCGCCGGTGGCCTCGGTGAGCACCAGGAACGAGGCGGCGTTGTAGATCGACGTGCCCGGATGGAGCTCCAGGCAGATGTCGACACCGGGCGCGGCGTCGGCCGCCCAGGTGGAGAGCTCGCGCCAGTAGGGCGCGATCACCTCCGGCCACTGGTGCTCCCACAGGCCTTCCATGTCGGGAAGCCAGGCGCCGCCCGCGAAGACGGGCCAGTTACCGCCGCGCGGACCGCCGGGGCAGCCGCTCATCGCCACGACGCGGGGCACGTCCAGCGCCGCCGCCAGCTCGACGGCGCCGCGAAGCGCCCGCCCGTGGGCCTGCGCGATCGAGATGTCCGGGTGCAGCGGGTTGCCCGATGCGTTGAGCGCCACCAGCTCGATCCCGTGGGCGTCGAGGCGCTCCGTGAAGCGCTCGCGCTCGCCGCCGTCGGCGAGGAGCGCCTCGAAGTCGAGGTGCGGAGCGGGCGAGTAGCCGCCCACGCCGAGCTCGACTCCGGCGATGTCGTGGTGTGCGCACCATGCGAGGACCTCGTCAAGCGGCCGGTCCTCGAGCGCGTCCGTTAGGAGGGCGATCGTCATAAAATGGCGACGGATGGAAGGTTCCATCCGTGAAATTGGAACCTTCCACAAACCGACCGGCGTTGTCAAGCCAACGCCGCGGAATTCGCTGACTGGTCGCCCGCCACCGCCGCGGCTTGACGGGACGGCCGTGGCGACCGTATCGTCGCGGGGCATGTTGGTAAACCGTTCCAATAGCAGGGAGCGAAAGCCCTGAAACCCGCCGCGCCGCCGCCGCGCTGGGCAACGCAGCGGCCGACGATCGTGGACGTGGCGAACCTCAGCGGGGTCTCCAAGTCGACGGTGTCGAACGTCATCCGCGGCGCCGGGCGCGTGTCCGACGCCACCCGGCGGCGAGTGCTCGACTCGATCGAGGCGCTCGGCTACCGCCCGAACGCGCTGGCGCGCGATCTCGTGCGACGCCGCGCCAACACCGTCGGGGTGATGGTCGGCGACCTTGCCAACACCTTCTACGCCGGGCTGGTGAAGCTGCTGGAGGTGGAGGCGTCCGATGCCGCCTACACCACGATGGTCTGCAACACCGACGGCGAGCTGGCGCTCGAGCGCGCCCGCGTGGAGACCCTGCTGGAGCGGGCGGTCGTGGGGGTGGTGCTGTTGCAGTTCAGCGGCGACCGCATGGTCCTCGACGCGCTGCGCGGCGCGCAGGTGCCGGCGGTGGTGGTCAGCTGCCACGACGAGCGCGTCGATTGCGTGGCCGTGGACGACCGTGCCGGGATGAGCGCCGCGGTCGAGCACCTCTACGACCTCGGCCACCGCGCGATCGCGCACGTGAGCGGGCACCTGGTGGAGGACAGCACGCGCGCCGCGCGCGCTGCGGGCTACGAGGCGGCGATGCGCAAGCACGGCCTGCCACCCCGCCTGCTCAGCGCCGACGACTGGGAGAACGGCGATCCGGGGGCCGTCCGCCGGCTGCACGAGCTGGTGAGCGGCAACGCCGGGCTCACCGCGTTCGCCGCCGGCAACGACGTCATGGCGGTGCGGCTGATCGACCAGCTGGAGGCAGGGGGCCTGCGCGTGCCCGAGGATGTGTCGGTGATCGGCTTCGACGGCATCGAGCTCGGCGCCCACTCCCGCATCGGGCTCACCACGATCTCCCAGCCCCGCGAGGAGCTCACGACACGCGGTCTCGAGCTGCTGCTGGACCGGGTCCGAGGCGGGTCCGTCGCGGCGCCGCCCCGGTGCGTCACGCTCGAGCCGCGGCTCATCGTCCGGCACTCGACCGCCGCACCTCGAGCGTGACCCGGGAGCGCATCGTGGGCGACGGTCGCGACACTGCGTTCAGACGGCCGACGATCAACGACGTGGCGGCGCTCAGCGGCGTCTCCAAGTCGACGGTCTCCAACGTCATGCGCCAGACCGGCAGCGTGTCCGACGCCACCCGCCGGCGCGTCGTCGAGGCGGTCGAGAGGCTCGGCTACCGGCCGAACGCCACGGCCCGCAACCTCGTCATGCAGCGCACCAACCTGATCGGCGTGCTGGTTGGTGACCTGGCCAACGACTTCAACGCGGAGCTCGTCAAGCGCATCGAGCAGCACGCCTCGGCGGCCGGCTACACCACGCTCGTGTGCAACACGGGCGGCCACGCCGAGCGCGAGGGCTCGAGGATCGAGGCGCTGCTGGAGCAGCGCGTCGACGGCATCGCGCTCCTCGACTTCACGGGCGACCGCGCGGTGCTGTCCCAGCTGCTCGGTGAGCGCGTCCCGGTCGCGATGGTCAGCTGCTGGTCGGAGTACGCCGATTGCGTGGCGGTCGACGACATGGTCGGAGTCGGCCTCGCGGTGCAGCACCTCGTCGAGCTCGGGCACCGGCGGATCGCCTATGCCGTCGACCCGCTCATGGAGGCGACGACTCGGCACTCGCGCGCGGAGGCGTTCGACCGGGTCATGCTCCGCAGCGGCCTGCCGCCGCGCAGCGAGTGGACCGTGCTGTGCGGCACGGGCGACGACGGCGGGGACGACGCCGCGATGCTGGAACTGCTGCGCGGCGAGGCCCCGCCGACGGCGATCGTCGCCGCCAACGACCACACGGCCATCCGGCTGATGGAGCTGTTGGAGGGCGCGGGCCGCGCCGTGCCGGGCGACGTCTCCCTGGCCGGGATCGACGGCATCGACACAGCGGGCCTCTCCCGGATCGCGCTCACGACCGTGGCGCAGCCCAAGGAGGAGCTGGCGAGCCTGGGGGTGGCGCTGCTCCTGGGCCGCATCGAGAGCGGCTACGACGCGCCGCCGCAGCAGCGCCGGCTGCGCCCGGCGCTGATCGTGCGCCAGTCGACGGCGCCACCGCGCTGACGTCGTGGCCTCGGTCAGGCCGCCGGCGCGATGCTCCCCGACAAAACGACCTTCATGGCGCCGTCGGACTGGGCGATCTCGAGGGCGCTCTGGGCGTCCTCGAGCGCCATCCTGTGCGTGACGAGCTGATCCAGCGGCAGCCGGTCCATGTTGCGCACGAGCAGCTCCATCGCGGGCCGGTAGGACTCCGCCGTCTCGCCGCCCACGCCGAGCACGTTCACGTTCTTCGTGCAGATGTCGGCGTTCGGGTTGATCGCCACGGGGCCCATGTCGACGAAGGCGCCCGACTCCACGACCGTGCCTCCGACCCGCGCCATGCGCAGGCTCGTGACGAACGTCTCGGGCACCCCGCTGCAGTCGAGCACGATGTCGGGCCCGCGGCCCCCGGTGTGCTCGCGCACGCGGGCGAGCAGCTCGTCCTCTTCCAGCTCGGCGGCGTTCAGCCCGAGCGTGGCGCCGAAGCGGCCGGCCATCTCGATCCGGGAAGGCAGGCGGTCGATCGCGATCAGCTTGCCGCAGCCGAGCAGCTTCGCCTTGATCAGGTGGCACATGCCGAGCGGACCCACGCCGATCACGGCCACGCTCTCCCCGAACGAGCCGTTGTAGAGCCGGCGGGCGAGCTCGAAGCCGTGCGTGACCGCCATGGGCTCGGTGAGCACGGCGATCTCGTCGGGAAGCTCGTCGGGCACCCGGAACAGCGGCGTGCCGGGGAGGATGTACAGGTACTCTGCCCACCCCCCGAAGAGGTGGGGCGGCGCCTTGGCGTTGAGGCTGTTGCCGTAGTCGTCGAGGCGCTCGCACAGGTAGTACGCCTGGCCGCTGCTGCAGTACCAGCACGTGCCGCAGGCCAGGTTCGCCGCCGGCACCACGCGGTCGCCCGGCTTCAGCCGCGCACCCTCGCTGTCGAGCAGCGGCTCGCTCCCGCCGATCGCGGCGATCGTGCCCACGTTCTCGTGGCCGCAGATCAGCGGGTACTCGATCTGGCGCTCGTGGGGCGTCCCGGCGTACTGCAGCGTCTCGCCGCGGAACGTGTGCTTGTCGGTGCCGCAGATGCCCGAGTAGGACATCTCGAGGAGCGCGGCGCCGGGCGCCGGATCGGGGACCGGGAAGCGCTCGAGCTCGAGCCGGCCGGGCGCCTTCATCACGGCGGCCCGGGCTCCCCCCGATCCGTTCCTCTCGCCAAGGTCTTTGGAGCGTTCCATATCCGGGCTTCTAACGGTTTCCGCCGGCTCGGTCAAGCCGCCGCTCAGCGGCCGAACAGCCAGGCGTGGTCGGGGTCGTTGGCAAACGCCCAGTCGCGCACCGGCCCGGCCATCACGTTGAGGTAGTAGAGGTCGTAGCCCGGCGGGGCGGACACCGTGTGGTAGCCGCGCGGCACGAGCACCACGTCGCCGTCGGCGAAGGTGAAGGTCTCGTCGAGCGAGCGGTCGTGGGTGTAGACGCGCTGCATCCCGAATCCCTGCGCGGGGTTCAGGCGGTGGTAGTAGGTCTCCTCGAGGAACGTCTCGTTGGGCGGGTCGTCGCGGTCGTGCTTGTGGGGCGGGTAGCTCGACCAGTGGCCGCCGGGCGTGATGACCTCGACGACGAGCAGGCGCTCGGCGGGCTGGTCGCCCATGAGGATCTTCTGCACGCGGCGCTCCATGGCGCCCGAGCCGCGGATCTCGA
>JAOPZW010000126.1 GCA_025963905.1 Solirubrobacterales bacterium | reverse complement strand
GTGGCGACGTCGCGCACGATCTCGACCCCCGGGGTGTCAGCGTCGACGACGAACATCGACGCGCGCTGGTGCGGGCGCGCGTCGGGGTCGGTGACCGCCATCACGATCAGGAAATCCGCCACCGAGCCGTTGGTGGAGAACCACTTGTGGCCGTTGATGACCCAGTCGTCGCCGTCCTGGATCGCGCGCGTCCGCAGCAGCGTCGGATCCGATCCGGCGGTCTCGGGCTCGGTCATCGAGAAGGCCGAGCGCAGGTCGCCCGCGAGCAGCGGGTGCAGGTAGCGTTCCTTCTGGTCCGGCGTCCCGGCGAGCGCGAGCACCTCGGAGTTGCCGGAGTCCGGCGCGGCGTTGCCGAACACCGCCGGCGCGAACGGCGAGCTGCCGAGGATCTCGTGCATCAGGCCGAGCTTGACCTGGCCGAAGCCTTGGCCGCCGAGCTCGGGCGGAAGATGCGCCGCCCACAGCCCGCGCTCCTTGACCCGTGCCTGCAACGGGGCGTAGATCGCGTCGAGGTCGCCTTGCTCGAGCTCGTCGACGAGCGTCTCCAGCGGCCAGATCTCGTCGCGGACGAACTCGCGCATCCAGTCGAGCTGCTCCTGGAACGCCGGGTCGGTCGAGAAATCCCACGCCATGGTCGTCGCCTCGTCTGGTCGGGGTGCGGACGCTCCCCATTATCCGCAAGGACCCTGCCGGTTGACCGCCCCTCGGCGCGGGCACCCACGAGGCCATGCGCGTCGTGGTCATCGGAGCCACCGGCAACGCCGGCACGAGCACGGTCCGGGCGCTGGCCGCCGACCCCGCGGTGGACAGCATCGTGGGCATCGCCCGGCGCCTGCCCGCGCTCGTGGTGCCGAAGACGTCGTGGGCGACCGCGGACGTCACCACCACCGACCTCGAGCCGCTGCTGCGGGGAGCCGACGCGGTCATCCACCTCGCCTGGCGCATCCAGCCCTCACGCGACGAGCGCATCACCTACACGGTCAACGTCCGGGGCAGCGCGCGCGTGTTCGACGCCGCAGCGCGGGCGCGGGTCGGCGCGGTCGTCTACGCCTCGTCGGTGGGCGCCTACGCCCCCGGACCCAAGGACCGCGCCGTCGACGAGTCGTGGCCGACGACCGGGATCCCCACCTCCTTCTACTCGCGCCACAAGGCGGAGGTGGAGCGCCTGCTCGACGTCTTCGAGCGCGAGCACCCCGGCGTGCGCGTCGTGCGGCTGCGGCCTGGGCTCGTGTTCCAGCGCGAGGCGGCAGCCGAGATCCGGCGGCTGTTCGTGGGGCCGTTGCTGCCCGGCGCCCTCGTGCGCCGCAGGCTCGTGCCCGTCGTCCCGCACACGCCGCGCCTGCGCTTCCAGGCCGTGCACTCGGCCGATGTGGGACAGGCCTACCGCGCCGCCGCGCTGTCCGGCGTCCGCGGCGCCTTCAACGTCGCCGCCGACCCGGTGCTCGACGGGCCGGCGCTGGCCCGGATCCTCGGTGCCCGACCGGTGCGGGTGCCCCCCGGCGTGCTGCGTGGCGCCGCTGCGCTGACCTGGCGCCTGCGCCTGCAGCCCACGCCTCCGGGCTGGGTCGACCTGGCGCTCGGTGTCCCGCTGATGGACACGACAAGGGCCAGGCGGGAGCTGGGCTGGACGCCGAGCCGGAGCGCCGTCGAGGCCTTCGAGGAGCTCTTCGACGGCCTCCGCGAGGGGTCGGGTGCGCCGACCCCGCCGCTCGATCCCCACGCCGGCGGTCCGGCCCGCGTGCGCGAGCTGTTCACCGGCATCGGCGGCAGGTCACGCCAGAACGGTTAAGGTTGCCACTCGGGGGTTGCCGCTCGGGCGGCATGCGATGAGGAGAGGCATTGTGGCGCAGGACCATTTCGATCGGTTGACCGCGGTCGACGCGAGCTTCCTCCATCAGGAGGGACCGTCGTCGCACATGCACGTGGGTGCGGTCACGCTCATCGAAGGACCGCCGCCGCCCTTCGAGGAGTTCCTGGACTCGCTGCGCGCGCGTCTGCACCTCGTGCCGCGGTACCGCCAGAAGCCGTCGGTCCCGCCGCTGGAGACCGGGCGGCCCCTGTGGGTCGACGACCCGAGCTTCAACATCGAGTACCACGTCCGCCAGACCGCGCTGCCCAAGCCCGGCCACGAGAACCAGCTGCTGCGCCTCGCCGCTCGCGTGTTCTCGCAACAGCTCGACCGGTCCAAGCCGTTGTGGGAGATGTGGCTGGTCGAAGGGATCGACGGCGACCGCTTCGCGCTGATCTCCAAGACCCACCACGCCCTCATCGACGGGATCTCGGGCGTCGACCTCGCCCAGGTGATGTTCGACCTCTCCCCCCTCCCCGCCCGGCTCGAGCATCCCGACGAGCCGTGGCAGCCGGCGCCCGAGCCGACGGGCGTGGAGCTCGTGGCGAGCGGCGCGGTGGGCGCCGTGCGCACGGGCCTGCGCACGGCCACGCGCGCGGTCAACGTCCTCGCGCGTCCGCAGGCCGCGCTGAGCGAGATGCGCCAGGCGGCCGAGGGCGTGGGCGAGATCGTCTGGGCGGGGCTGAACCCCGCGCCGGAGACTCCGCTCAACGTGCCGATCGGGCCCCACCGGCGGTTCTCCGTCGTGCGCAGCGACCTCGCGGACTTCAAGTCGGTCAAGGACGCCTTCGGCGGCACCGTCAACGACGTCGTGCTGACGGCCGTCAGCGGAGCGCTGCGCGGCTGGCTGCGCTCGCGCGGCGTGGTCACGGAGGGGCTCGAGCTGCGCGCGCTCGTGCCGGTGTCCATCCGCGCGCCCCACGAGCAGAACACGCTTGGCAACCGGATCGCGGCGATGCGCGGCCCGCTGCCCGTCTACATCGAGGATCCGGTGGCGCGGCTGCGCGCCGTCAAGCACGCAATGGACGGGCTCAAGGAGTCCAAGCAGGCGGTGGGCGCCGAGGTGCTGGCCAGCGTGCAGAGCTTCGCGCCGCCGACGATCCTGGCACAGGCCTCCCGCCTGAACTTCTCGACGCGCCTGTTCAACCTCATCGTGACCAACGTCCCGGGGCCGCAGTTCCCGCTGTACGTGCTGGGGCGCGAGATGCAGGACGTCTTCCCGGTCGCGTTCCTGCCCAAGGACCATGCGCTCGCCATCGCGATCATGTCCTACAACGGCAAGATGAACTTCGGGCTGCTCGGCGACTACGACGCGCTGCCGGACATCGAAACCCTCGGCGAGGGCATCGAGGCCTCGCTCGCCGAGCTCGTGGCGCTCGCCCGTAAGGACCAGGTCGCGGGGAAGGGCAACGGCCGCACCCCCGGGGCGGGCCGGCAGCGGGCCAGAACGTAGCCACGTAGCTCGCGTCCCGCGCTTCCGGCGCGCGCGTCGTAGCCTGATCGATGATGGCCGCCGCCGATACGACGACCACAGTCCCTGCCGCCGGCCGCACCGCCTGGGCGCGCAACCTCGCCGCGCCGATCCGGGGCTTCCTGTACGCCGAGACCGGCGGGGCGGTGTTCCTGGCCGCGGCGGCCGTCGTGGCACTGGTGTGGGCCAACGTCTCGCCGGACTCCTACGCCTCGGTGTGGCAGACGCGGCTGGCGATCGTTTTGGGCGGCCACGAGCTGGCCACCGACCTGCGCGGCTGGGTCAACGAGGGGCTGATGACGCTCTTCTTCCTCGTCGTCGGCCTCGAGGCCAAGCGGGAGCTCGACCTCGGCGAGCTGCGCGAGCGCAGGCGCCTGGCGATCCCGGTCATGTGCTCGCTGGGTGGCATGGCGGCGGCGGCGGGGCTGTACCTGGCGATCAACGCCGGCGGACCGGGCGCCAAGGGGTGGGGCGCAGCGCTGTCGACGGACACCGCGCTCGCGCTGGGCACGCTCGCGCTCGTCACACGCGGGCGCGCGATCCGGCTGCGCGTGTTCCTGCTGACGATGGTGATCATCGACGACCTGGCTGCGCTGCTGGTGATCGCGCTGGCCTACAGCAGCCACGTCTCGGCGACCGCCCTCGCGGTGGCGGCCGGGCTGTTCGCGGTGCTCATAGCGCTGCGCTGGGCCGGGTCCTGGCGCGTCCCGGCCGCGGCGCTCGTCGGCGTGGGGATCTGGCTGGCGATGTTCAAGTCCGGCATCGACGCCGTGATCGCCGGCCTGGCGATCGGCCTGATCACGAGCGCCTACCCCCCGGCACGCGACGACCTCGAGCGCAGCACCGAGCTGACCCGCTCCTTCCGCGAGCAGCCGACGCCCGAGCTCGCCTACTCGGCGCGTGCGAGCCTCACCGCGGCGATCTCGCCCAACGAGCGCCTGCAGTACCGGCTGCACCCGTGGACGAGCCGCGTGATCGTCCCGCTGTTCGCGCTGGCCAACGCCGGCATCCACCTCGACGGCGGCGTGCTGTCCGCCGCGGTCAGGTCCCCGGTGACCTGGGGGATCCTCGCCGCCTACGTCGTGGGAAAGCCGCTGGGCATCATGGGCGCCGCGTGGCTGGCGACGCGCCCGGCCCTGGGCGGCGCGCGGCCGACGGTCACGTTCCCGGCCCTGGCGGGGGCGGCCGCATCGGCCGGCGTGGGGTTCACCATCTCGCTGCTGGTCGCCACGCTCGCCTTCCACGGCCCGCTGCTCGAGCAGGCGAAGATCGGAGTGCTGGCGACCGCCGTCGTCTCCCCGGCGCTCGCGTGGTGCGCCTTCCAGGTCATGGTCCGGCTGCCCGCCGAGACGCGTGCCCGCCAGCTCGGCGCGACGACCGGCACGATCGTGGACCTGGCCGAAGACATCGACCCGGAGCGAGACCACATCCGCGGGCGCGTCGACGCGCCGGTCACGCTCGTCCAGTACGGCGACTTCGAGTGCCCCTACTGCGCGCACGCGGCGCCGGTGATCGACAAGCTGCTCGACCACCTCGGCAATGAGCTGCGCTACGTCTTCCGCCACCTGCCGCTGACCGACGTGCATCCCAATGCGCAGGTCGCGTCCGAGGCCGCCGAGGCCGCGGGCGCGCAGGGCGCGTTCTGGGAGATGCACGACCGGCTGATCAAGAACCCGGAAGCACTGGCACCGTCGGACCTCTACCGCCACGCCTCGGAGCTCGGCCTGGACCTCGACCGCTTCTCCGACGACCTGCGCCGTCGCCGCCACGCTGCGCACGTCACCGAGGACGTCCAGAGCGCAGACGCCAGCGGCGTCTCCGGCACGCCGACGTTCTTCGTCAACGGCCGCCGGCACCAGGGCGCCTATGACATCGACACGCTGACCCGCGCGGTCAAGGCGGCCGCCCGAGCCGCCACGATGCGCGCCACGCCGTCGAGCTGACCCGCTACCCCTTGCGCAATGCCGGCAGCGCCTGCACCGTCGTGTCCGGGTGAGCGGGCGCCGCCTCGCGGTTGCCCGCGCGGTCGACGGCGATCGTGAAGAAGCCGTAGGTCGAGCCCGCGTGCAGCGCCACCAGCTTCGTCAGGCCCCGCGTCGTCGTGAAGATGCGCCGCGGCGGCCCGCCGTCGGTCGAGCGCCACAGCTCGAAGCGGGCGATGCCGGCGCGCCGGACCTTGGGAGGCGCCTGATCGGCGCCGCGCCAGCGCAGGCGCACGGTGGGCTGGTGGGTCCGAGCGGGTGCTGGGAGGACCTTCGAGACAGGCGGCCGGCGATCCATGTCGCTGGCGGCGGCCAGGGCGGCGCCCGCGTCGAGGATGCCCCAGCCGAGGTCGGGGGTCCAGCCCACGCCGGTCGGGCGCCGTGCGGTCTGCTTGATCAGCCGGATGACATCCGCGGCCGACAGGTCCGGGTTCAGGCGGCGCACGAGCGCCGCCGCGCCCGCGACCATCGGGGCGGCCATCGACGTGCCCTGCAGGTAGCCGTAGCGCGGGTCGCCGTCGAAGGTCGTGCGGCAGTTGCAGGGCGGGTTCGGCGGCAGCCCGAGCTGCCCGCGCTCGAGATCGTTGGTGTTCGTCGTGAAGGCGCCGAAGATGCCCGGCGGCCCGGTCCGCTCGTCATAGGTCCCGTAGGCGGCGAGCGAGATCTGCGTCCCGCGCCCGGCGAAGCTCGCACGCTGGTCGGAGAAGTTGGCGGCCGTGACCGACAGGCCCTTGCCCACGGTGAGATCCGGACCGGTGCCCGTCGGCTGCAACACGTTGGAGGGGTGGCCCTGCTCCTCGATCGGGTCGTCGGCGGCCGCCGAGACCATTACCACGTTGTGGGCGAACGCGTAGTCGATCGCGTCGATCACCGCCTGGGTGGGGCGCGCGCCCGGCGAGGTGCCAAAGCTCATGTTGATCGAGTCGGCGCCGTGGTCGACGGCCCACACGATCGAGGCGGCGACGCTCGAGTCGCTGAAGTCGGAGCTGATCGCCAGCAGCCTGCAGTGCAACCCGGCGCCGGTGAGCCCGAGGCCGTTGTCGCCGGCGCCGCAGGCCAGCGAGGCGACGTGGGTGCCGTGCCCGACCGAGTCGCTGGTCGCCGGGCCGCCGCCAGGATCGAACGTTGCGCTGCCGGCGATGCGCCCGTTGAGATCGGGGTGGGCGTCCTCGACGCCCGTGTCGATCACCGCGACGACGGCGTCGTCGCCGCGCTCGAGGTCCCAGGCGGCCGGAAAGCCCTCGCGCGCAGGCCACCACTCGACGGGCGTGCCGGGCGCCGTCCCGGGCGCGGTCTCCGCCTCGGTGAGTGCAGGGTCGTTGGGCTGGTAGCGCGGCTCCGCGCGGGTCTCGCGCTGGACGGAGGCCACGCGGGGGTCCAGGCGCAGGCGGCGCGCCAGCGCGCTCAGCGACTCCCCACCGCGCGGGCGCACCGTCACGAGGCGCAGCTTGGGGACGCTGAAGCCCGCCCGCCGCGCGCCGGCGCTCGCCGCCACCGCGTCGAACGCGGCAGCGCGCGCCTCGGGGCCCGCCGCCGACCGGTGCAGCGTGACCAGCAGCCGGCCGGTGGTCTGCGCGGCGGAGGCCGAGCCGGCCGGGATCGCGACGAACACGGCCACGAGGAGCAGCACGAGCCGTCTCATCGCGGCCAGAGGTTAGCCAGTCACGGCGCTGCGGCGGTGCAGCGCGGCCGGCGAGCGTGCGGAAGGACGCTTTGCCGGGCGCTCAGTAGCCGAGCGCGAACTTCGCGTCTTCGCTCATCTTGTCCGGCGACCACGGCGGCTGGAAGACCATGGACGACGTCACCGACCCGACGCCGTCGACCTCGCCGACGAACTCCTCGATCTGCTCGGTGACCTGCGGGCCGATCGGGCAGGCGGGCGTCGTCAGCGTGAACGTGATATGGACGTCGGGCCCGTCGATGTCGACCCCGTAGATGAGGCCCAGCTCGACGAAGTCCAGGCCCAGCTCCGGGTCGATCACGTTGCTCAGGGCGTCTTCGACCTCTTCGACGGAAGGCATGGGGCTCAGTGTAGTGACCCCTTCCGCGAACAAAAAAAGGAGCACCATCCTCCCCTTTTGTGTAGGTTTCCACCCCATCGTCTCGTTCTCCCAAGAGCCTCCGGTACTGCGCTGTTCGGGCGATGAGGACGTCGCGACGCAAGGGCTCCGGCGCGGTCACTGCTCGAAGGCCCTGGCGGTGACGAGCGACCTCCGCGTCGACCTCACCGAGCTGACCTTCGCCGACACCTCGCTCATGCTCGACCTCGCGATGATCGCCCGCCGGCTGCGCCGGGCCGGCTGCTCGATGCACGTCTGCGGAGCCCAGCCGCAGGTCATGCGGCTCATCCGTGCGGTCGGCCTGCACCGCCTCCCGGGCGTCACCGTGGTGGGTCCCGCGGCGGATCCCGAGCCCGCGCTCAGCTGACGCGCAACACGCTCGCGTAGCCTGTAGGAACTGATGTTCCCGCTCCTACTGCTGCTCTTCATCATCGTGCCGCTCGCGGAGCTGTACGTGATCATCCAGGTCGGCCAGGCGATCGGCGCGGTCTGGACGATCCTGATCCTGCTGGCGGACTCCGTGCTCGGCTCGCTGCTCATGCGCTCCCAGGGGCGTGCGGTCTGGCGGCGCTTCAACCGGGCGCTCGCCGAGGGTCGCGCGCCGGGCCGCGAGGTCCTCGACGGCGTCCTGGTCATCTTCGGCGGGGCGCTGCTGCTGACCCCGGGGTTCATCACGGACGTCTTCGGGATCGTCTTCCTGCTGCCGCCGACCCGCGCCGTCGTGCGGCGGCTCGTGCAGCGCAGCCTGGCTCACCGGGTCGCGGTCGCGGTGCCCCGCAGCGCCGCGCAGTACCGCGCGCGGCGCATGCGCCCGCGGCGCCCCGGGGCGCCGAGCGAGGACTTCGACGTCGAGGGCAGCGCCACCGAGGTCGACCAGCGCCACCTTCCGTGAGCGTCGGCCCCGAGCATGAGGCGCCGCGCCCCGCCGGCGGCGACGGCTTCAGCGATGCCGTGACGTTCGCCTTCGGCGACGAGCGAGCCGACCTGTACGGCGTCGCGCGGCTCGGTCTCGCGGGCGGCGCCGCCAGCGGCCTGGTGATCCTCTTCCACGACGGCGACCCGGTGGTCGTCAGCGCCGAGGGCGGGATCGAGGTCACGGGGTCGCCGGGCTGGAACGATGTCTCCGCGGCGGGCCTCGACACCGAGATCGTCGAGCCCTTGCAGGCGTGGCGACTGCGGTACGCGGGCGACGAGGCGAGCCTCGATCTCGACGTGCGCGCGCTGGGCGCGGTCGCCGAGCTCGACCCCGCCCACCCGGCGGCTAAGGCGGGCGGGATGACCGGCTACGAGCAGCAGTGCCGCGTCACCGGGACGGCGATCTTCGGTGGGCGCCGGATCAGCGTCGACGGGCGCGGCCAGCGCGGGCACTCGTGGGGCGCGCCGGACTGGGAGCGCATCGAGGTGGCGCGCACCGTGTCGGCGTGGCTGGGCGACGACGTCGCAGTCACCGTCACGGCGATCAGGCCCGCCGGCAAGGACGACCACGGGCGCGAGGCGATCGCCGCGACGATCCTCGAGCCGGCCGGGGAAGACGACGAGCCCTCCGCCGTCGCCGTCGCCGATACGCGGTTGTCGACCACCTACGACGCAGCGGGTCGCCAGCGCCAGGCCGGGCTCGAGCTGTGGGTGGACGAGGACGGCCTTCCGCGCCGAGCGGCCGGCGAGCTCCTCTGCGGCACGTCGCTCGACCTCGGGCGCCTGCGCCTTGACTGCGCGTTCTTCCGCTGGCGGATGGACGGCCACTCGGGCTTCGGCCGCTACGACATCCTGCGGCGCGCGTGAGCATCCGCGCCATCGTCAGCGACTTCGGCGGGGTGCTCACCTCGCCGCTGATCGAATCGTTCGCGCGCTTCCAGGACGAGGCCGGGATCCCCCTGGAGGCCCTGGGCACCGCGATGGCCCGCATCGGCGAGCGCGACGGGGCGAACCCGCTCTTCGCGCTCGAGTGCGGCCACATGACCGAGCAGGACTTCCTGGGCCGCATCGGCGCTCAGCTGCGCGAGGACCTGGGGCGCGATGTCGAGATGCACACGTTCACCGAGCGCTACTGGGGTCACCTGCGCCCCAACGAACCGCTGATCGCGCTGATGCGCGAGCTCCGCGACCGCGGCTACCGCATGGCGCTGCTGACGAACAACGTGCGCGAGTGGGAGCCGCGCTGGCGCGCCATGCTGCCGGTCGACGAGATCTTCGAGGTGGTCGTCGACTCGGCGTTCGTCGGCATGCGCAAGCCCGAGCCCGCCATCTACCGCCTCACATGCGAGCGCCTGGGCGTGGAGGCCTCGCAATGCCTGTTCATCGACGACATCGAGGTCAACTGCGCCGCCGCCCGCGCGATCGGGATGACGGCGGTCCACTTCCGCGACGACGAGCAGGCGATCCGGGAGATCGGGGCGGCGCTGGGCGGCGCCCGCGATCAGCCCGACGCCTGACGGCTCTCAGTTCTCGGAGCCCAGCCGGTCCCAGAGGTACAGCTCGAGGCACTCGGTGGCCAGCTCAGTGGAGCGCTCCGGCGACAGGAACGGCAGCACGGTGTCGAGCGCCTGGTCCTCGGGCACGCCGGAGTCGAACGCCTCCTCGCCGCGGAACCCGGCGGCGATCTTCAGCGCCTCGCGCCGATGGTCGCCCAACGATCCGAACACGTTGACGAGGAAGTCCCGGTTGGCGATCGGCTGGCCGATCTCGAGCGAGGCGTGCCACGCCGCGAGCATCGACAGGTCGTGCTCGTCGAGATCGGCGACGGCCTTCACGTAATGGGACTCGAGCTCACGGTCGGGGATCTCGTCGACCCACGCGCGAACGAGCTCGCCCATGATCTGTCGCCGCGCCTCGCGGCCGACGGACTCCGCGATCACGCGGATCGCATCCTGGGGTTCGATGAAGCAGAGGGCCATCGCCGCTCCCTGACGCTCGAGGACAACCGGTCCCCGCGCACGGTAGGCGGGC
>JAOPZW010000106.1 GCA_025963905.1 Solirubrobacterales bacterium | reverse complement strand
CGCGGTCGGATAGCGTGACGCCGTCATGGATCTCGGGCTCAACGACAAGGTGTGCGTGGTCACCGGCGCCAGCAGGGGGATCGGCCTGGAGACCGGCCGGCGCTTGTGCGACGAGGGCGCTCGGGTGCTGTTCGTGGGGCGCGGCGAGGCGGCGCTGGCGGCGGCGGCGGACGGCTGCGGCGGGGAGTACCTGGTCGCCGACGTCACCGATCCCGACGCCGACGAGCGGATCATCGCCACCTGCGCCGAGCAGATGGGCGGCATCGACGTGCTGGTCAACAACGCCGGGACGAGCTATGCCCGCTCGCTGGAGGAGCTCACCGACGACGACTGGCGCGCGCAGTATGAGCTGCACGTGCTGGCGCCGATGCGGCTGATGCGCGCCGCGGCGCCGCGCATGGCCGCCCGCGGCGGTGGCCGGATCGTCAACGTCTGCTCGAGTGCGGGCAAGCGCCCCTCGCAGACGAACGCGGCCTACTCGGTGACGAAGGCGGCCCAGCTGTCGCTCTCACGCGTGTTCGCCGACCGGTACGCCGCGGACGGCGTCCTGGTGAACGCCGTCGCGCCCGGCGCGGTCGCCTCGCCGCTGTGGATCGACCCGGGCGGGCTGGCCGATCAGACGGCCGCCGCACAGGGCATCTCGCGCCCCGAGGCGATCGCCGTCCAGGAGCGCAAGGTGCCGCTGGGACGCTTCGCCGAGCCGGGGGAGATCGCCGACGTGGTCCTGTTCCTGTGCTCGGCGCGGGCCAGCAACGTGACCGGCGCCGCGTGGTCGGTCGACGGCGGCACCGTCGCGATCATCATCTGAGCAGGCACGTAGAGTCCTGCGCCATGCCCGTGAGCACCGCCGCCGTCGGCAAGCGCTATCCCCCCACGGCCTACGCCGTGGGCCGCGAGAAGATCCGCGAGTACGCCCTGGCGGTGGGCGAGACCAACCCGCTGTACCTCGATCCGCAGGCGGCACGGGCGGCCGGGCACCCGGACGTCGTGGCGCCGCCGATGTTCGCCGTCGTCTACAGCGCCGGGGCGCTGGGACCGGCGATCTTCGATCCCGAGGTCGGCATCGACTTCGCCCGGTTGGTGCACGGCGGCCAGGAGTTCCGCTGGGGCCCGCTCGTCTTCGCCGGCGACGAGATCACCACCGCCGTGAGCGTCAAGGACATCTCCGAGCGCGGCGGCAACGGGCACTTCGTCTTCGAGTCGCAGTCCACCAACCAGGACGGCGCCACGGTGTGCGTCGGCACCTGGACGAACATCGTGCGGGGGGGCTGACGATGGCGCAGCTGAAGCCGGGCGACACGATCCCCGAGCTGCGGGTCACGCCCGATCGGTATCTCACGGTCCGCTACGCAGGCGCCTCCGGGGACTTCAACCCGATCCACATCGACGAGGAGTTCGCCCGCCAGGTCGGCCTTCCGGGGCGCATCCTGCACGGCCTCTGGTCGATGGCCCAGGTGGCCCGGGCGCAGACCGACGCCGCCGGCGGGCCCGAGGCGCTGAGGCGCCTGAGCGTCCACTTCCGCGCTGTCGGCCTGCCCGAGCAGGAGCTGACGGTGACCGGGACGGTCGCCGAGGTGACCGACGGCATCGCGGTGGTGCACGCGGTCGCCGAGCAGGGCGGCACGGCGATCATCCGCAACGCCGAGGCGGAGATCGCGCTGGACTGAGGTGGCCTCGGCCACGGCGCACAGCGGCGCGCGGACCGTCGCTAGCCTTCATGGGGTGGTGATCAGCCCCCGCCAAGCCCTCCTGCTGCGCAAGGTCGTCGAGTCCTACCTGGCGACCGGGCTCCCCGTGGGCTCGAAGGCGCTGGCCGGCGATCCGGAGCTCGAGTGCGGGCCGTCGACCGTCCGTAACGAGCTCGCGTTGCTCGAGGAGCACGGGCTGCTCGCGCATCCGCACACGTCGGCCGGGCGCGTTCCGACCGACGCCGGGCACCGGTTCTACGTCGACCGCCTCCTGCCCGCCGAGCGCCCGTCGGGGCCCGGGCTCGAGCTGCAGCTCATGCGGCGCGAGATCGACGAGGCGATGCGCGTCACCACGGAGACGCTCTCCCAGGTCACCAACCTCCTGGCGATCGTCTCGGCGCCCCCGCTGGACACGTCGACCATCCGCCACGTCGAGGTCCTGCTGCTCCAGCCCCAGGTCGTGATGGTCGTCGTCATCACCTCCACCGGCGGCGTCACCAAGCGCGTCTTCACCTTCGACCGTCCCGTCGACCCGGGCGTGAGCGCCTGGGCCGCGGAATACCTCAACGAGCGGCTCACCGGCATGGGCGTCGGGGCCCGGATGCTGCACTCGCGCCTGGCCGACCCCGCCCTGGGCACGACCGAGCGCGCGTTCCTGGACCAGCTCGCGCCCGCCTTCCTGGCGCTGGCCGAAACCGCCGAGGACACCCTCTACGTCGACGGAGCGGCGCGCCTGCTCGGCGAGCATCGCGTGCAGGACGTCACGCAGATGCACGAGCTGATGGTCGTCCTCGAGCGCCGTGTGGCGCTGCTCGGCGTCCTGCGGATGGCGCTCGGCGAGCGCGACGTGCTCGTGCGGATCGGCGCGGAGAACGAGCTTCCGGCGCTGCGCTCGCTGGCGCTCGTAGCCGCCGGCTACGGCCTGCCCTCGCGCAAGCTGGGCACCGTGTCGCTCATCGGCCCCGTGCGCATGGACTACGCGAGCACGATCCACACCGTCCGCGAGGCGGCGCTGCAGCTGTCGCGGTTCATCGAAGACGTCTACGAGGGCTGATGATCGGTTCCACGACCCGCACCGGCGCCTGATGGCCAGCACCCGCCCGCGCGACCCCTACGAGGTCCTCGGCATCGCGCGCGACGCCGACGAGACGCAGATCAAGAAGGCGTTCCGCAAGCTCGCGCGCGAGCTGCACCCCGACGTCAACGCCCACGACCCCGACGCCGAGGAAAAGTTCAAGGAGGCCGCCGAGGCCTACGAGATCCTCTCCGATCCCGAGCGACGCTCGACCTACGACCGCTACGGCCACGACGGTCTGCGCTCGGGCGGCATGGGCCCGAACTTCGAGGGCTTCGGCTCCATCTCCGACCTGTTCGAGGCGTTCTTCGGCCGCGGCGGCGGCGGCTTCGGCGGCTTCGGCGCGCGCCCCGGCGGCCCGGTGCAGGGCGGCGACGTCGCCGTCAACGCCGAGGTGACCCTCGCGCAGGCGGCCGCGGGCGCCTCCATCGAGCTGAGCTTCGAGGGCATCGACACGTGCGAGCGGTGCAACGGAAACGGCGCCGAGCCGGGCACGCCGATCGTCACCTGCGAGCGCTGCGGTGGCGTCGGGGTGCTGCAGGCGGTGACCCGCTCGCCCTTCGGACAGGTCGTACGCCAGGTGACCTGCGACGTCTGCGGCGGCGACGGGAAGGTCGCCCAGACGCCGTGCGAGCGCTGCGAGGGCCGCGGCCGCGAGGTGCGCCGGCGCACCCTGAAGGTCGACATCCCGCCGGGCATCGGCGACGCCCAGCGCATCCGGCTGAGCGGGCGCGGGCACGCCGGCGAGCACGGCGGGCCCCCGGGCGACCTCTACGTGCTGGTGCACGTCCTCGACGACGAGCGCTTCGTGCGCGACGGCGACGACCTCGTCACCGTGCTCGACGTCCCCGCGCCCCTGGCGGCGCTGGGCGCCACGCTCGAGGCGCCGTCGCTCGACGGCCCGGTCGAGGTCGAGGTCGACGCGGGCACGCAGCCGGGCACCGTCATCACCCTGCGCGGGCAGGGCATGCCGGTCCTGCGGCGCACCGGGCGCCGCGGCGACCTGCGCGTGGTGGTCAACGTCGTCATCCCGCGCCGCCTGAGCAAGGACCAGCGCGAGCTCGTGCGCCGCCTCGCCGAGTCGATCGGGCCCGAGAACCTGCGCAGCGACGAGTCGATGCTCGGCAAGCTGCGCCGCCTCGTCGGCGGATGATCCGCCTGGCCCTGCGCGTCCGGCGCGAGGAGGCGGAGGTGGCGCTGGCGGAGCTGCTCGAGCTGGCGCCCTCGGGCGTCGAGGAGGTCGACCGCGGCGATGTCGTCGAGTACGCCGTCTACGGCGCGCCGGGCGAGCTGCCCGACCTGCCGGGGCTGCGCGCGGCGGTGGGCGGGGCCCTCGTCGACGTGACTACCGAGGAGATCCCCGACGACTGGGACGAGCGCTGGAAGGCGTTCCACCAGCCCGTCGACGTCGGCCCGCCGGGGCGTCGCCTGCGGGTTCGCCCGCCGTGGCATCCCGCCCGGGCAGGGGCGCGGGAGGTCGTCATCGACCCCGCCCAGGCGTTCGGCACCGGCGCGCACCACACGACCCGCCTGTGCCTCGAGCTGCTGCTCGAGCTCGAGCCCGGAGGCGCGTGCACCGACCTGGGCTGCGGCTCGGGCGTCCTGGCGATCGCCGCGGCGTGCCTGGGCTGGGACCCGGTGCTGGGCATCGACCACGACCGCGAGTCCGTTGCGGCGACGCTGGGCAACGCCGCCGTCAACGGCGTCCGCGTGCAGGCGCGCCGCCACGACCTGCTCCGCGCCGGGCGGGCGCCGGGCGCGCCGACGGTGCTCGCCAACCTCCTGCGCCCGCTGCTGCTGCATGTCGCGGCCGAGGGCTTCGCGGGCGAGCGGCCGCGCACGCTGATCGCCAGCGGGCTGCTGGCCCACGAGGCCGACGAGGTCGCCGCCGCGTTCGCCGACGGCACCGGCCTGACCGAGCGCAGCCGCCGTCACGGCGGTGAGTGGGTCGCGCTGCTGCTCCGCCGGTAGATTCCGCCGGTGCCCGACGCGATCGTCATCGGGGCCGGCCACAACGGCCTGGTCGCCGCCGCCTACCTGGCCCGCGCCGGCCTCGACGTCGAGGTGCTCGAGCGCCGTGACATCGTCGGCGGCGCGTGCGTCACGGAGGAGCTCTGGCCCGGCGTCCGCGCCTCGCCCGGCGCCTACACGCTCTCCCTGCTGCGTAGGCGGATCATCGACGACCTGCGCCTGCACGAGCACGGCCTGCGCGTCGAGGTCCACGAGCCCTACCTGTTCGCGCCCCAGCTCGACGGCCGCAAGGTCGTCACCTGGTCCTCGCGCGAGCGCACCCACGCCCAGCTCGCGCGCGACTGGTCGCGCGCCGACGCCGACGGCTACGCGGCGTGGGCGGCGCGCTGGGAGGAGGCTGCCCGGCGGGCACGGCCGCTGCTGCTCGAGCCCGCCGATCGCGACCGCTGGCTGGCCGCCATCGGGCCGGGCATCCTCGACGGATCGATCGCCGACGACCTCGCCGGCATCCCCTCGCCCGAGGTGC
>JAOPZW010000098.1 GCA_025963905.1 Solirubrobacterales bacterium | reverse complement strand
CGAGGCGATGCTCGAGACGGGCACGACGGCCTATCAGCCGACGTTCATCACCGCTCCGGAGGACGATCTGGTCGCGGCCCTCCGCGAGATGCCCCGCGGCGACAGCCATCCGTCGATCATCGGCGCGCACATCGAGGGTCCGTTCCTCTCGCCGGAGCGGATCGGCGCTCACCCACCAGCCTGGCGGCGCGATCCCGACCTCGGGACGCTGACGCGCCTGCTGGACGCAGGGAAGGTCCATCAGGTGACGCTCGCGCCCGAGCTTCCCGGAGCGGGCGAGCTGATCGACCTGCTGCTCGACCGCCGCGTCGTCGTGTCGGCCGGTCACACCGACGCGACAGCTGCCGAGGCCCACCGGGCGTTCGACCGCGGCGTGCGCACGGTCACGCACCTGTTCAACGCGATGCGCCCACCCGCGTCGCGCGACCCGGGCATGGCGCTGGCGGCGCTGGCGCGCCGCGACGTCACCGTCCAGTTGATCGCCGACGGCCACCACGTCGCCGGGGACGCCGTGCTGGTCGCCTGGCGCTCGGCTCCCGGCCGGGTTGCGCTGGTGACCGACGCGGTTGCCGCGGCAGGCATGGGCGATGGCGAGTTCGCGCTCGGCGGCCGCCGCGTGGTCTCAGCCGGAGGCGTGGTGCGCGGCCCTGAGGGTCAACTCGCCGGGAGCGCGCTCACGATGATCGACGCCGTGCGCAACGTGCACGCGCTCGGGGTGCCGCTCGAAGAGGCGCTGACGGCAGCGTCGGCCGTGCCGGCGAGCATCGCGGGGAGGGGGGACCTCGGGCGCCTGGCGCCCGGCTCGCCCGCCGACGTCGTCGTGCTCGACGACAACCTCGAGATCGTCCGCGTCCTGATCCGAGGGGCCGAACGTGTCGCCCGCTGAGTCGCTCGTCAGGGCGGAGATCGCCGAGCAGCCCGCGGCGGTGGAACGCGTGCTCGCCGACGCGAGCGGGGCGATCGCCCGGGCCGCTGCGGAGATCAGGCGCCGCGAGCCGCGGTACGCGGTGATCGCAGCTCGGGGCTCCTCCGACAACGCCGCGCGCTACGCCCAGCACGTGCTCGGCCGGCTGTGCGGCCTGCCGGTGGCCCTCGCCACCCCCTCGCTGCACACGGTGTACGACGCGGCACTGCGCTACACCGACGGCGTCGTGCTCGGCATCTCGCAGTCGGGTGCCTCACCCGACGTGGTGGCGGTGCTCGAAGCCGCTCGCGCGCAGGGCTGCATCACGATCGCGATCACCAACGACGCCGGCTCGCCGATGGCGGCGACCGCCACGCATGTCATCGACCTGCAGGCCGGCATCGAGGCGTCGGTGGCGGCGACGAAGACCTACACGACGTCCCTGGCCGCGGTCGCAGCGCTGGCGGCCGCCGCGGCGGCGGACGCGAGCCGCCGGCGCGAGTTGACCGGCGTGCCGGACGCGCTGGCGCGGCAGCTCGAGCGCACTGAGGGCATCGCCGCGGCCGTGGAGGCGACCAGCGCGTGGCAACTGCTCGCCGTGGTCGGCCGCGGGGCCAACTACGCGACGGCCTTCGAGGCCGCGCTGAAGATCAAGGAGCTGACAGGCGTTGCCGCAGAGCCCGCCTCGCCGGCCGATTTCCTGCACGGCCCGGTGGCGATGCTCGATCGGGGCTTTCCCGTGCTGGCCGTGCTCGCGGCGGAACCGGCGGGAGCGGCCATGCGCGACGTGCTCGCCGCGGCCCAGAGCCGGGGCGCGGACGTGACGGTGATCGGCGGCAGCAATCGCTCCCCGGAGCCCGGGAACCGGCATCTGGGCGTCGAGCCCGGGCCCGAGTGGCTGAGCCCGCTCACCGCCGTCATACCCGCACAGCTCCTCGCCGTCGGCGCCGCCGAGCGCCGCGGCCTCGACGCCGACCGCCCCCTGGGACTACAGAAGGTCACCCGCACCGTCTGAGCCACGGTGCGCGAGCGGCCGAGGACGCAGGTCGGTGTCGGGCGCCTCGTGGCTCCACAGCGCGGCGCCGATGGCCCCGGCCACCGGGCCGAGCTCGGCGCTCGCGATCGTGAGCGCGTCGATGGGGTAGACCCGGGCGCGGGTGGCGATCTCCCGGCGCAGCGGGGCGAGCAGGAGCTCACCGGCTTCGGCGACCCCGCCGCCGACCACGATGCGGTCCGGCCAGAGGAGCACCGTCGCCCCGCCCAGTGCGATGCCGACCGCGCGGGCGGCGTGCTCGAGCGCGGCGCGGGCGCGGAGATCGCCGCTCCGGGCGGCCGCGATCGCGTCCTCCACCGTCGCGCATCCGGCGCGGGCCGCGATCGCGCCGGCGCCCGCCACGCGGTCCAGGCATCCGCGGTTCCCGCACCCGCACACCGGCCCGTCCGGCTCGACGATCGTGTGGCCGATCTCGCCCGCTTCGCCCGTTCCCAGGTGCAGGCGCCCATCGATGACAACGCCGCCGCCGACCCCGGTGCCAAGCGTGACGCACACCATCGTGCGCGCCCCGCGCCCGGCGCCCAGGCGGAGCTCGGCGAGCGTGAGCGCCCGCGCGTCGTTGACGAGCAGCACCGGCAGGCCCAGCCGCTCGGCCACGGGCCCGGCGATCGGCCGGCCGACCCAGTCGCCCGCGAGGTTGGGGAGGATCACGCCGGTCCCCCGTTCGGCGTCGAAGTGGCCGGGCAGCCCCAGGCCGACGGCCTGCGGCGGGTCGAACGGCGCCGCCGTGGCCTCGGCCAGCCGCGCGACGCGCATGAGGACGGCCTCGGGGCCTTGCTGGGACCGCGTCGGCTCGGACGCCGTCGCGAGCACCCGCGGCTCGCTGCCGGCGTCGATCTCGACGACGGCGCACTTGACGTTCGTGCCTCCCAGATCGACGCCGACGTGGACGGTCATCGCGCGGTCCACCCCCCGTCGACGGGGAGCACGGCCCCGGTCACGAAGCGCGCGCCGGGGCCGGCGAGGTAGGCGACCGCCTCGGCGACGTCATCCGGCGTCCCGAAGTCCCCGGTCAGCGGCTGGAGCTCGGTGAGGCGCCCGCGGACCCGCTCGTCGGCTTGGGCGCGGGCGCTCATCGGCGTCGCGATGAGCCCCGGCGCGACGACGCAGCAGGCGATGCCGTCGGGCGCGTAGGTCACGGCCATGGCGCGCGTGAGCGACACGATCGCGCCCTTGCCGGCGGCGTACGCGTGGGTCGCGAAGTCGGCGTCGCCGCCGACCAGCCCGAGGACCGACGCGAGGTTGACGATCGCCCCGCCGCCGCGCGCCCGCAGCACGGGGACGGCGTGCTTGCAGACGAGGAAGATCGACGTGAGGTTGGCCGCCATGATCGCGTTCCAGCCCTCGAGCGGGATGTCCTCCACCGGCCCGTCGCCGAGCCGGCGCCCGCTGATGCCGGCGCCGTTGAACACCACGTCGAGGCCGCCATGACGCTCGACCGCCGCGGCGATCGCCCCGGCGACCTGCGCCTCGTCGGTCAGCTCCGCCTCGACGGGGAGGATCGCCTCGCCTGTCGGAACGCCGCCCAGCTCACGATCGACGGCGACGACCTGCGCGCCCTCGCGCACGAGCACGCGCGTGACGGCGGCGCCGATGCCGCCGCCCGCGCCGGTCACGCATGCCACCCGCCCTGCGAGCGTCACTTCGTCCCCCGCAGCGCGTGCCGCGCGGTCGCGGCGTCGGTGACGAGCGCGTCGAGCAGCCCCGAGCACAGTGCCCCGCGGACGGCGGCGTGCTTGGACCGGCCGCCGGCTGCCGCCAGCACGCGCGTCGCGGCGAGCTGGTCGCGCGTCATCGAGATGGCGCGGTCGGCGGCGTCGGTGTCGACGAAGCGGCCGCCGGCGTCGAAGGCGTGCACGAGCACGTGGCCCACGGCTTCGGCGGGGGCGCCGGTCAGCCGTTCGGCGGCCCCGACGCCGACGAGCGCCAGATCGATCCGGTCGAACAGCTCGACGGTGGGCCGGACCACCTCGTTGGCCATCAGCTCGTCGCGGGCACGGCGGCTCGCCATGGCCGGGGCGGGGAGCGCGTGCAGCCGGCCGCCGAGGCGCTCGGCGATGTGCAACGCCAGCTCGGTCGGCCCGGTCCCGGGCTCGAGGCCGGGGACGGCTCCGCAGACCTGCACGACGTCGATGCCGGCGCCGAGGCGCTCGGGCAGCTCGGCCGCCACGTGCTGCAGCGTCGCCCCCCACGCCACGCCCAGCGTCCCGCGCTCCGGCAACAGCTCGGCGAGCCACGCGGCGGCCGCGCCAGGGATCGCCAGCTCGTCGGTGACGACCACGGCGAAATCGAGTCCGTAGCGCTCCTCGAGCGCCCGCGACAGCTCGTCCTCGACCTCGACCGGGTCGTGGATCTCGACGCGCACGATCCCCTCGCTGCGGGCCTGGTCGAGCAGGCGGGCGACCTTGAAGCGCGAGATGCCCAGGCGTTGCGCGATCTCGCGCTTGGTCACGTCGTGCTCGAAGTACAGGCGGGCGACGTGGGCTTTGGCGACCTCTCCGGACACGCTCATAGGAGCATATACTCGCTCGCATGAGCACGTACGACGTCGACGTCCTGGTCGTTGGCGCCGGGTCGGCCGGCTCCACGGCGGCGATCGCCGCGGCGCGCACAGGGGCCCGCACCCTACTCGTCGATCGCCTTGGGTTCCTCGGGGGCATCTCCACGAGCGTGCTCGACACGTTCTACGCCTTCTACACCCCGGGCCCCAGCCCCCGCAAGGTCGTCAGCGGCATCCCCGACGACGTCGTCGCGCGTCTCGCCGAGGAGGACGCCGTCTTCGAGCGGCCCAACACCTACGGCGCGGGCACCGGCCTGACGTACGACCCGGAGGTGCTCAAGCGCACCTGGGAGGAGCTCGTGCTCGGGGCCGGCGCACAGGTCCTCCTGCACAGCACGGCGTGCGCGGTCCGGGCCGACGGCGGCGGCCGCGTGGCCGAGGTCGACGTGCTCACGCGCGGCGGCCTGCGCACCGTGCGCGCGGGCGCCGCTGTCGACGCCTCCGGCGACGCGGACATCGTCCATCTCGCCGGCGGCTCCTACGAGTCGCCCGCCGGCGGCCACGCGGTGCAGTCGCTGTCGACCGTCTTCCGCCTCGCGGGCGTCGACGTCGCCCGCGCCCAGGGGGTGCCCAAGGAGGAGATGTGGCGGCTGATGCGCGAGGCGTCGGAGTCCGGGCGCTACCGCCTGCCGCGCCTCGAGGGCTCGGTGCATCGCACGCCGCAGGAGGGCGTGATGATGGCGCTGATGACGCGCATGGGGGGCGTCGACCCGACCGACCCCGAGCAGCTGACCGCCGCCGAGATCGAGGGCCGGCGCCAGTGCCACGAGTACTTCCGCTTCCTGCGCGAGCACGTGCCCGGATACCAGCGGGCGGTGCTCGTCAGCACGAGCCCGGCGATCGGGATCCGCGAGAGCCGGCGCATCGTGGGGGACCACATGCTCAGCGCCGACGACTGCCTGCGCGCCACCACCTTCGCCGACCAGATCGCCCGGTGTGGCGCGCCGATCGAGGACCACCACGCCGGTCGCGACACCCGCTGGGTGTACGTGCCCGAGGGGGAGACCTACGGGATCCCCTACCGCAGCCTGCTGCCGGCCGGGGTGGAGGGCGTCGTCGTCGCGGGGCGCTGCTTCTCGGCCACCCACGACGCGCACGCCTCGGCCCGCTCCATGGGGACGTGCATGGCGATGGGCCAGGCCGCCGGCACGGCCGCGGCCCTGGCCGCCGCCGCCGGGGGCACGCCGCGGTCGGTCGGGCCGGACGCCGTGCGCGCCCGCCTTCGCGCCGACGGCGCCGACGTGGGCGAGCTGGCGACCATGCCGTGAGCGCCGCCGCCGGGACATTCTGCGGGTGAGGGAGCCTCCATCGCGAACCCGGGCCGGCGCCAACCGCAGCGGCGGGCGCTTGACATTTCCCCCCGCTGCTGGAAGAAGTAGCCGACCTGTCCATACGTCTAGAGGGCTTGATGACTGAACCCCACCCCAGTCCCGTCCAGGTCGGCCTCATCGGGTCCGGCTTCGTCGCCGACTTCTACATGGCCGGCCTCAACGAGGTCCCGGGCGCGCGCGCCGTCGCGAACTACTCGCGCAGCGCCGAGCGCGCCGCAGAGTTCGGCGCGCGCTACGGCATCCCGTCGCAGTACACCGAGATCGCCGACCTGTGCGCGGATCCCGAGGTCCAGCTCGTCGTCATCGGGCTTCCCAACCATCTGCACCTGGAGGCGATTCGCACCGCCGCCGAGGCGGGCAAGGCCATCGTCTGCACGAAGCCGCTCGCGCGCACCGGGGAAGAGGCGGCGGAGATCATGCGGATCGTCCGCGAGGCCGGCGTCATGCATGGCTACGCCGAGACCGAGGTCTTCGCGCCCAACGTCGTGCGGGCGCGCGAAATGATCGAGGCCGGCGCGATCGGCAAGGTGCTGACCGTCCGTGCGCGCGAGGCGCACTCCGGCCCGCACGCCCCGCACTTCTGGGACGCCGACCTCGCCGGCGGCGGGGCGCTGCTGGACATGGGCTGCCACACGATCGAGGCCGCGCGGTACTTCTTCGGCAAGGACGACGCGCCGACGGAGGCATTCGCGTGGGGCGCGACGATGTCGCACGCCGACAAGACGACGGCCGAGGACAACGCGATCGCGCTGGTGAAGTTCGCCGGCGGCGGGATGTCGATCACCGAGGCCTCGTGGTCGGCCAAGGGCGGCATGGAGTTGCGCAACGAGGTCACGGGCACCGACGGGCGGCTGATCACCGACTCTGCGGCCACGCCGGTGTGGGGCTTCATCTCCAACCCCGTCGGCTACATCGTGGAGAAGGCCGACGCCGAGACCGGCTGGGTCTACCCGCTGCCCGAGGAGGCCTACAGCTACGGCTACACGCACGAGATGCGCCACTTCGTCGAGTGCTTCGCGTCGGGCCAGACGCCGCGCGAGACCTTCGCCGACGGGTACGTCGTCAACTGCGTGCTCGACGCGTGCTACCGCTCGATGAAGAGCGGGGTCTGGGAGCCGGTGCAGATCGACGCGTCGGTGACACGGTGACCCGCCCGCCCGCGACCTCGGGCGCCGGCGGCCCGGGCGCGGGCTTCCGCTGGCTCGACGCCGCGGAGGCGCTGCTCGAGCGGCTGCGGGCCACGCAGGACGAGGCGCTCGACGCCGCGGCCGAGCTGTGCGCCCGCGCCATCGGCGGCGACGGCCTGGTGCACGTGTTCGGCACGGGCCACTCGCGGATCCCGGTGGAGGAGATGTTCCCGCGGTACGGGTCCTACCCGGGCTTCCATCCGATCGCGGAGCTGTCGATGACCTTCCATACGCAGGTCGTGGGGGCCAACGGGCAGCGCCAGGCGATGTTCATCGAGCGCGTCGAGGGCCTGGCGGAGACCATCCTCGGCAACTTCCGGCTGGCGGCGCCCGACTGCTTCCTGATCTTCAGCGCGGGCGGCCTGGGCGCCGTGTCGGTGGAGATGGCGGCCGGGGCGCGCGCCCGCGGACTGCCCGTGATCGCGGTGACCTCCGTCACCCAGTCGCGCGCCGGGACGCCGTCGCACTCCAGCGGAGCGCGCCTCATGGACCACGCCGACGTCGTGCTCGACCTGTGCACGCCGGCACCCGATGCGCTCGTCTCGCTGGACGGACTCGACGTGCCGATCGGTCCCGGCTCCACGATCGCGGCCGTGGCGCTGGGCAACGAGCTCAAGGTCCGCACCGCCGCCCGGCTCGTGGCCCAGGGAGCGATGCCGCCCGTGGTGACGAGCGCGTCAGTCGTCGGCTCCAAGCGCGCCGGCGAGCTGTTCGACGCCGCCTACGGCGAGCACGCCCGGCGCGCGTCGCGGGTGCTGCGCGGCGCTGAGCACGGGCACTGAGCGGGCTGCCCGCCCGCCTGCGCGCCCGTCTTGCCCGCATCCCGGCAACCTGGTACGTTGCCCCGCGCAAACGTGGCAATCGTTTTCCATCTTTCGCGGAGGCCGGATGAGTGAGACGCAGACGGAGCCGGCGGCGGCTCCGATCGCCGCAGTGCCGGACGGTTCGCTGACGGGACGGCTGGTGCTCGTCACGGGCGCCAGCCGCGGGATCGGCGCGGCGATCGCACTGCGCGCGGCGCGCGCCGGCGCCGACGTCGCCGTCGCCTTCCACGAGCAGGCCGGCGAGGCCGCCGCGGTCGCCGATCAGGTCCGCGCGCTCGGGCGCCGGACCGCCACGTTCGGCGCCGACCTCTCCGACAGCGACCAGGCGCGCGCGATGGTCGCGCGGGTGCAGGACGAGCTCGGCCCCATCCACGGGCTCGTCAACAACGCGGGGATCATGCCCCAGAGCCCGTTCCTCGAGATCTCCGACGCCGAGTGGAAGCAGGTCCTGAGCACCGACCTGACCGCGGCGTTCACGTGCAGCCAGGCCGCGCTGCCCGGCATGCTCGAGCGCGGCTCGGGATCGATCGTGATGATCAGCTCCCGCCTGGGCCAGATCGGCTTCGCCGGGGTCGCGCACTACACCGTCGCCAAGGCGGGCATGATCGCGCTGGCCAAGTCGCTGGCGCGCGAGTTCGGCCCGCGCGGCATCCGCGCCAACGCGATCGCGCCCGGCGTCGTGGTCACCGACATGGGCGCCCAGGTGATGGACGGCGAGGTCGGGCGCAAGCGCATGGCCGAGCTCCCGCTGGGCCGGTTCGGCACGCCGCCCGAGATCGCCGAGGCGGCCGTCTTCCTGCTCTCCGATGCCTCGTCGCTGTTCCTGGGGCAGACCCTGAACCCCAACTGCGGCGGGTACATGCCGTGAGCGAGGCAGCGTGACAAGCGTCGTCGAGGTGGAGGACGCCGTCCGGCTCGTCCCCGACGGCGCGACGATCATCGTCGGCGGGTCGGGCGCCGGGCATGCCGTCCCGCAGCGGTTCATCGACGCGCTGGCGGCCGTCTACGTCGCCGAGGGCCGGCCACGGGACCTCACGACCGTGCGCGTCGTCGGCATCGGCGACTTCGCCGACCGCGGCTTCTCGCAGCTCGCGCTCCCGGGCCTGATGCGCCGCACGATCGGCTCCAACATCGGTAACGAGCCCCGCCTCGGCGAGCTCGTCGCCGCGGGTGAGATCGAGGCCTACTCCTTCCCGCAGGGGGTCCTGTCGCTCCTGTGCCGCGAGATCGCCGGCGGGCGCCCGGGCCTCGTCACGCACATCGGGCTCGACACGTACGTCGATCCGCGCCACACCGGCGGCAAGCAGAACGCGCGGACCACCGAGGACCTCGTCGAAGTCGTCACGCTGCGCGGCCGCGAGTGGCTCCTCTACCACGCGTTTCCCATCGACGTGGCCGTCATCCGCGGCAGCACCGCCGACGAGGACGGCAACCTCACGATGGAGGACGAGGCGGTCCAGGGCGAGATGCTCGCCATGGCGATGGCCGCCCGCAACAGCGGCGGCATCGTCATCGCGGAGGTGCACCGCCTGGCCGAGGCCGGGACGCTGCCGATGCGCGCCGTCAAGGTCCCGGGAGCGCTCATCGACCACGTCTACGTCGACCCCGACCAGACGCAGACCTACGCGACCCGGTACTCGCCCTATTACGCCGGCGCGCTGCGGCGGCCGGCCACCGCCGCCCCGCCGCCTGCGCTGGACGTGCGCAAGATCATCGCTCGCCGCTCGCTGCTCGAGTTCCGCGCCGGCGACATCTGCAACCTCGGATTCGGGATCAGTCAGGGCATCGGCGCGATCGCCTTCGAGGAGAGCATCGCCGACCGGCTGGTGCTCACGGTCGAGCAGGGCATCTTCGGCGGCGTCCCCGTCGCCGGCAACGAGGGCGGCACCGGCTTCAACTACCAGGCGATGATCGAGCAGCCGTCGATGTTCGACTTCTACGACGGCGGCGGGCTGGACGTGGCGAGCCTGTCGTTCGCCGAGGTCGACCGCCACGGCAACGTCAACGTCCACGCGTTCGAGGGCCGCGTACGCGGACCCGGCGGGTTCCCCAACATCAGCGCCCGGACGAAGAAGATCTGCTTCGTGGGCGCGCTCACCGCGCGCGGGCTCGACGTGGGCACGCAGGACGGGCGGCTGGAGATCCGCTCGGAGGGCGCGCTGCCGAAGTTCGTCGACGAGGTGCGCGAGGTGACGTTCAGCGGCCGGCTCGCGCGCAGCAACGGGCAGGAGGTCCGGTTCATCACCGAGCGCGCGGTCTTCGCCCTGCGAGAGGAGGGCGTCACGCTGATCGAGATCGCCGAGGGCATCGACCTGGAGCGCGACGTGCTCGACCAGATGGCGTTCCGCCCGATCGTGCCCGACGTCGTCGGCACCATCGATCCCCGCGTCTACGCCCCCGGGCCCATGGGGCTGGCGCAGACGCTGGCCGGCCCCGGCGCGGTGCAGGAGGTCCCGGCGTGATCACGCTCAGCCGCGGCGCGGTCTCGGTCATCGAGCTGGACAACCAGCCGCTCAACCTCGTCACCGGCGAGATGATGGAGCGCCTCGACGCCGTCCTGCACGAGCTGGCGCGCGACCCCGAGGTCCGCGCCGTCGTCGTCACCGGTGCCGGGACGCGCGCCTTCTGCGCCGGCTCCGACGTCAAGGAATTCGAGGGGCTGGCCGGCCGCGTCGCCCAGGGCAAGCTCCTGTACGAGAAGTACGTCTATCGCAAGCTCGCCGAGCTGCCGCTGCCGACGATCGCCGCGATCGAGGGCGACGCGCTCGGGGGCGGCCTCGAGCTCGCGCTGTGCTGCGACCTGCGGATCGCGAGCGCGCGCGCCCGCCTGGGCATGCCGGAGGTGCGCCTCGGCGTGATCCCCGGCAGCGGCGGCACGCAGCGGCTGCCCGCCGTCGTGGGCCCCGCCCGCGCGAAGGAGCTGATCCTCGTCGGCGAGCTCATCAGCGCCCAGCGCGCCGAGCAGATCGGGCTCGTCAACGCGGTCGCCGGCGAGGGCGAGGCGCTGGCCGCAGCCACCGACATGGCGCAGCGGATCGCGCAGCGCGGGCCGACCGCCGTCCGCGAAGCCAAGCGCCTCATCGAACGCGCCCGCGACCTCGAGCTCGACGCCGGCCTCGCCGCCGAGCTCGACGCCTCCGACCGGGTCTTCGCCTCCGAGGACATGCTCGAGGGGGCCCGCGCCTTCTTCGCCAAGCGACCGCCCGAGTTCCCCGGCGCCTGAGCTGCGCCGGGCGGGACCACATCAACCGATCGACCCAGGGAGAAGCACTGGCATGGACAACGTCTCACGATTCGGGGTGTTCCTCCCGACCTACATCTGGGCCGATGACGGGCCGGAGCGCGCGCGCAACATCGTCGCGTTCGCCAAGCGCGTCGAGGAGCTCGGCTTCGACTCCCTGTTCGTGACCGACCACCTGCTGTCGGCGACGCATTTCTACTCGGCCTCGTTCCTGGAGCCGATCAGCACGCTGGCCGTGGCGGCGGGCGCCACCGAGCGCGTGCGGCTCGGCACCTCGGTGCTCGTGCTGCCCACGCGCCACCCGGTCGTCCTCGCCAAGGAGCTCTCGACGCTCCAGTACCTGTCCGGCAACCGCTTCGTGCTGGGCGTCGGCGTGGGGTGGAACCAGGCGGAGTTCCGCGCCACCGGCGGCGACAAGTCCCAGCGCGGCAAGCGCGCGGACGAGCTGCTGGACATCGCCATCCCGCTGATGGAGGGCGAGACGGTCACCTACCACGGCGAGTACTTCTCCGTCGACGAGGTCTCCATCGAACCCCGCCCCGAGCGCCGCCCTGAGCTGTGGGTCGGCGGCGGCTCGCAGCTGGCCAACGAGAAGTCGCCCGACAAGCCGACGCTCGTGCCGGCGGTCAAGAAGCGCATCCTCCGCGGCGACGGCTGGATCCCGCGGCCGACGTGCCCGCCCGAGGATCAGGCGCGCGACTGGGCCGAGATCCAGGTGGCGCTCACCGAGCAGGGCCGCGATCCGGCGGCGTTCACCGTCGCCCACGAGAACTTCATGCACTTCGTCGACACGGCCGATCCCGCCGAGGCGCGCCGCCAGCAGCACGAGGCGTTCCTGAAGGTGATGAGCACGACGCGCGGGCCGGAGTACCTCGAGTCCGTGTACCTGTTCGGCACGCCGGAGGAGGTCGTCGCCTCGCTGCAGGCCCGCGTCGACGCCGGCATCGGCTACTTCATGTTGCACACGATGACGCCGGACCTCGACCAGCTCGACCTGTGGCTGCGCGACATCGTCCCGCACGTGCGGTTCCCGGAGGACTCGTCGGCGGCCCGCGCCGCGTGACCTCCGGCCCGACACGCCGCGTCGCCCTGATCGGGCGGCCGCTGCGGCGCCGCCACTCGCAGGTCATGCACGACGCGGCGTTCGCGGCCGAGGGCATCGACGCGCGCTACGAGCTGCGTGAGCTCGACGCCGGCGACCTGGCGGGCTTCGTCGCCGAGGCGCGCGGGCCGGAGTGGCTCGGCTTCCAGATCACCGCGCCCTACAAGCGCGACGTGATGGCGCTGCTCGACGCCGTCGAGCCCGAGGCCGAGGCGATCGGTGCGGTCAACAGCGTGCTCCGCGGGCCCGACGCGGAGCTCGTCGGCTTCAACACCGATGCGCCGGGGTTCGCCGCGGCGGTGCGGTGCGACCTCGGGATGGAGCTCGAGGGCGCGCGGGTGGTCGTGGCCGGCGCCGGCGGCGCGGCGCACGCGGTCGCCCACGCCGCGGTCAGGGCGGGTGCGGCGGAGGTCCGTGTCGCCGCCCGTAGGCTCGAGCCGGCGCGGGCGCTGGCGGATCGCGTCGGCGGTGTGGTGCCCGGCACGCTGGACGACCCCCCGCTCGCCGGCGCGCTGGCCGCCGCCGACCTCCTGGTCAACGCCACGACGGTCGGCATGCTCACGCCCGGCGTCGTCGTCGACCCGGCGCTGCTCGGCGAGCACGCGGCGGTCTTCGACCTGGTCTACGTGCCGCTCGAGACCGAGCTGCTCCGCGCTGCCCGGGCGCGCGGCCTGCGCGCCGCCGGGGGCGCGGGCATGCTCGTCGCCCAGGCCGTCATCGCCTTCCGGCGCTGGACCGGGGCCGGCGACGTCACCGACGTCATGCGGGCGGCGGTCGCGCCGCTCCTCGAGGCGCCCGCGGCGCCATGAGCGCGACGGGCGACCGCCTCGCGGCGATCGCGGAGCGCCTGTGGCGCGCCCGGCGCGAGGGCGGCCGGACGCCCCCGCCGACCGCCGAGCTGCCCGACCTCGACGAGGAGGGCGCTTACGCGATCCAGCGGACGCTGATCGCGCGCCTCGAGCAGGACGGCGCCGTCGCGGCGGGCTGGAAGGTCGGGATGACGTCGGCGATCGGCGGCCGCGCCGGCGCGGCGGGGCCGATCTACGGGCAGCTGCTGTCGGACATGGTCGTGCCGCAGTCCCAGCCGATCTTTGCGGGCGAGCTGAACGGGCCCGTGGTCGAGGGCGAGATCGCCTTCGTGCTCGATCGCCCGCTGCGGGGTCCCGGCGTCACGGTGGCCGGCGTGCTGGCGGCCACCCGCGGCGTCGTGCCCGCCATCGAGATCATCGCCGGGCGCCTGGACCCGGGCGACCACACGGCGGTGGACTTCGTCGCCGACAACGCCGCAAGCGCGCTCGCCGTCCTCGGCGGCGCGCTCGTGCCCGTCGACGGCCTCGACCTGCGCCTCGTCGGGATGGTCCAGTCGCGGGGCGGCGACGTCGTCGCGACCGGCGCCGGCGCGCGGGTCCTGGGCCACCCGGCGGCGTCCGTGGCGTGGCTGGCCAACGCGCTCGCCGCGGCGGGCCGGCAGCTCGACGCCGGCACCTTCGTCCTCAGCGGGTCGCTGGCGCCGGCCGTGCCCGCGCAGGCCGGTGACACCTTCACCGTGGAGTTCGACCGCCTGGGCACCGTCTCGGTGGCGTTCGCTTGACAGCCCTTTCCGGCATCGGCTATTAGTACGCGCAGTGGAAAACGTTTGCCGTCCGACATGAGCGGAACATCCTTGACCGAGGTGGCGAAGGCGGGCGGGGTGTCGCTCGCGACGGCCTCGCGCGTGCTCAACCCCCACAACGAGCACCCGGTCAGCGACGAGGTGCGGGCCCGGGTCCTGGCCGCGGCGGCGAGCCTCAACTACAGCGTCAACGCGCTGGCCCGCGGTCTCAAGGTCAAGCGCACGCGCGTGTTCGCGGCCATCGTCCACGACTTCCGCGACCCGTTCTTCAACACGGTCGCCCGGGGCGTCACCAACGCGGCGGAGGCGGCCGGCTACCTCACGGTGGTGTGCGACTCCTCGCGCGACCCGGACAAGGAGCGCCGCTACGTGCAGCTCGCCCAGGAGCAGCGGGTGGCCGGTGTCCTGTTCGTCGGCGGCGGCCTCACCTCGCGCAGCTACCGCGAGGCGATGCGCCAGCAGATCGCGACGCTGCAGAGCTACGGCGCGCATGCGATCGCGCTCGAGCCGCGCGGCTCGCGCATGCCGGCAGAGATTCCCGACAACCGCGGGGGCGCCCGGCGCGCGACCGACCACCTCGTCGAGCTCGGCCACGAGCGGATCGCGTTCATCGATGGGCCCGAGCAGGTGCTGACCAGCCGCGAGCGCCGGCGCGGCTATCAGGACGGGCTCGAGGCGGCGGGCATCGCGCTCGACGAGCGGCTCGTCGCGTCGGGCGGCTTCACCGAGGAGGGCGGCCGGGCGGCCCTCGTCCGGCTGCTGGACGCCGGCGTGCCCTTCACGGCGATCTTCGCCTCCAACGACGCGATGGCCATCGGGTGCATGGTCGAGCTGCGCGCGCGCGGCCTGGCGATCCCGCACGACATGTCACTCGTCGGCTTCGACGACATCCAGACCGTGCGCTGGTTCGACCCGCCCCTCACCACCGTGCGGGTGCCGATGGAGGAGATCGGCGCGGCCGGCGTCGCGCGGCTGCTGGCGCTGCTCGACGCCGACGGCGGCGAGCCGCCGGGCGGCCGCCTGGTCAACGTCCACCCGACCGAGCTCGTGGTGCGGGCGTCGACCGCCCCTCCGGGCCGCGGGAAGGCGCGCTCATGACCGCCGCCGAGCGCGTCGCGGTGGCGCTGGGCCGCGTCCCGCGCATGCGCCTCGCGACGCTGCCCACCCCGCTGGAGCGCGGGGCGGACCTGCCCGGCGGCGGCCGGCTGGTCGTCAAGCGCGACGACCTCAGCGGCCTCGGACTCGGCGGCAACAAGGCGCGCAAGCTCGAGTTCCTGTGCGGGGCCGCCGTCGCTGCCGGCGCCGACACGCTGGTCACCGTCGGCGCCGCCCAGTCCAATCACGCCCGCGTGACCGCCGCCGCCGGCGCCGTGCTCGGCGTGGAGACCCATCTCGTCCTCGGCGGCGTCGCCGAGGAGCCGCCCGCGGGCAACCAGCTGCTGGCGCGGATGTTCGGCGCGCACCTGCACCCCGCCGGGACCGACGACTGGGGCGAGCTGTCGGGCGCGCTGGCCGCGCTCGTCGACGAGCTGCGCGCCGCCGGGCGCCGGCCGTTCGCCATCCCCATGGGCGGGAGCGACGCTGTGGGGGCGGTGGGCTTCCTCGCCGCGTGGGCCGAGCTCGCCGAGCAGTGCACCGCCGAGGAGCTGCGCCCGACCGCGGTCGTGCATGCCAGCTCGACGGCCGGCACGCACGGCGGGCTGCTCGCCGGGCGGGCGGTGTGGGCCGCTGCGGGCGAGGCCGCCCCGGACATCATCGCGGTCGACGTCGCCAAGGACTCCGACGACCTCGCGGGCGACGCGGCCCGCCTCGCCGGCGACGTGCTGGCCTCGGTCGGCCTGGGCGACGTGGCCGTCGACCCCGCGCTGGTCGAACTCGACGAGCGCTGGGTCGGCCCCGCCTACGCCGTGCCCACCGCCGCCGGCGACGCGGCCGTCACCTGGGCGGCGCGACACGGCGCCTGGGTGCTCGACCGCACCTACACCGGCAAGGCCTTCGCCGGCCTGCTCAGCCTTGCCGAGCAGGGACGCTTCGCCCCCGACTCGACGGTCGTGTTCTGGCACACCGGCGGGTTCCCGGCCGTGTTCGCTCCCGGCGGCGCGGTCGTGCCAGACGCCACCCCCGCAGTCCCCACCCCCCAGATCCAGGAGATCACGTGAGCTTGAACCTCGACGGACTGATCCCGGCCACCGTGCTCCCCATGACCGAGGGCGGCGTGATCGACGAGCCGGCGCTGCGGCGCTACATCTCGTGGATCTCCGCGCTCGGCCCGGTCGCGCTGGCCATCAACGTGGACACGGGCGAGGGCCCGCACCTGACCCACGACGAGAAGCTGCGGGTCATCGAGATCGTCGGCGAGGAGTCCGACCTGCCGATCATCGCCGGCCTGGCCGGCCCGTTCCCCGAGCAGGCCATCAAGCAGGCGCGCGACTACCGCGCCGCGGGCGCCTCCGCGCTGCTCGTCTTCCCGATCCCGGCTTACCTCTCCACGCCGCTGGATCCCGACATCCCGGTGGAGTACCACCGGGCGGTCGCGTCGGCCGGGCTGCCGCTGATCGCCTTCCAGCTGCAGCCGATGCTGGGCGGCGTCAACTTCGAGACCGAGACGCTGCGCCGGCTCATCGAGCTCGACGGCGTGGTGGGCATGAAGGAGGCGTCGTTCGACGCGCGCCGCTATCTGGACACGTTCCGCATGGTGGAGCAGACGCCGAAGTACCAGCGCGGCGGGTTCACCTACCTCACCGGCAACGACAACTTCATCCTCGAGTCGTTCATGCTCGGCTGCACGGGCGCGCTGATCGGCTTCGGGGCGATCATGGTCTCCGAGCAGGTGGCGATGATCGAGGCCTGGCGCGCCGGGCGGATCGAGGCGGCGCGGGAGATCGGCAAGCGCGTGCAGCGGCTGGCCGACGTCGTGTTCGACGCGCCGGTCGCCAACTACCGCGCGCGTCTGAAGGAGGCGCTGCGGATGCTCGGCGTGCTCGAGGACGCGAGCGTTCGGCCGCCGCTGCGCCCGCTCGACGACGCGGAGCGCCGCCGGCTCGAGGACACCCTCGTCGAGGTCGGGCTGCTCGAGCAGGTGACGGCGTGAAGGCCGATGTGCTGATCGTGGGCGCCGGGGCGTCGGGCGGCGTCGTCGCGCGACGCCTGGCCGCCGCGGGGTTCGACGTGGTGTGCCTGGAGCAGGGCGGCTGGCACGACCTCGACGAGTTCCCCGCGCCGCGGCCCGAGTTCGAGCTGATGGCCCGCAAGCAGTGGGCGCACAGCCCCAACGATCGCGCGCTGCCCGAGGACTACCCGCTCAACGAGGACGACTCCGACATCGCCACGCTGATGTTCAACGGGGTCGGCGGCAGCCTGATCCTGTATGCGGGCGACTGGTCGCGGCTGCATCCGTCGGACTTCTGCGTGCGCTCGCAGGACGGGATCGCCGACGACTGGCCGATCAGCTACGAGGACCTGCGCCCCTACTACGAGCAGACCGACGTCGAGTTCGGCGCCGCCGGCCTCGGCGGCGACCCCGCCTACCCGGCGCCGTTCGAGCCGCCCTACCCGCCGCTGCCGATCGGCGCCGGGGCCCTGCGCGTCGCGCGCGCGCACACGCGGCTGGGATGGCACTGGTGGCCGGGCACCAACTCGGTGCTGTCGGTCAACGCCGGCGGCCGGCGCGCCTGCGCCCAGTGGGGCACCTGCCTGTGGGGGTGCCCGGAGGGCGCGAAGGCCTCGACGGATCACACCCACTGGCCCCAGGCGATCCGCGACGGCGCCAAGCTCATCACCGGCGCCCGCGTGAGCCGCGTGCTCGTCGGTCCCGGCGGCCTCGCCACCGGCGCGCAGTACGTCACCGAGGACGGCGCCGAGCATGTTCAGGAGGCCGACGTCGTGATCATGGCGGCCAACGCGATCGGGACCGCCCGCCTGCTGCTGCTGTCGGCCGGCCCGGGCCATGCGGACGGCCTGTGCAACGCCAGCGGCCTCGTCGGGCGCCGGCTGATGGTGCACCCGTTCGCCAACGTGATGGGGCTGTTCGACGAGCAGCTGCGCACGTGGCAGGGCCACATCGGCTCCAAGATCGTCAGCTACGAGTTCTACGAGACCGACGAGCGCCGCGACTTCGTCCGCGGTGCGAAATGGAGCCTTGCGCCGACCGGCGGCCCGATCAACGCCGCGCTGCCCACGCGGGCGGGCGGCTCGACCTGGGGTCCCGACCACCACCTGCACATGCGCTCCTACCTCGGGCGCGGCGTGAGCTGGGGGATCTTCGGCGAGGACCTGCCCGATCCCGAGAATCGCGTGACGCTCGACGCCGAGCTGACCGACTCCTCCGGCATCCCCGCCCCGAAGATCACCTACCGCGTGGGGGACAACTCGCGGCGCTGCCTCGACTTCCAGATCGAGCGCGCCAAGGAGTCGCTGCTGGAGGCGGGCGCCTACGCGGTGGAGGAGGAGCGGCTGATGCGCCATTCGGGCTGGCACCTCATCGGCACGGCGATGATGGGCACCGACCCGGAGCGCTCGGTCGTCGACGGCTACGGCCGCGCCCACGAGATCGAGAACCTCTACATCGTCGACGGCAGCGTGTTCCCCACGTCGGGTGGCGTGAATCCGACCAGCACGATCGCGGCGTTCGCGGCCCGCACCGCGGACCATCTGATCGCCACCCGCAACGGCCAGCGGGTGCCGGCATGAGCGCCTCCGATCCGACCCTGGGGGCCGTGGTGGCCGATGACGAGCTCCGCGACCGGCTGCGGCGGTTCGCCGACGCGCTGATCCCGGCGGCGCACGGGATGCCGGCGGCCGGGGACGTCGGCGTCGCCGATGGCCAGCTCGACAAGGTGCTGGCTGTGCGCCCGGACCTCGCGGAGCCGCTGGCGCGCGCCGTGGCCGACGTCGATCCGGCCGATCACCTGACGTCGCTGGCGCGCCTGCGCGACCGCGACCGCGAGGCCCACGACGCCCTGCTGCTCGTCGTGGTGGGCGGCTACTACATCGACCCGGACGTGCGCCGGCGCATCGGCTACGACGGCCAGCAGCCGGTCGAGGTGCGCCCGGAGATCATCCCGAACTACGTCGAGGAGGGGCTCATCGAGCCGCTCCTCGCGCGCGGTCCGGTGTACCGCGCCGTCGACGACATTGAGCGCCGGTGAAGAGCCTTGACAAGCGATAATCGATCATCGACGATGCGACCGGCGTGGACGGGAACCCAATGACCATCTCGGCGGCACGCAACGACTGGGCCGGCCAGCTCTACAGCGGCGGCTGGCGCAGCGCCGAGGGCGGGACGACCGACGTCCTCGAGAAGGCTACCGGCGAGCTGCTGGCGACGGTCGGCCTGGCCGGAGCCGCGGACGTCGCCCGGGCCACGGCACGCGCCGCGGCCGCCCAGCCGGGCTGGGCCGCGACGTCGTTCGAGGAGCGCGCGGCGATCCTGCGCCGCGCCGCCGACCTCCTGGAGCAGCGGGCGCCCGACGTCATCAACTGGCTCGTGCGCGAGACGGGCGAGATCCGCCAGCGCGCGACGCACGAGGTGCGCATCAGCGTGGGCGAGATCCGCGAGGCCGCCGCCCTGGCCGGCCAGCCCTACGGCGAGCTGCTTCCCACGACCGAGCGCGGGCGCCTGAGTCTCGCGCAGCGCGTGCCGCTCGGCGTCGTTGCCGCGATCACGCCCTGGAACGCTCCGGTCATCCTGGGCGTGCGCGTGATCGCGCCCGCCCTGGCGCTCGGCAACGCCGTGGTCATCAAGCCGGACGTGCAGACGCCGATCACGGGCGGCCTGCTGCTGGCGTCGATCTTCGAGGAGGCCGGGCTGCCGGACGGCGTGCTGCACGCGCTGCCCGGCGGGGCGGAGGCCGGCGAGGCTCTGGTCGTCGACCCGCACACGCGGCTCATCTCGTTCACGGGGTCGACGGCCACCGGCCGGCGCGTGGGCGAGCTCGCCGGGCGCAACCTCAAGAAGGTCTCGCTCGAGCTCGGCGGCAACAACGCGCTGATCGTGCTCGACGACGCCGACATCGACGGGGCCGCGTCGTCGGGCGCCTGGGGCTCGTTCCTGCACCAGGGCCAGCTGTGCTTCTCGACCGGGCGCCACCTCGTTCAGGAGGCCGTCGCCGACGCCTACCTCGACGCGATCACGGCGAGGGCGGAGGCGTTGGCGGTGGGCGACCCGTTCCGGGAGGACGTCGAGCTCGGGCCGATCATCAACCGGCGCCAGCTCGACCGGTTCGACGCGATCGTCCAGGGCACTTTGGAGGCCGGAGCGCGCCTGCGCACCGGGGGCACGCACGACGACCTGTTCTACCGGCCGACGGTGCTCGAGGGCGTCGGACCGTCGATGCCGGCGTTCGTCGAGGAGATCTTCGGCCCGGTCGCGGCGGTGACGACGTTCGCCTCCGACGACGAGGCGATCGCCCTGGCCAACCAGACCGAATACGGCTTGGCCGCCGCGATCTACTCCAACAGCTTGGCGCGCGGGTTGGAGATCGCGCGCTCGATGCGCGCCGGCATGGTGCACGTCAACGATACGACCATCAACGACCAGGCGATCGCCCCCTTCGGGGGAATGGGCGCGTCCGGGAATGGGGGGCGATTCGGCTCACTGGCGAACTGGGAGGAGTTCACCCAGTGGCAATGGTGTACGGCACGCGACCACGCCCCGCGCTTCGCCTTCTAGGAGAGGAGAGCCGTCACGTCACCAGAACCGTCAGCAGAACCTTTACACGCGTGCGAGTACCTGTCCGAGTAGCTGGAGGAGGAGTAAGACTGTGAGAATCCTGAGAAGGCGAGGCCTGCTGTGGTGCCTCGGCGTCGCCGTCGTCGCGCTTGTCGCGGCGGGCTGCGGCAGTGGCAGCAGCAACAACAGCTCGTCGTCGACGAGTGGATCGTCCGGGAACGCCGGCAGCGGCAAGAAGTTCGTCCTGGGCGTCAGCAACACGCTGGTCGGCAACGGCTTCCGCGAGGAGATGATCTGCGGGGCCAAGGCCCAGGCCCTGGCCAGCGGCAAGGTCAGCAAGGTGCTGGTCCAGAACCAGAACGGCGGCGCCCCGGAGCAGATCGCGGCGATCCGCACGCTCATCTCGGCCGGCGCCAACGCGATCCTGGCCAACCCGGCCGACGCCGCGGCGCTCAACCCGGTGATCGCCGAGGCCAAGGCCAAGGGCATCGTGTTCGTCGCGGTCGACCAGGCGGTCACCTCGCCAGATGCCTACATCGCCAGTAACGACCAGGTGCAGTACGCGAAGCTCGGCCTGGCCTGGCTGGCCAAGCAGCTCCACGGCAAGGGCAACATCGTCGAGATGCGCGGCGCCAAGGGCGTCCCCGCCGACACGGACCGGCACAAGGGCTTCCAGGAGGAGCTCAAGAACTGGCCGAACATCCATGTCGTCAAGTCGGTCTACAGCAACTGGGATTGGCCGACGGCATCCAAGGAGATGCTGAACATCCTGCAGTCCGGGACCAAGGTCGACGGCGTCTGGACGTCGGGCATCGACTCCATCGTGGTCGACGCCTACAAGACGGCCGGCAAGCCGCTTGTGCCGATCGTCGGCGCCGACAACAACGGGTTCCTGAAGCAGATGCTCAACGACAAGCAGCTCAACGGCGCCGCCGTCACCAACCCGGCCGTGATCGGCGGGGTCGGCGCGGCGATCGCGATCGACGCCCTCACCGGCAAGAACCCGGCGAAGGTCACGACGCTCAAGCCGACGCTGTGGGACAAGTCGAACCAGGCGGAGTGGGCGAAGTACTACAACCCCAAGCTCCCGCCGACGTACTCGACGTTCACGGAGGTCAAGCCGTACACGACCTTCACGCCGGACCAGCTCAGCAAGTGCCAGGGGCCCTAGGCCTCTGCTCCCGCGCCGTCGCCGGGGTGCCCTCGCGGGCACCCCGGCGCGACGTGACTCCCCCGTCCCCATGAGCCTTCTCACCGTCCGCAACATCGCCAAGAGCTACGGCCCCGTCGTGGCGCTGCGCTCCGCCGACCTCGTCGTCGAGCCGGGCGAGATCCACGCGCTCCTGGGCGCCAACGGCGCCGGCAAGAGCACGCTGGTGAAGATCCTGACCGGCGTCATCTCGCCCGACTCCGG
>JAOPZW010000110.1 GCA_025963905.1 Solirubrobacterales bacterium | reverse complement strand
GATACTCTCAGAAGGCGTATGTGGGGACGAAGACCAGGTAGGCCTGGCGCGTGTTTCCAATGGGTTTCAGCCGACCGAATGCTGGTTCAGGGAGTGTCGAGCCCGGCTGCTCCGTGCCGGATGCTCTTAAATAACCGGGAGGAGGGGGGTCCCCCGTGGACATCATCGTGAAGGGCCGCCACACGGACGTCAACGATCGTTTCCGCCGTCACGTGGGCATGAAGGTCGCGAAGATCGAAAAGCTGGATCCCAAGGTCATCCGGGTCGACGTAGAGGTTTCTGAGGAGCACAACCCCCGCCAGTCCGACACTCGTGAGCGCATCGAGCTCACCATCGTCTCGCGCGGTCCCGTGATCAGGGCGGAGGCCTCCGCCGAAGACCGGTACGCGGCCCTCGACGTGGCCTTCGGCAAGCTGGAGTCCCGGTTGCGGCGGATGTGCGACCGGCGCAAGGTCCACCATGGAAACCACGGTCGCGCCCGGCTCGCGATGGCGCTGGCCGAGACGGACGGCGCGACGGCCTCGCCGGTCGTCGAGGCGGAGGAGGCCCTCGAGACTCCCGTTCGCCCGCAGGGCTGGGACGAGGACTCTTCCACTCCGCCGGAAGCCGCCGGCGACATCGTCCCCATCGCGATGGAGGGCGACGGCCCCGTGGTCCTGCGGGAGAAGTCCCACAAGGCCGAACCCATGACACTCGACCAGGCCCTCTTCGAGATGGAGCTGGTCGGCCATGACTTCTACCTGTTCCGCGACAAGGAGAACGGGCGGCCGAGCGTCGTCTACCGGCGTCGTGGCTGGGACTATGGAGTGATCCGTCTCGTCGAGGAGTGACGCTGCGCTTGCGCCGCGCCATCACCTCGACCAGTCTGGTCCCAGGAGCGTCCCGCAGTGGGGCGCCGAAGAACCACACGGTGGTTGATCTCACCCCCGCGACACGCCCAGCGTCCTCGACATGGGCAGGCGCACCGTTTGGAGGAGGAGTTGAGCGAGACCCCCGAGACTCGTGGCACGGTGCCCGGCGATCCCATTCGCGTCCTGATCGTCGATGATCACGCACTGTTCCGCCGTGGTCTGGAGATGGTGCTCGAGGAGGAGGACGGCGTCGAGGTCGTCGGCCAGTGCGGCGACGGCCAGGAGGCGGTGGAGCAGGTGGGCGACCTGCTGCCGGATGTGGTCCTCATGGACATCCGGATGCCGCGCCGCGGTGGCATCGAGGCGTGCACGGCCATCAAGGACGAGGTGCCCAGCGCCAAGATCGTGATGCTGACGATCAGCGACGAGGAGGAGGACCTCTTCGAGGCGATCAAGGCGGGCGCCACCGGCTATCTGCTGAAGGACGTGTCGATCGACGAGGTCGCCGACGTCGTGCGCGCCGTGCACGACGGTCAGTCGTTCATCAGTCCGTCGATGGCGTCCAAGCTCATCACGGAGTTCGCCGTCCTGGCCAAGCGCGGCGAGGAGCGCCAGCAGCAGGTGCCCGCGCCCAGGCTCACCGACCGCGAGATGGAGGTCCTCCGCCTCGTCGCCAGGGGCCTGGGCAACCGCGAGATCGCCAAAGAGCTGTTCATCTCCGAGAACACCGTCAAGAACCACATCCGCAACATCCTCGAGAAGCTCCAGTTGCACTCGCGGATGGAGGCCGTGGTGTACGCGGTCCGCGAGAAGCTACTCGAGATCAGCTGAGCGCGGCGCGCAGTGGTGCGGCGAGCTCGGGTGGGTCGAGCCGCTCGACGCGGACCGCGTCGCAGCCGACCCATCCGGCAGCCTCACGCAGGGCTTGGGCCAGGTGCGTGACGGCCCGTGCCGCCTTGGCGGGCGTGCTCAGCGCCGCCGGCTCCAAAGAGGCCTTCCGCGCGATGAGCGTGCCGCCCTCGCGGGCGGGATCGACGCGCCCGATGAGGCGTCCGCCGGCCAGGAGCGGCATGGTGAAGTAGCCGTGCACGCGCTTGTCGCGCGGGACGTACGCCTCCAGCCGGTGGTCGAAGCCGAACATGCGCTGCGTGCGCCGGCGGTCCCAGACGAGCGAGTCGAACGGCGAGAGCAGCGTCGTGCGGTGCCGTCCGCGCGGTGGTGCCGCGAGTGCCTCCGGATGTGCCCACGCGGTGCCGTTGCCCCAGCCCGTGACGGTCACCGGCACCAGGCCGGCCGCCTCGACCACGGTGTCGACCTGGTCGCCCCTGACCCGGACGTAGTCGGCCAGGTCGGCTCTGGTGGCCACGCCCATCGCCCGCCCGGCCCGGCGGACCAACGTGGTGACGCACTCGGTGTCATCCGGATCCCGGTCCCGCAGGACCGCCGGGATCGCCCGCTCGGCCAGGTCGTACACGCGCCGCCAGCCGGTGCGCCGGGTGCACACGACCTCGCCGGTGGCCAGCAGGAACTCCGCGGCGATCTTGTGGTCGGTGCGGTCGAACCACTCGCCGCCCTTCTTGGCGCCGCCGAGCCCGGTGGCGGTGAGCGGGCCGTCGGCGCGCAACCGTGCCAGGACGTCCGCGCACGCCTGCTCGGGCGCGCGATGCCAGTGGTAGCCCCGGCGGCGGTAGGCACGGCGGCGGAAGGCGTAGAGCGGCCAGTCCTCGATCGGCAGCACGCAGGCCGCATGCGACCAGTACTCGAACGCGTGGGGGGGCGGCCGGGTGGTCGGGGTCGCGGGCGGGGTCCAATACCCGGCCTCGACCGCCGCGCGGTCCACGGGGCCCAGCCGCGCGTAGGCGACGAGCTCGTGCGAGCGGGCCAGGACGGAGATCGTGTCCAGCTGCACGGCGCCCAGCCGGCGCAGCATCGCCCGCACGCCGCCTCGGCGGTCGGGCGCACCGAGGAGGCCCTGGGCGCGCAACGCCATCCGGCGGGCCTCGGCGGCGCTCAGGGACAGCTCGGTGACGGCCACGGCGCGCCACGCTATCGGGAGCGGGCTGCCATCATCGTCGTGGCGCTGTCCATCCCGACCCACAGGTGACCCACCATGGCTCAGAAGGCCACGAAGAAGCCGGCCAAGATGGCCAACCGCAAGCTCGGCCTCGAGGCCGTCAAGGACGACGGGGACAAGTACGCCGTCGTCGGCGGCGACGGGCGCCCGGTCTACCCCGGCAAGGGCATCGGCCTCCACGAGGCCGTCCGCCTCGGCACGCAGCTCGTCGCCTCGGCGGGCATCGCCCGCGTGGAGACCGACGGCACGCTGACGCCGGGCCGCATCGACGACTCCGGCACCTTCGCCCCCGCGGCCTAGCGCTGCGCAGGCAGACCGAGGGCCCGGCTCCCCGCCGGGCCCTCAGTCGTCCAGGTGGTGTCCGGTGGGGCTGAGGCTCAGACGCGCTGGATCAGCGTGCCGGTGCCCAGCCCGCCGCCGCAGCACATCGTGACGAGGCCGAGCTCCTTGTCCTCGTCCTCGAGCTCGTGCAGGAGCGTCGTCAGCAGGCGCGCGCCGGTGGAGCCCAGCGGGTGGCCGAGAGCCATCGCGCCGCCGCGCGGGTTCACGCGGTCCATGTCGGGGTTGTGCTCGCGCGCCCAGGCGGCGACGACGGGCGCGAACGCCTCGTTGATCTCGACGATGTCGATGTCGCCGATCGACATCGAATTGCGCTGAAGGATCTTCTGCGTGGCGGGGATCGGGCCCTCGAGCATCTTCACCGGGTCACAGCCGACCGTCGTCTGGTCGACGATCCGCGCCCGCGGCGTCAGGCCGAGCTCCTCCGCCTTCTCGCGGGACATGAGCAGCACCGCCGCCGCGCCGTCGGAGATCTGCGACGCGTTGCCCGCGGTGATCTTGCCGTCGGGCTTGAACGCCGGCTTCAGCGCGGCGAGCTTCTCGAGCGTCGTGTCCGCCCGCGGGCCCTGGTCGACGGCGTACGTGTCGCCGTTGACCGCGAAGGGCACGATCTCGCGCTCGAAGCGGCCCTCCTCCGTCGCCTTGACGGCCAGGCGATGGGAACGCAGCGCCAGCTCGTCGAGCTCGGAGCGCGGGATCTCCCACTGGTCGGCGATCATCTCGGCGCCCAGGCCCTGGCCGACGATGTTGTGCTTGTCCATGAGCTTGGGGGTGAAGGCCATGCCGTACTTCTGCTGGACCTCCATGCCGGCCGAGAACGGGATGTGGCCCATGTGCTCCACGCCGGAGCCGATGACCACGTCATGGACGCCGGCGGCGATCTGCGAGGCCGCGAAGTTCACGGCCTGCTGGGCCGAGCCGCACTGCAGGTCGATGGTCGTGGCCGACGTCTCGATCGGCAGGCCCTCCTGCAGCCAGGCGTTGCGGGCGATGTTGAACGCCTGCTCGCCGAACTGCTGCACGCAGCCCGCGATCACGTTCTCGACCTCGGCGGCCTGGATTCCGGTTCGATCGAGCAGCTCCGTGTAGGTTCTGCCCAGCAGGTCCGCCGGATGCGTGTCCTTGTAGTAGCCCTTCTCGAGGTGGCCGCGCCCGATCGGCGTCCGGACGGCCTCGACGATGACGACCTCACGACCCTGTTGTGCACTCATGGGCAAGACATCCCTCCCGGTGGCTTTGGTGACCCCGTCATTCCTTATCGTACCGAGCTGACTGTCCAGTCAGCCAAGGAAGAGGCACAGGTGCAAGAACGACTCGGGATCGCCGGCAGCGGCGCCATCGCCTGCGGGCTGGCGCTCGTGGCGGCGCGCCATGGCGGCGTCCTGTTGTGGGCCCGGTCGGCGGCTTCGGCCGACCGCGCGCGGGCGGCGCTCGACGCGCAGTGCGAGCGCCTGAACGGCGACATCGACGCCGGCCGCGTCCGGATCGAGACGGACCTTGGCGCCCTCCGCGAGGCCACGACGGTCGTCGAGGCGGTCGTGGAGGACCACGCCGCCAAGTGCGCCGTGCTGGGCGAGCTGGCCGCGGTGGCCGGCGACGACGCCCTGCTGGCCTCGACCACGTCCTCGCTGTCGATCGAGCGCCTGGCGCAGGCCAGCGGCCACGCGGAGCGCTTCGTCGGCCTGCACGTCTTCAACCCGGTGCCGAAGATGAGGCTCGTCGAGCTCGCCTTCCCCGCCCGCGCCTCGCAGCGCACGCGCGAGCGCGCGCGCGCCCTGTGCGCCGACCTCGGGAAGACCGCGGTGGAGGTGCCCGACGTCCCCGGCTTCGTGGTCAACCGGCTGCTGTTCCCCTACCTGTTCAGCGCCGTCGAGCTCCTCGAGGAGACCGAGATGGATCCGACGGCGATCGACGAGTGCATGGCGCTGGGAGCGGGCCACCCGATGGGCCCGCTCGCGCTCCTGGACCTCGTCGGCCTCGACGTCGCCGTGGCCATCGGCGAGACGATCGGAGCCGCCGTCCCGGCCCGGCTGCGCGCGCTCGTCGCCGACGGCGCCCTCGGGCGCAAGGCCGGGCGCGGCCTCTACGCCTACTGACGGGCCGTCCGGCAGAGTGTGAGGTCATGCGCATCTTCCGCATCCCCTTCTCCACCAACGTCGAACGCGTTGCGCTCGCCCTGGCGCACAAGGGCAGCCATGTCGAGTGGGTCGACGTCGATCCCGAGGACCGCAGCGCGGTGCGCGAGGTCAGCGGGCAGGACCTCGTGCCGGTCCTGCAGACCGACAAGGGCGAGGTCGTCGCGGACTCGATGCGGATCGTCGCCTGGCTGGAGGCCCGGCGGCCGGACCCGCCCCTCTGGCCGGCGCACGCCGGCCGGCGCGCCGAGGTCGACGTGTTCATCGAGTGGTTCAACCTCGTCTGGAAAGGGCCGCCCAACCGGATCGCGGCCGAGCTGGAGCGGGACGCGCCCGACACGCGGGCGATCGAGGGCTGGTCGGCGCAGCTGCGCGGGTGGCTGGAGCAGTTCGACAACCTCCTCGGGGACCGCGACTGGCTCCTGACCGAGAGCTTCGGCGCCGCGGACGTCTGTGCCTTCCCATTCCTGAAGTACGGCGTCCTGCACGATCCCGCCGACGACGAGCTCTTCCACCGCGGGCTGGCCGACCACCTGCCGATCGCCGGGAACTTCGCCAACATCGAGGCCTGGGTGCACCGCGTCGACGGGCTGCCGCGGGCCTGAGCCCGAGCGGGCCGCCAAGTTTTAGGAGCCGTTGAGGATCGCTGCCGATACTGCCCCTGCGAACGTACCTCGCAAGTGCACCTCCTCCCAGAAGCACACGACCGGCCCGCCATTGGCGGGTCGGTTTGTTTAAGAACCTGTTTCAGAATCAGGCGGTGGCGTCAGGGAGCCGGATCGTGGATGTCGGACGCCGCCCGCTTTCTGAAACAGGTTCTAAGCGTCCATCGCGCCGCGACCGACCGAGACGGGCCTGAACGCACGACCGGCCCGCTCGCCAGCGGGCCGGTCGCGGTGCGTGCTTGGTGGACCCACCCCGATCCACCGTGTTGTGCTCCCAAGCCCCGGCGCCGTCCCACGGGCGGCGGGGCTGACGCCTGCCGCATGGAAACGTAGGCGTCAGGCGCTCAAACGCACCCCTCGCGAGAAACTTGCGCCCCTCGCACGAGGGCGTTCGGCCCGCTCGGGCTACACCGTGGGTCGCACGCCCTCCCCGCCCCGACACCCGGAGGGGCAGCCGCAAGAACCTCCCGCGGGCCGACGACACCCGTCCTCCGCCTCGGGAGCATCGACTCGCCCACTCACGGCGTCCGACGAGAAAGGGGCCTTCCGTGCACCAGAGAGACCGCCGTCATGCCGTACGCGACCGGATCATCGCGGCCGAGCTGATGAAGCTCGAGCTCCGCAGGGAGGCGAATCGGCGCGAGGACGTGGCTCGAGGAGCCCGCGCCGTCGGATCCCGCAGGGGCTAGCCCGCCTGTTCCTGCTCGGACGCCGTGCGACTGACGGCCCGGCGCTCGCGGATCCGCACCGCCTCGATGCGGTTGTCGCGCACGCTCTCGACGCGGATCGAGTAGCCGTCGGCGGTGACCGTGTCGCCGCGCTTGGGCAGGCGCCCGAGCTGGGCGAAGACGAAGCCGCCGACCGAGTTGTAGGCGTCGGTGTCCACCGGGAGCTTGACGCCGTAGTCGATGAGATCGGTGATCGCGACGTGTCCGCGCACGAACCAGTCGCCGTTGGCCAGGCGGCGGATCTCGCCGCCGGCCGGGTCGGTCTCGTCGTCGATCTCCCCCACGATCTCCTCGACGATGTCCTCGACGGTCACGATCCCCGCCACGCGGCCGTACTCGTCGACCACGACCGCCATCGAGGTGCGCTGGCGCTGCAGGTCGGCCAGCAGGTCGTCCAGCGGCTTGGTCTCCGGGACGATCGGCGCCTCGCGCACGAGCGGCTCGATCGAGGCGTGCGGGCCCTCGGTCATGAGCTGGCGCGCCAGCGAGTTCGAGTGCACGATTCCGCGGACGCGGTCGCGGTTCTCGTCCTCGGTGACGACCAGACGGGTGTGGCCCGAGGAGATGCAGCGCCGCAGCGCGGTCTCCACGTCCTCGGAGGTATCGACCGTCACGACCGCCGGATACGGCGTCATGACCTGGCGTGCCTCCTGCTCGTGGAGATGGAAGACGCCCTGCAGCATCCCCGCCTCCCCGGCGTCCAGCTTGCCGCCCCGGCGCGCCTGGGCGATGAGCACCTGCAACTCCTCCGGGCTCCCACCCTCCTCGAACTCCGTGTGGGGGTCGATGCGCAGCCCGCGCAGGATGCCGTTCGACGCGCGGTTGAGGAGGGTGATGAACGGCCGCATCGTCGCGTTGAAGATGCTCAGCGGACGCGCGATCCGCACCGCCACCGGCTCGGGCTTGACGATCGCGTAGATCTTCGGCACCTGCTCGCCGGTCGTGATGTGCAGCGAGGTCACGAGGATGTAGGCGATCGCCAGCGAGATCGCCGCCGCGAAGCCGTGCGAGAGGCTCCCGAAGGCGGGCTCGATCAGCTTCCCGATGGCGGGCTCGCCCAGGAAGCCGATGCCCAGCGAGGCCAGGGTGATGCCGAACTGGCACGCCGACAGGTACTGGTTGAGGTCCTCCATCTCGTGGAGGACGAGCTTGGCGCCGCGACTGCCCTCGGCGGCGAGCTCCTCGAGGCGCGACCGGCGGGAGCGCACGAGCGCGAACTCGCCCGCCACGAAGAACCCGTTGACGAAGACGAGCAGGACGACGGCGATCAGGAGGATCGCCGTCACGCGGGCGCAGCGTGTGAGCCGCTACTTCGAGGAAGGTCGTCTGGCACGAGCCGGTCTGCGCCCGAACGCTAGCAGCCGACCGGACGGAGGGCGGGAGCCCGCCCGCCGGCGACCGGATCAGACCAGCGCATCGATCCGGTCGGCCAGCGCGAAGTCCGCGTCGGTGAGGCCTCCCTGCGCGTGGTTGGTCACCGCCAGGCGCACCCGGTTCCAGGCGTGCACCAGGATGTCCGGGTGGTGGTTGGCCTCCTCGGCGGCGTCGGCCACGCGATTCACGAACGCGATCGCCGCGGCGAAGTCCTCGAACTTCAGGTCGCGGACGATCTCGTCGCCCTCGCGCCGCCATTCGCGGCCCTGCAGGAGCTCGTCGATCCGGTCGTCTTCCAGCAGTGCCATATCCTCGATCTCCTCCGTATGCGGATCGTCAGCCTCGTCCCTCACGCGACCGAGCTCCTGTTCGCCCTCGGCCTCGGCGACGACGTCGTCGCGGTGACGCATGAGTGCGATTTTCCCAGCCGCGCCCTCGAGCTACCCCAAGTCACCCGCGATCTGCTGCCGCAGGGCCTCGGACCCCGCGAGATCGACGCCGCCGTCCGCGAGCGCACCGAGAAGGGCGAGGCGATCTACGAGCTCGACGAGGAACGGCTGCGCGAGCTCGAGCCCGACCTCATCGTCACCCAGGAGCTGTGTCCCGTCTGCGCGGTGTCGATCGACGACGTCCGCAAGGTCGCCGGCACGATCCCGAGCTGCCCGAAGGTCGTCTCGCTGGACCCCAAGACCCTCGGCGAGACCATGGGCGACATCCGGACGATCGCGCAGGCCACCGGGACGCGGGACGCGGCGCTGGACCTCGTCGCCCGCCAGCGGGCGCGGATCGACCGGGTTCGCGTCGCGGTCAAAGGGGCCGAGCGGGTCCCGGTGGTGGCGATCGAGTGGTTCGACCCGGTCTTCATCGCCGGGCACTGGACCCCCCAGCTGATCGCCCTGGCCGGCGGCGTCGACGTGCTCGGGTTCCCGGGCGAGCATTCCGAGCAGGCGACGTGGGAGACGATCGCGGCGGCGTCCCCGCGCGTCGTGGTCTGCATGCCGTGCGGCTACGACGCCCCGCGGTCGCATCAGGAGGCGGTCGCCCACTCCGAGGCGCTGCGCACGGTGGGCGCCGAGCGCATCGTCGCGGTCGACGCCTCGGCGTACTTCTCCCGGCCCGGCCCGCGCCTGGTTGACGGCCTGGAGCTGCTCGCCCACATCCTGCACCCGGAGCGCGTTCCGGCGGCGGACGGCGTCGCGCTCGAGGTCGGCGTCTGAGCCCGAGCCCGCCCACCATCCTGTACCTGCACAGCTCGAGCGGCCGGTACGGGGCCGACCGCCAGCTGCACGCGATCGTCACCGGCCTGGACCCCGCGCGGTTCCGGGCCGTCGTCGTCCTGCCCGAGCACGGCGAGCTGGCCTCCGACCTGCGCGCCGCGGGGCTCGAGGTGCTCGTACGCCCACTGGCGGTCATGCGCCGGTCCCTGATGTCGCCGGCCGGCGTCGGGCGGGTCGCGGCGGCCTGGGCGGCCGACGCCGGCGGGCTCGGGCGCGTCGCCCGCTCGCGCGGCGTCGCGCTCGTGCACACGAACACGTCGGTGACGCTCGGCGGTGCCGCGGCCGCACGGGTGGCCGGGATCCCCCACGTCTGGCACGTGCGCGAGATCTACGCGGGCTTCGAGCGCTGGTGGCCGGCGTACCGGCGCCTCCTGCTCACCGCGCAGGCGCTGCCGTGCGTCTCCCGGGCAACGCGCGACCAGTTCGACGGGGCGCCCGCCGCGCAGGTGATCTACGACGGCCTGGCGATCGAGGCCCGCCGCGCCCCGCGTGCCCAGGCACGAGCGACCCTCGGTCTACCCGCCGGCGCGTTCGTCGCGGCGGTCCTCGGGCGCGTCTCGGGGTGGAAGGGGCAGGACGTCCTCGTGCGGGCGCTGGCCGAGGCGCCGCTGCGCGACGATCCCCGGGTCGTCGCGCTCGTCGCCGGCGGCCCGTGGCGCGGCGAGCTGCGCCACCAGCGCGAGCTGCACGAGCTCGCCGCGCGACTGGGCGTCGCCTCGCGGCTCTTCGACGTCGGCTTCCGCGAAGACGTCCGCAACGTCTACGGCGCGGCCGACCTCGTCGTCGTGCCGTCCAAGCAGCCGGACCCGCTGCCGAACGCCGCGCTGGAGGCGGCGGCCGCGGGGTGCTGCGTCGTCGCCAGCAACCACGGCGGCCTGCCGGAGATCCTGCGCGACCGCGAGACCGGCCGCCTCGTGCGCCCCGGAGACCCCGCCGCACTGGCCGCCGCGATCGCCCAGCTGGCCGCGGCGCCGGCCGAGCGCGAGCGGCTGGGCGCCGCCGCCGCGCAGGACGTCGCCCGGCGCTTCGCGACGAACCGGATGCTCGGCGAGATCCAGGCGCTGTACGACCGCCTGCTGCGGTGAGCTACGCGAAGGCCTCGGGCAGCAGGTGCGCGACGAAGATCGCCTGGAGGAACAGCGTCCCGGCCAGCAGGCGCCAGTCGCGGCTCAACGCGGCGAACGGGAGCGGCCAGATCGTGTACCAGCCGTGCACCGTGCCGCTCGAAGCAGCGACGAGCAGCAGGGCCCAGCCGGCGCCGGACACCCAGTCCATGCCGCGCCAGACCGCGCGCAGCAGCCCGCACAGCGCGGTGACGACCGCGGCGACGACGAGGACGGGAAGATGCGGAATCCGCGTGAGCACCGCGGTCGGGTCCCCCGCGGGGGGGCTCGTGCTCGTCGCGACATGGGTGTGCATGAGGACCGAGACGAAGCCGAGCGCGTGATCGCCGAAGACCGCGAAGCCGAGGATCGACACGGCCACCGTGGCGCCGAGGGCGCCTGCGAGGGCACGCCCGCGGCGCGGGGCTCCCAGCACCATGAACGGCAGCACGACGATCGCGCTCGCCTTGACCGCCGTGGCCGCGACGACGCTCGCCGCTCCGCCCGCGTCGCGCGCCGAGCAGGCCAGCAGCACGCCGAGCATGGTCAGCGCGAGCATGAGCAGGTCGTTGTGGCCCCCGCCCACGGCGTAGACGAGCAGGATCGGATTGAGCCCGACGACCGCGGCTGCCGTCATGGGATCGCGCCCCCGGGCCTGCGCGGTGCGCCAGACCAGCGCCACGATCGCCAATCCGGCGATCGCGGCGAGGGCCTTGAAGCCCCACAGCGCCGCGCCGGTGCCGAGCCCGATCAAGCCGTAGGAGCCGATCGTGAACAACGGGCCGTAGACGCTCGGCGTGTTGGTCCACCGCCATCCGACATAGGGCAGGACCGGGTCGCCCGGAGCGGCCGCCGGACCCTGGGCGTAAGGGCTGATGTCGTGCACGGTCCCCAGGCGCCCGTAGGCGAGGTAGCTGAAGATGTCGCTGGACAGCAACGGTGGAGCGAGCAGGAAGATCAGGTGCAGGGCGACGATCGCACCGATCACCGCCCCGGCCGGGAGCGAGCGCCGGACGGCGAGCACGAGCGCGTAGCCGATGCTCAGGATCGCCAGGACGAGCAGCAGCCCGCCCATGCTGAAGATCGTGCCGGTGCCTGCGAGCACGCCCGCAACCCAGTCGGGCAGGACGGGATACACGGAGGGCACGAGGAACGACACCCCGGCGGCGGCCCCCGCCCCGAGGATCCCGCTGACGACCAGCATCGTCGCAAGTGCTGCGTAGCCCAGCGCCGCGGCGGCAGGTGCCAGATCAACTCGGCGGTGGGCGTTGCGGCTCGACAGCGCGCGTTCGTCGGTCGAGGACACGGCCGGCCGAGACTATCCCAGCGAAGACCTGAAGCCGCCTGAGGGGGTCGATGCGCCTACGCGACGGCGAGCGCGCCGGCCACAGCGACGGCGGAGAGCGCCAGGCAGCCCGCGTAGGCCAGCGCCGGCAGGCGCCGGCGTTCGGCGAGGTGGAACACGAGGCCGACGAGGACCCCGCCCACGAGCCCGCCGATGTGGCCGCCCACCGAGATGTTCGAGAAGACGAACGACAGGCCCAGGTTCAGCAGGATCAGCATCCCGATGTTCGTCTGGAACGGGTTGATGCCCCGCGCGCGCATCTCCACCGCCGCGGCGCCCATCAGCCCGAAGATCGCGCCCGACGCGCCGACGGTGACGGCGTCGGGCTGGACGAGGAGGGCGCCGAACGAGCCCCACAGGAGAGCCGTGAAGTACAGCGCCCCGAAGCGCACCGAGCCCAGCGCCGGCTCGAGCATCTGCCCGAGGATCCACAGCAGGTACATGTTGAACCCGATGTGCAGCAGTCCGGCGTGGAGGAAGCCGCTGGTGACCAGGCGCCACACGTCGCCGCTCTGGACGGCGGGACCGTAGAGCGCGCCGTGTGCCACGATCGAGCCGCTGGCGCCGTTGACCCCGTAGCCGCCCTCCGCCAGGTAGGCGACGACGCAGGCGATGATGATCGCCACGGTGACGCGCGGCTCGGACGTCGTGGAGCGCAGCGTTCGCACCGGGGTCTTCTGGCGCGAGCATTCGGGACAGCGCATCCCCACGGGCGTCGGAGTCATGCAGTCCGGGCAGATCGGCCGCCCGCACGACGAGCAGTTCACCCGCGTCTCGCGCGACGGGTGGCGGTAGCAGGTCTGCGTCCCGGTGATGGCCATTCGATCTCGACGGTAGCAGCGCGGCGCCGCCCGACGGGCGCACCGCCGCCCGCTAGGAGCGCGTGGCGACGATGATCGGCGGGTGCGTCGGGACCGCGCTGCCGCCCGACGGCTCGGGCGTGACGA
>JAOPZW010000092.1 GCA_025963905.1 Solirubrobacterales bacterium | reverse complement strand
GCGGCACGAACACGCACAGCGCGCTCGCGACGATCGCCCGCCAGGTCGGCGGCGACGACCTCATCGCGGCGCGGTAGTCCTCAGACGACGTCGGACGGCGCGCGGCCCCCGGGCCGCGCGCCGCTAGTGGTCGCGGTCATGGGTCGCGTTGGGTTTGGCGTGCGGATCGTCGTTCGTGGCAAGGACGCAGAACACGATGCGTGCCTTTGGCACGTGAATGTTCGAGGACGCAGCCACGGGCGACGAGGCGCCCGCCAAACAGTGAAGATGCCCGCCGGCGTTTCGTTCGGGATCTGACCTGCCGCCAAACTGGCCCTGGGTGCCTTGGCCGCGACCTGTCGGTCTCGGGCGGACCGCCGCGACCGACCCATGAGGGACGGCCGGGAAGGGCGGAGCGTGACTTCATAGGAACCTGCTTAGGACAAGTGCCTCGTCACTGTTGTGTCCGCCCACCCGACCGGCTGTCCCGCCGATCAGAGAGGGACAACAGTGCAGAGCATGAACCACGATGCCCGCCGCGTCATCGGCGGTGTCGACGCGCACGCCGACACCCATCACGCCGCGGCGCTCGACGACCGCGGCGGACTGTTGGCGACCAGGTCGTTAGAGGTTTCCTTGGCGGGTTACCGCGAGCTGCTGACGTGGCTTGGGGGCTTCGGTGAGATCGACCGTGTCGGGGTGGAGTCCACGGGCTCCTACGCGGCCGCGTTGACCCGCTATCTCGTCGGTGAGGGCGTGCGGGTGCTCGAGGTAAACCAGCCCCACCCTCACGCGCGCCGCCGGCGCGGGAAGACCGACGCGATCGACGCCGAGCTGGCCGCCCGTCACGCGCTCGGTCTCGCGACGCAGGTCACCCCGAAGCAGACCACCGGGATCGTCGAGGCGATCCGCCAGCTGCGCGTCGCGCGCGACAGCGCGGTGAAGTCGCGCTCGGTCGCGATGTTGCAGCTCGGTGGGCTGATCCTCACCGCGCCCAGCGAGCTGCGCGAGCAGCTCGCCACACCCAAGACGCTCAAGGCCAAAGCGACGCTCTGCCGGCGCCTGCGCCCCGACCCCGACCACGCCAGCGACCCGCTCCACGCCGCCAAGCTCGCGTTGCGCAGCCTCGCCAGGCGGATCGCGCTGCTCGACCAGGAGATCGCCCAGCTCGACACCCAGCTCACGCCGCTGGTCGCGACCGCCGCCCCGCGCACCACCAAGCTGTTGGGAATCTCCACCGGCCACGGCGCCCAGCTGCTGCTCACCGCCGGCCAGAACATCCAGCGCCTCCACAGCGAGGGCGCCTTCGCCGCGCTGTGCGGCGCCAGCCCGATCCCCGTCGCCTCCGGCAAACACGGCCGCTACCGCCTCAACCGCGGCGGCGACCGCCAAGCCAACCGAGCGCTGCACATGATCGCCGTGTGCCGCCTGCGCTACTGCCCCAAGACCCGCGCCTACGCCACACGCCGCACCACCGAGGGCAAGACCAAAAAGGAGATCTGCGCTGCCTCAAGCGCTACATCGCCCGCGAGGTCTACAACACCCTCCACGCCGACCTCACAGCCCTCAACCCCTCTTGACATCTATAGGAACGTCACGGCGGGACCCATGACCGAGGCCACTCAGCCGGTGCGGCCCACGGCCGCGGTGAGCGCCTGCCCGGCGGCGGCAGCCAGACGCTGGACCTCGGCGGCGTCCGCCCGGCGGGCCACGGCGGCTCCCAGCCCGGCGACGGCGCGCTCCAGCGCCTGGGCCCGGGCGGCGTCGAGTGCCGAGAGCTCCGCACGCGAGCGGTCCACCGCATCCTGGGCGCGCTGCACGTCTGCCCGGGCGGCCTGGTACTCCGTGGGTGCCACGACGCGGCCGCCCTTCACCGCCTGCCCGTACTCCGTGGGCGCCAGCACGATCCCCTGCTCGACCGGCCGCAGGTCGCTGCGCAGCGCCGCGACAGCCTTGACGACCGTCGGCGCGGGCGCCGTGCCGCGGCCGATCGCGTAGCCGCCGGCCAGCCCGACGACCAGCGCTCCCGAGGCGGCGAGCGCGAGCGTGCGGGCGGCCACGCGGCCGGGCTGGCGGTAGAGGGACATGGTTAGTGGTCCTTCTCGTGACGTGCGTCTGGGAATGCCGGGATGCCGGCGCCGTCAGGCAAGGACGCAGCGAGCGAGCAATGGCAGCGCCATTGCCGCGAGTGAGGACACAGCCTGACGGTGATCGGCGCCCGGCATTCCCGGCGACACGTTGCGAGAAGGGCCACCACTACCCCCAGAGCACCGCGACCGCGGGGCCGTCGTGGCCTGCGAGCACGGCGCCGGCGGTCGCGAGGATCTCCTCCGGCCGGCGCGCGTCGGACATGTCGACGATGTGCGGTCCGCAGACGAGCGCGACGCGCGGCAGGAGCGTCGCGACGCCGAGGTTCACGGTCCCCGCTTCGATGGCCCCCTCCAGCTCCGCGAGCATCGTGGACGAGTGCCGCGTGATGACGCGCTTGGCGGTCTCGGCCAGCGCCACGGACCCGAGACCGTCGACCACGGCCACCCGGCCCGAGCCGTTCTCGCAAAACACGCGGTAGAAGTCGTTGTGGGCGACCACCTCGAGCTCGGTCTCGCCCATCTCGAGGGCCGCCGCGGCGGCGCGCAGCTGGCCCGGCTCGCCGACCGGCTCGCGGCTGGCGGCTCCGGACTCCAGGGCGACCGCGCCGGTGGCCACCGCGCGCAGCAGGCCCTCGCGCGCGATGAAGAAGCTCTCGACGGTCACCGTCTGCGGCGCGGCGCCCGCCTCGACGCAGGCGCGCTCGGCCTCGCGGACGAGCTCGAGCGTCGCGCCGGGACCGCTGCAGTGCCGCGTGGCCTCGGCACGAACGAGCGACAGCGCGGCGCCGATCGACGACAGGATCTCCGGATGGCCGGGGCGCACGTAGGGGCGGCCCAGGCGCCGGGCCACTTCCGGCGCCAGCGCGGTTCCCGCGCCGCCGAGGGCGATGACGGGGACGGTCGGGCCGAAGTCGTGCGTCTTGGCCGCCTCGGCGACCGCCTGGGCGATCTTGTCGACCGCGCGGTCGAGCAGGTCGCGTGCCGCCTGCTCGGGAGTGCGCTTCATCCGGCGCGCCAGCGGCGCGAAGGCGGCGAGCGCGGCCTCGCGGGATCCGCGGGCGTAATGCTCGCCCTCCTCGACGAGGCCCAGCGCGTTGGCCGCGCAGGTGGCCGTCAGCGCCCAGCGCCGGCCGCCCGCGGCGACGACGGCGTAGGCCTCCGGATCGCCGGCGCGCGGCGCGATGAGCTCGAGCTCGACGCCGCCGAGCTCGTCCTCGGTGGCGAAGCAGGCATAGGGCAGCCCGGCGACGTGGGCGCTGCGCGGCCCGGCCTCGTCGACCTTGCGACGGCCCAGCCGCGCCATCGAGCCGCCGGCCGCGCCCACGACCCACGAGTCGACCGAGCGGATCGACGTCGGGCGGCCCATGACGCGCAGCGTGCGCATGACCGTGCGCCCGTTCTTGACGACGCTGACGTTCGAGCTCGTGCCGCCGCACTCGAGCACGATCCCGTTCGTCAGGGACAGCTGGTGCAGCGCGGCGGCCACGCCGGCGGCGGGGCCCGAGCCGATCGTGAACGACGGGGCGCGGCGGAACGCGTCGAGGCTCATCGCGCCGCCGTCGCCGCGCAGGACGAGCAGCGGGACGTCGATGCCCGCCTGGCGCAGCACCTGCTCGACGATCGTGGCGGTGCGCTCGACGACCGGCAGGATGCTCGCGTTGACCGCGGCGCTGATCGTCCGCGTCTCCAGGCCGTAGGTGCCGGTCAGCTCGTGACCGGCGCAGACCGGCAGCCCTCGCTCGCGGGCGCGGCTCGCGACGGCGCGCTCCTGCTCGGGCACGTCGACGGCGAAGGCCCCGCTGACGGCGATCGCGCCGCAGCCGGCCGCCTGCAGGCGGTCGAGCACGGCGTCGATGTGGTCCGGGTCCAGGCCGCGCGTGGCGTCGAGGAACGCGTGCTCGGTGCGCAGGACGCGGCCCGGCGCGAGCTTGAGGTCGCCGACGGCCGTCCGCTTGCGCGCGAGGCGCAGCTCGGGCTCGGCGCCGATCCCGATGACGCCGACCCGCACCACGTCGCCCTCGAGCAGCGCGTTCATCGCCTGCGTGGTCGAGTAGGCGACGAGCTCGACGCGACGGCGATCGGCCCCGAGGTCCTCGAGCAGCGCGCGCAGCGCGGCGGCTACGCCCTCCGTGACGCCGCCCGCCGCGGCGTGCGACGTCGGCACCACCGCATGGCCGCGCAGCGCCAGCGGGTGCGCGGTCAGCGCGACCGCCTTGGTGAACGTGCCGCCGACATCCACGCCCACGCGCAGGCCGCCGGCCGACGAGCCTGGCTCGCTCACGCGGGCGCCGCCTCGCTCACGCGCCGCCGGCGGGCGGGCTGCCAGGCGAAGACGTACAGCGCGCCGAGCGCGAAGACGGCGAGGAGGGCGCCCTGGATCACGAGCCCCTGCACCGTCGGATGGATGCCCGTCAGCTCGGCGACGAAGACCGGGAGCCGCGGCCAGGACACGGGCGTCGCGGTGAGCAGGTCGGCCGACTGCAGCGAGCGCACGGCGTTGCCGACGAACGCCACCGAGAGCAGCAACAGCACCGACGCGCCGGTGATCAGCATCGGCTTGAGCGGCAGCTTCTTGCCGGCCTTGAGGATCGCCCAGCCGGCGCCGCCCAGCGCGACGGCGGCGGTCGCCGCGCCCAAGGCGACCCACAGGCCCAGCCCCTGGGCGAACAGCGAGAGCGCCTGGTAGAAGAGCACCGTCTCGAAGCCCTCGCGGTAGACCGAGGTGAACCCCAGTCCGACGAACGCGGCGGTCGTGCCCGCCGCCATCGCACCGGCCACCCGCGCGCGCATGAACTCCATGCGCCGCTTGTGCTCCAGGCGCGAGACGAGCCAGAAGCTGACCCCGATGAGGACGACCACCGCGATGAGCGCCGTGATCGCCTCCAGCAGCTCCCGGTTGAGCGGCGCGATGTCGAGGACGAGCGTGGCCAGCGCCCACGTCACGCCGGTGGCCGCCACGGCGGCGGCGATGCCCCATCCCAGCGGGCGCTTGTAGTTGCTCGCGCTGCCGGCGGCCAGCGAGCCGAGCAGGATCGCGATGAGCAGGACGGCCTCGATGCCCTCGCGGAAGAGGATCACGAACGAGAAGCCGAACGCGATCGCCGGCGCGGCGATCCCCTTCTTGGCGAGCTCGCGGTCGACGGCGGCCAGCCCGGCGCGTACGTCCGCGGTCGTCCTGCGGATCTGCCCGAGCGAGTCGCCGTCGCGGATGCCGTTGCGCAGCTGGGCGAACTTGAACTCCGTGTCGAGCGTCAGGTTGGGGTTGCGCAAGCGCAGCGGGATCTCGACGTACTCGAAGTGGTCGAGGTAGGCGCTGCGCGCGAGCCGGTAGGCCACCTTGCGATCGCCGCGCTTGACGGCGGTGAGGGCCTGGTCGACGAAGTCGGAGGCCTTGGCGATCTCCTGGCGGGCGCGCTGCGTCGACGTGTCGTTCGCCGCGGCGGCCGGCCCGGCCAGCGCCAGGACGGCGGCGAGGCACAGGAGCACGACGACGAAGCGGCGGCGCATCGTTCCCTACTTCAGCTTCTGCTCGGCGGTGGCGAGATCGGCCTTGGCCTGCCCGACCAGCACCTCGACGTCGGCCACCGGCGCGACCAGGGCCACGGCGCTGCCGAGCACGAGAGTCGTCAGGACGGGTCGGATGCTGGCGAGCACGGGTCTCCTGTGGCGGGTTCGGGGCCGGCGAAGTTAGGGACGCCTAAGTACGCGCTACCCAACGCTAGCGAATCCCGACCGCTGTTGTCGGAGTGGATCCCCGGCGGGGGCTACCCGCGACCGATCAGGAGCGCGATCCCCTGGCCGCCGCCGATGCACAGCGTCACGAGGCCGAGCTCGTGGTCGCCGCGCTCCATCTCGCTCAGCGCCTTGGCGGTGATCGCTGCGCCCGTGGCGCCGATCGGGTGGCCGAGGGCGATCGCGCCGCCGTTGGGGTTGACGCGCTCGGGGTCGAGATCGAGCTCCCTGATGACCGCCAGCGCCTGGGCGGCGAACGCCTCGTTGAGCTCGATCACGCCCACCTCGTCGAGCGAGCGCCCCGAGCGCTCGAGCACCTTGCGCACCGCCGGCACCGGCCCGATCCCCATGACCTCCGGATCCACGCCGCAGCTCGCGTAGGCCAGGATCCGGCCGCGCACCGGCGCGCCGAGCTCCCTGGCCCGCGCGTCGGACATCAGGACGACGGCGGCGCCGGCGTCGTTCATGCCCGACGCGTTGCCGGCCGTGACGGTGCCACCGTCCTTCTTGAAGACGGTGGGCAGCCGGGCCATCGACTCGAGCGTCGCGTCGTGGCGGATGTGCTCGTCCTTGTCGAAGTCGACGGTGTCGCGCTTGACGCGCACGGCGACCGGCACGATCTCCTCGTCGAAGCGCCCGGCCTCCTGCGCGGCCGACGCACGGCGGTGGGACTCGACGGCGAAGGCGTCCTGGTCCTCACGCGAGATGCCCATGCGCTCGGCGAGGTTCTCCGCGGTGACGCCCATGAGGATGTCGTGGAACGGATCGGTGAGGCCGCCCATGACCGGGTCGACCATGTCCGTCTCCCCCATCCGCGCGCCCCAGCGGGCGTCCGTCATCCAGTACGGCCCTCGGCTCATCGACTCGGCCCCGCCGGCCAGCGCGACGTCGACGTCGCCCGACTGGATCGCCTGGGCGGCCGAGACGATCGCCTGGACGCCGGTCCCGCACAGGCGGTTGACGGTGAACGCCGCGGTCTCCTTGGGGATCCCGGCCTTCATCCCGACGACGCGGGCCATGTACATGTCCGCCGGCTCGGTGTGGATGACGTTGCCGAACACCACGTGGTCGACCTGGCCGCCCTCCAGCCCGGCGCGCTCGAGCGCGGCGCGGGCGGCCGTCGCGCCCAGCTCGGTCGGCGGCACGCCCTTGAGCGACTTCCCGTAGGAGCCGACGGCGGTGCGGGCGGCGGAGGCGATGACGACGTTGGTCACGGTGGCGTTCCCTTCGGGCTCTGGTTGTCCGGCCGGGAAGCGTACGCGGTGCTACGTTGCGGACAGCTGCCACCGAGAGGAGACCCACGCGATGGCCACCGCCACGCAGACCCTGCAGAACTTCATCGACGGTGAGTTCGTCGATCCGGCGGAGGGCGGCAGCGCGGCCGTCCTGAACCCGGCGACGGGACAGGAGATCGCCCAGGCGCCGGAGTCGACGCAGGCCGACGTCGACCGCGCGGTCGCCGCTGCGCGCACCGCCTTCGACGGCTGGGCGGCCACCACGCCGGGCGAGCGCGCGCTGGCGCTGCTGCGGCTGGCTGACGCGATCGAGGAGCGGGCAGACGAGATCGCCGAGCTCGAGTCGGCCAACGCGGGGAAGCCGATCCAGGCGTTCAAGGACGACGAGATCCCCTTCATGGTGGACAACCTGCGCTTCTTCGCGGGCGCCGCCCGCAACATGGAGGGCAAGCCGGCCGGCGAGTACACCAAGGGCTACACCTCGATGATCCGCCGCGAGCCCGTCGGCGTGATCGGCCAGATCGCCCCGTGGAACTACCCGCTGATGATGGCGGTGTGGAAGATCGGCCCGGCGCTGGCCACCGGCAACACCATCGTGCTCAAGCCGGCGCCCACCACGCCGCTGACGACGCTGAAGCTCGCCGAGATCGCCGCCGAGCACCTGCCCAAGGGCGTGCTGAACGTCATTGCCGGCGGCAACGACGCAGGCGCCGCGCTCGTCACCCACGCGGATGTCGACATGGTCTCGCTCACCGGCTCGGTCGAGACCGGCAAGTGGATCGCCAGGCACGCGGCGGACACGCTCAAGCGCGTCCACCTCGAGCTCGGCGGCAAGGCGCCGGTCGTCGTGTTCGACGACGTCGACATGGAGACAGCGCTGGAGACGATCGCCGGGACGGGGCTGTACAACGCCGGCCAGGACTGCACGGCGGCGACGCGCGTGCTCGCGTCGAGCAAGGTGCTCGACGAGGTGGTCAACGGCCTCGCGGAGCAGGCCAAGGGCTACGTCATGGGCGACACGCGGTCGCCTGACACGACGCTCGGGCCCGTGAACTCCGCGCGGCAGCGCGAGCGCGTCGAGGGCTTCCTCGAGCGCAGGCCGTCCAACGCCGAGATCGTCACCGGCGGCGGCCGGCCGGACCTGCCGGGCTTCTTCCTCGAGCCGACCGTGGTCGCCGGCCTCGAGCAGAGCGACGAGATGATCCAGAAGGAGATCTTCGGCCCGGTCATCACCGTGCAGTCGTTCACCGACGAGGCCGAGGCGATCAAGTGGGCCAACGGCACGCCGTACGGCCTCGCCGCCTCGGTGTGGACCCGCGACGTGGGCCGTGCGATGCGCGTCTCCAACGCGCTGCGCTTCGGCTCGGTGTGGGTGAACGACCACATCCCGCTGGCCAGCGAGATGCCCCACGGCGGCTACGGCCAGTCCGGCTACGGCAAGGACCTGTCGATGTACGCGCTGGAGGACTACACGCAGGTCAAGCACGTGATGATCAGCCTGGCCTGAGCCTGACCTGACCCGAGGAGACGGACCCGAGGGCCGGCCGCGTGCCGGCACTTGGTGGCCTGCGGCGGCCGTCGCGCGCTGACGCCGCGCGCAACCTTCTGCCGTCGGGGCCGTTATGGTGGGCAAGAGCAGCGGTGGAAGCTTCAGCACTTCATGCCCCGACGGGCCTGAGCCGGGCCTCGGCCGCGGGTCCGTTGTTGCGCTTCCGCTCCGACGACCAGCTCGTCGCGCTCTTCCGGATGGGCTACGAGGACGCCTTCCGGGTCATCCACGACCGCTACCGCCAGCGCCTGTTCGCCTACACGCGCCAGATGCTCGCCGGCTCGCGCTCCGACGCCGAGGACGCCCTGCAGGACGTGTTCCTGCGCGCCTACAACGCGCTGCGCCGCGACGACCGCCCCGTCACGCTGCGCGCCTGGCTGTACCGCGTCGCGCACAACCGCTGCATCGACCAGCTCCGCCGGCCGCTCCCCGCGCCGGCCGACCTGTTCGAGACGTCGCGCGCGCCGCTGCAGGACCCCATGTCGACCGCGGAGCGCCGCGAGGACCTGCGCCGCCTCGTCGAGGACGTCGGGCGCCTGCCCGAGCAGCAGCGCTCCGCCCTGCTCATGCGCGAGCTCGAGGGCCTGAGCTACGCCGAGCTGGCCGACGCACTGGACGTGAGCGTGCCGGCGATCAAGTCGCTGCTCGTCCGGGCGCGGATCGGCCTCACCGAGGCGACCGACGCGCGCGACACCGCCTGCGTGGAGATCCGTGCCGACCTCGCCGGCGCCCATGAGCGCGGCGCCCGCATCAGCGCGCGCTCGCGCCGCCATCTGCGCGACTGCGCCGGCTGCCGCGATTACCAGCAGGCGCTGCGCAGGATCCGCGCGGGCTTCGGTGCGCTCAACCCGGGCGGCGGGCCGCTGGCGACGCTGGCCAAGCTGCTGGGCATCGGCGGGGCCTCGTCAGGCGCAGCGGCGGGCGGCGGCGTGGCCGCCGGCGCGGGC
>JAOPZW010000083.1 GCA_025963905.1 Solirubrobacterales bacterium | reverse complement strand
GCGACCTCGAACTCGACGCCCGGGCACAGGCCGCGCAGGCGCTCGGCGGTCTCGTCGATCGTCTCGACGCGGTTGTGGACGAAGAACGCCTGCCCGCCGCGCTTCTTCTCGCGCAGGATCGCCTGCTTGACGAGCTCCTCGTCGTACTCGCCGACGTAGGTCTTGACCGGGCGCCGGCCCTCGGGCGGCGTCTCGATGACGCTGATGTCGCGCATCCCCGCCAGGGACATCTGCAGGGTGCGCGGGATCGGCGTGGCGCTCATGGAGATGACGTCGACGCGCAGCTTGAGCTGGCGCAGCAGCTCCTTCTGCTTGACGCCGAAGCGCTGCTCCTCGTCGACGATCAGCAGCCCGAGGTCCTTCGGGCGCACGTCGCGGCCGAGCAGGCGATGCGTGCCGATGAGGATGTCCACCGCACCCTCGTTGAACGCGCTGACGACCTCGCGCTGCTCCTTCGGGCTGCGAAAGCGCGACACGTGGCCGATGGTGAACGGATAGTCGTTCAGCCGCTCGGAGAACGTCCCGAAGTGCTGCTGGGCGAGGATCGTCGTCGGGGCCAGGACGAGCACCTGCTTGCTGTCGTTGGCGGCCTTGAACGCGGCGCGCAGGGCGACCTCGGTCTTGCCGTAGCCGACGTCGCCGCAGATGAGCCGGTCCATCGGCTGGGGGCCCTCCATGTCCGCCTTGACCTGCTCGATCGCCTCGCGCTGGTCGGGCGTCTCCTGCCACGGGAAGCGCTCCTCGAACTCGCGCTGCCAGTCCGAGTCCTCGGGAAAGCCGTGGCCGGCACGCCGGCGGCGCTCCGCGTAGAGGTTCAGCAGCTCGCCGGCGAGCTCCTGGGCCGCGCGCCGCGCGCGCGCCTTCAGGTTCTCCCACGACTTGCCGCCGAGCTTGCTCAGCGGCGGGTGGGCGCCGCCGGCACCGACGTAGCGGCTGATCTTCGCCAGCTGGTCGACGGGCATGAAGACCTTGTCCGTGCCCGCGTACTCGAGCTCGAGGTAGTCGCGCGTGACGCCGCCGACGGTCTTCGTGTCGAAACCCGCGAAGCGTGCGAGGCCGTGGTCCTCGTGCACCACGATGTCGCCCGTGCGCAGGTCGGCGAAGGAGCGCAGCGCGCCCCGGCGGCGCTGAGCGGCGGACCGGCCGGCGGTGCGCTCGCCGCGGCGGCGGCGGAAGAGCCGGTGCTCGGGGATCATCGCCAGGCGGAAGCCGGCGGCGATGAAGCCGTCCCGCAGCGTGGCCTGGGCGAAGCGCAGCGCGGGGTCGGTGGGCGCCTGGGCGGCGGCACTGCCGTCCTCCCCCAGCCAGGTGGCCCGCAGGCGCGCGAGGTTGTAGGCGGCGCGCTCGCCCTCGCCGTGGCGGGGCCAGGCGACGACCGTGCGGTAGCCCGAGCGCACGAGCTTCTCGAGCTCCGGCTCGGCCTCCTTGAGCGAGCGCGCGGCGAGGTCGGCGGCCTGCGCGCGGAACTCGAAGGGCTGGTCCTGGGAGATCGAGGACAGGCGGATGCGGGCGCGCTCGTCGAGCGCGGCGGTGATCGCCTCGGGGTTGACGTAGAGATGGTGGGCGTCGGTGTCGTGGAAGGCCGCGCACACGTCCTGCCAGTGGTCGGCGAGCGCCGGGCCGATCTCCTCCTCGGCGGCGATCACGATCGCCGCGTCGGCGGGTGCGAGGTCGAGGAAGGCGTGGAAGCGGTCGACGGGCAGCAGCTCGGCGACGTCGGGGCGGTCCTCGGCCTCCTCCAGCGCGGCGATCTCGGCCAGCTCGCGGTGCTCGACGGCAAGCTCGGCCGCCGGGGCGATCTCGATCGCGTCGGTCTCCCCCAGCGAGCGCTGGGTGAAGGTCGAGAAGAAGCGCAGCGCCTCGATCTCGATGTCGAAGAGGTCGACGCGCACCGCGCGGTCCTCGGTCGCGGGGAAGACGTCGAGGATGCCGCCGCGCACGGCGAACTGCCCGCGGTCCTCGACCTGGTCCACGCGCTCGTAGCCGGCGGCGGCGAGGTCGTTGGTGACCTCGTCGAGGTCGATGAGGTCGCCCTTGCGCAGGGTGAAGGAGTGCGGGCGCAGAGCGGGGTCCGGCACCTTCTCGCTCAGCGCGACCGTGCTGACCACGACGACGGGCGGCTCGCCGTCGCCCGTTCCGGCCTCCATGAGGGCGTCCAGCGCCGCGACGCGCAGCCCGACGAGGTGCGCCGGGGGCGCGAGGTGGGACTCGTAGGCGACGCCGCGGCTCGGGTAGAAGCGCACGGGGCGCGGCGCCAGCCAGGCCCGCAGGTCCGCGGCGAGGTCGCGCGCCTGGCGATCGTCGCCCGCGACCACCAGCGCCGGACGCCCGGCCGCGAGGGCACCGTCGATGCCGTCGACGAGCGCCGCGACGACGTACGCGCGCAGCGACTGCGAGACGAAGGCCCGTCCGCCCTCGCGCGCGAGCGCAACCCCGTTGGGGTCGTCGGCGAGGTGGCTGAGGAGGGGTCGAAGGGCCATGGCGGGCATGCGTAGCGCCCGCGCTGGGCGCGCGGGGGGCTCCCAACCCCAATCTAGCGTGAGGTCAGGGCGCGGACCGGCCGGGCGTCCACGGCCTCAGGCCCGGGCGTCGATGTTCAGGCGGACGTAGTCGATCGTCAGCGGAACAGGGAGCCGGGCCTGGGTCGCCGCGACGAAGCGCTCGTGCAGCTCGGTCGGCAGGCGCTCGAGGTGGGCTCCGAGGACGATCGTCGTCAGGTAGGCGGCGGGCGCCTCCGGCGTGACGGGCCGGGGCTCCAGCCGGCAGCGCGCCTCGGCGAACCCGGCCGCGCGCAGGCGCGCCTCGGTGACCTGAGGCGTGGCGAAGTTCCACGGGCCCCGCCAGCCGGCCAGGTGCTGGTCGAACGGCGCCTCCGCCGCGGCCTCGCGGGCGGCGGCGTGGATGTTCCGGACGTTGCCGATCCCGCCGCACTGGGCCACGAGCCGGCCGCCGCCCCGGAGGTTGGCCCGCAGCGAGGCGAAGAGGGCGTCGTGGTCGCCGATCCAGTGGAAGGTGGCCGTCGAGAGCACGGCGTCCACCCGCTCGCCGAGGTCCAGGCCGACGAGGTCGGCGACCCGCAGGTCGATCGCCGGGCCCAGCCGCCGGCGCGCGGCGGCGATCATGGACTCCGAGCCGTCGACGCCGATGACCCGCCCGCGGGGCAGCCGCTCGATCAGGGCCGCGGTCACCCGGCCCGAGCCGCAGCCGGAGTCGAGGACGGTCTCGTCCCCCCGCAGCGGAAGGCGGTCGAGGACCTCGCGGCCCATCACCTCCATCTGGGTCGAGACGCGGTCGTAGCCCGCCCCGTCCCACTCCCGGGCAATCGCCATCCTCAGCGCCTGCGCCCGAACAACGCCTTGAGACGCTCGACCAGGATCGAGAGCAGGAGCGACAGGCCATTGACCGGCTCTGCCGGCTGGGTCGGCTCTGCGGCCGCGCCCTCGGCAGGCGCTCCCGCCGCCGCCGGGACCGGCGTCGCCAGCGATGCCTGCAGGCAGTCGGCGAAGTCGCGCAGGAGGCGCTTCGAGATGTCCTGGATCATGCCGCCGCGACCGAAGCTGGCGAGGCGGCCGGTGATCGTGAAGTCCGTGGCCACATCGACCACGGTACCCGTGCCGTCCTCGCGCATCGTGCTGACGATGGTCGCGCTGGCGCCGCCGCGACCGCGCTTGTCCGTCCCGCGGGCGCTCATCGTGGCGACGTGGGCCGCGGGATCGAGGGACTGGAGACTCAGCACGCCGTTGTAGATGGCGGTCGTCGGACCGAGCTTGACGGTGAACGTGCCGGCGTACGAGCCGTCGTCCTTGCGGTCGGTGATCTCGGCGCCCGGGAGGCACGGCGCGACGCGCTGGACGTCGATCAGCGCGTTCCACACCTCGTCGATCGGCGCGGCGACGGAGAAGGATTGCTCGAGCTTCATGAGCGCAGGGCCTCCAGCTCTTCGGGGGTGTCGACGTCGCCGGGGCGACCGAGGTGCCCGACCTCGACCGTCCTGACCTCGACGCCGTCCAGGAGATCTCGCGCGCCGGTGTCGCCTCGCAGCCGGCCGACGCGGTCGTGCAGAGCGCTCGCGAGCAGGACCGGATGACCGGGGTCGCCGTCGTACAGCGCCCGGACGGCGCCGACTCCTCCGGGCGCGGCGGCTTCGACGACGGCGGTGATCGCCGCGGGCGACATGCGCGGCTGGTCGCCCAGCGTCACGACGACGGCATCGCACGGGGCCAGCGCCGCCACCCCGGCGCGCAGGGACGCGGCCATCCCCTCGGCCCAGTCCTCGCACTCGACGACCTCGGCATCACCGAAGTCCACGGCCGCGCGCACCTCGCCGGCACCGGCGCCGAGGACGACCACGACCCGGTCGACCCCGCGCGCGGCGAGCATCGCGTCGACGGCGTGCTGGAGCAGGGGGACGCCGTCGAGCTCGGCCAGCTGCTTGGGCGCGCCGAAGCGCCGGGCGGCGCCGGCCGCAAGCACCAGGCCGCCGGTCACGCGGCCACGCCCCCCTCGAGCAGGTCGGCGAGCTCCTCGAGCGACCGCAGCGAGTTGCCCGCCAGGAAGTGGTCGGTGTGTGGCAGGGCCGCCGCCATCCCGCGCACCAGCGGCTCGTAGCCCGGCGCCGCCTTGAGCGGGTTCAGCCAGATGACGCGGTGGGCCGAGCGCCGCAGCCTGGCCATCTCGGCGCCCAGGACCTCGGGCTCGCCGCGGTCCCAGCCGTCGGAGAGCAGGACGACGATCGCCCCGCGCCCCAGGCGACGGCCGTGCACGCGGTTGAGCTCGCCGAGCGCCGCGCCGATCCGCGTGCCGCCGGACCAGTCGCTGACGGCGGCGGAGACGCGCTCGAGCGCGCGGTCGGGGTCGCGTACGGCGAGCTCGCGCGTCACCCGCGTGAGGCGCGTCCCGAACGCGAACGCCTCGACGCGGCGGCGGGTCGCCACCGCGGCGTGCAGGTACTGCAGGAGCATCCGCGCGTACGGGGTCATGGACCCCGACACGTCGCAGACGAGCACGAGCCGTCGCGGAGCGGTGGACGGCGCGCGCCAGCGACGCTCGAGCGGCTCGCCGCCGTGGCGCAGGGACTCGCGCACCGTGCGCTGGATGTCGGGGCGCGGCCCGCGGCGCCGCACCGCGCGCAGCC
>JAOPZW010000052.1 GCA_025963905.1 Solirubrobacterales bacterium | reverse complement strand
CACGCCGCTGTGGCAGCAGCGCCTGAAGTCCCAGTCGCTGCTGGAGGTGGCCAAGCGCTACGCCCAGTTCCCGATCATCCTCGAGACCTACCGCGAGTGCCTGCGCGACGTCCTGGACCTCCCCGGGCTCGACGACCTGCTGCGCAAGCTGCATTCCCGCGAGCTGTCGCTCGTCGAGGTCGAGACGCCGACCGCCTCGCCGTTCGCCTCGTCGCTGTTGTTCGACTACGTCGCGTCGTACATATACGAGGGCGACACGCCCAACGCCGAGCGCCGGGCCGCCGCTCTGTCGCTGGACCGCGACCTGCTGCGCGAGCTGCTGGGCCAGGAGGAGCTGCGAGACCTCATCGACCCCGGGGCGCTGGATCGGGTCGAGGCCGACCTCCAGCACCGCTCCGAGCGCACGCGCGCCGCCACGCGCGACGCGCTGGGCGACGTCCTGCGCCGCGTCGGCGACCTCACGACGGCCGAGGCGCAGGACCGGGTCGTCGAGGGGCTCGACGCCGCCGAGATGCTGGCGGCGCTGCAGCGGGAGCGCCGGGCGGTGCGCCTGCGCCTGGGCGGCGAGCAGCGCTGGGTCGCCGCGGACGACGCCGGGCTGTACCGCGACGCGCTGGCCGCCGTGCCGCCCAGCGGCCTGCCGGACGCGTTCATCGCGGACGTCGAGGCGGCGCTGGAGAAGCTCGTCGCCCGCTGGGCGCGGACGCACGGGCCGTTCACCACGGCCGAGCTGCGCTCGCGCTACGGCGTCGACCCGTCGAGCGCCCTAGGGGCGCTGGAGGGCGCGGGCGAGCTGCTGCGCGGCGAGCTGCGGCCCGGCGGAACCGAGCGCGAATGGTGCGACCCCGAGGTGCTGCGCCGGCTGCGTCGCGCGTCGCTCGCGGTCCTGCGCAAGGAGATCGAGGCCACCGACCAGCGCGCGCTGGCCGCCTTCCTGCCCAGCTGGCAGGGCGTCGACCGCCATCCGGCCGCGGGCGCGGGCGTCGACCGGCTTCGCGAGGTGCTCGTGCCGCTGCAGGGCCTGGCGCTGCCCGCCGACGTCTGGGAGCGCGACGTGCTGCCCCGGCGCACCGGCGCGTACTCGCCGACGTGGATGGACCAGCTGTGCGCGTCGGGCGAGGTCATCTGGGTCGGCGCGGGGGCGCTCGGGCGCAACAGCGGCCGGGTCGCGCTGTACTTCCGCGACGACGCCGAGGCCATCGGTCCCCCGCCGAACAAGGGCGACCGGCCCGGCGAGCGCGAGCACGACATCGTGCGCGAGCGCCTGGCCATGGCGCCGTGCTTCTTCACCGACCTGCTGGCCGAGCTCGAGCTGGCGCCCGAGCAGGTGCAGGAGGCGCTGTGGGACCTGGTGTGGGCCGGCGAGGTGACCAACGACGCCTGGGCGCCGCTGCGTGCCCCGCGGCTGACGCTGGCCCGCGCGCAGCGCTCGGCCCTGCAACGCCGCGGCGCGAGCCGGCGCTTCGGTAGCCGCCGCTCCGGCGCGCAGGCGCAGGTCCAGGGCCGCTGGTCGCTGACCGGCTCGATCTTCCGCAGCGAGCCCGAGCCCGGCGAGCTGCGTCGCACGCGCGCCGAGCTGCTGCTCGAGCGCTACGGGATCGTCACGCGCGAGCAGGTGCTGGCCGAGGGCATCCCCGGCGGGTTCTCGATGCTCTACGACGCGCTCGGCCAGCTCGAGACGCTCGGCGTCTGCCGCCGCGGCTACTTCATCGAGGGCCTCGGTGGAGCCCAGTTCGCGCTGCCGGGGGCGGTCGAGCGCCTGCGCGCGCAGCGCACCGACGAGGAGACGCCGCCGGTGGTGCTGGCGGCGACCGACCCGGCCCAGCCCTACGGGGCGTCGCTCCCGTGGCCCAAGCGCGACGACGAGCGGCGCAAGCCGGCGCGAGTCGCGGGCGCCTACGTCGTCCTGGCCGGGGCCGAGCCTGTCGTGTACGTCGAGCGGGGCGGTCGGGGCCTCGTGACCCTCGTCGACGCCGACGACCCGCGGATCCGCCCCGCACTCGACGCGCTGGCGGGCTTCGTCACCGCCGGCCGCGGGCGCAAGCTGTCGCTGGAGAAGGTCGACGGCGAGCCGGTGGTCGGCTCGCCGTGGGAGGCGCTCCTGGTCGAGCTGGGCTTCCGCGCCGGCCCGAGCAAGCTCACGCTCAGCGCCTGACCTCACGAAGGGCGGCGCGCGAGCGTTCCTGCACGCGGTGAGCCGCACGTACACGCTGATCGGCGCCGACGGCGTCGCCCATCGCAGCGCGACGCCCGGCACCCTGGGCGGCCACGGCCGCACCCGGGTCTACGGCCGGCTGGACTGCCCCACGGCGCTGGCCTGGCTCGCGCGGCGCCCCGATCCGCCCCACCGCGTGTTCTTCGCCGACGAGGCGACCGCCGTCGCCGCCGGCTACCGGCCGTGCGGACACTGCCTGCCCGGCCGCTACGTGGCATGGAAGACGCGGCCGCGGGCCCTCGGCTTCCGGCCGCCGCTGGACGCCGAGGGCCTGCTCGCGTTCCTGGCGCAGCGTGCGATCCCGGGCGTCGAGGAGGTCACGGGGTCGCGCTACCGCCGTTCGCTCGCACTCCCCCACCGCCCGGCCGTCGTCGAGCTCGCGATCGAGCCGGACTCGGTCACGCTGGCCCTGCTCGCCGGCGACGCGCGCGATGCCGGCCAGGCCGCGCTGCGCTGCCGGCGGCTGCTCGACCTCGACGCCGACGCCGCGGCGATCGACGCGGCGCTGGGCGCGGATCCCGTGCTCGGTCCGCTCGTCGCCGAGCACCCCGGCCGGCGCTCGCCCGGCTGCGCCGATCCCACCGAGATGGTGGTGCGCGCGATCACCAACCAGCAGGTCTCCGTCGCGGGAGCGCGCGCGACCCTCGGACGGATCGCCGCAGCGCACGGCGCGCCGCTCGCCGCGCCGGCCGGCGGTGTCAGCCGGGTGTTCCCGGGCGCCGGCGTCCTGGCCGGCCTCGACCCCGGGAAGCTCCCGATGCCGGCCTCGCGAGGGCGCGCGATCGTCGCCGCCTGCGCCGCGATCGCGGCGGGCGAGCTGCTTCTGGAGCCCGACGGCGACCGCGCCGCCGCGCGCGCCGCGCTCCTGGCGCTGCCGGGCGTCGGGCCGTGGACCGCCGACTACCTGGCGATGCGCGCACTGGGCGACCCCGACGTGCTCCCGCTCGGCGATCTCGGCGTCCGCCACGGGCTCGAGCGCCTGGGGATCGACGCGCGGACCGCGGATGTCCGCTGGCGCCCGTGGCGGTCGTATGCAACGCACCTGCTGTGGGCCGGTGCGAGCGCTACGGTAGGGCGATGAGCGACCTCACGCCCAGGCCCCGCCGGACGCCCTCCCGCCGCTCGCGCGAGCAGCGCGCGTACACCCTCGTCATGGTCGGCGGCGTCGCGGGCGCCGTGGCCGTCGTCGGGCTGGTGCTCGCGATCGCCGGGGTGATCGGCCTGGGCCTCCCGCTGCTCGCCGCCGTGGTGGCCGCGATCTGCGCGGTGCTGTTCCGCCGCAGCGTGCCCGGCTGACCGATCGGCTCATGGACCTGCCCGACAGCATGCAGCCGTCCTCCGACGCACGGATCCTGGCCTGGGTCGGGACGCTGGCCGTGTTGACGGCCGGCGCCCTGTGGGTCAACCGGCGCCGGCGTTAGCGCTCAGCGGTCGCGCCGGGCCAGGAGCGCACGGAGGTCGGCCACGGGCCCGAGGTGCGCGAGCTTGTCGGGATTGACGATCGAGCTCACGCCCCTGACCTGGCCGCCGGCGATCTCGAGCGCCATCACGCTGATGAGCCCGCCGTCGCCGTCGAGCAGGAGGGCGCCCGGCTGGCCGTTGACCTCGACCTGACGGATGGCGGCTCCGGGGATGCGGGCGCCGTGTCGCATCCAGGCCAGGAGCGTGCGCGCGACGCGGCTGCGTCCGTGCAGCGACCGGGCGAGCGCCGGCACCTTGCCGCCTCCGTCGCCGTGCAGGACCACGTCGTGGGCGAGCAGCGCCTCCAGCGCGCCGACATCGCCGTGCTCGGCCGCGGCGAAGAAGCGCCGCGCCAGCTCGTCGCGCTGCTCCTGGGAGGCATCGAAGCGCGGCCGGCGCTCCTCCACGTGCCGCCGGGCCCGCGTCGCGAGCTGGCGGACGTTGTCCTGGCTCTTGCCGACGATCCGCGCGACCTCGTCGTAGCCGTAGTCGAACACATCGTGCAGCAGGAGGACCGCGCGCTGCTCGGGGGACAGGCTCTCGAGCAGGACGAGGAACGCCAGCGAGAGCGAGTCGGCCATCTCGGCGTGACGCGCCGGATCGCCGGCGGCGTCGGTGACCAGCGGCTCCGGCAGCCACTCGCCCGCGTAGGTCTCGCGGCGGGCCCGCGCGGAGCGCAGCTGATCGATGGCGAGCCGCGTGACGACCGTCGCGACGTAGGCGCGCGAGGACTCGATCCGCTCGCCCCCGTCGAGCGCCCGGTGGACCCGCAGGAGGGCCTCCTGGACGACGTCCTCCGCCTCCGCGACGCTGCCGAGCATGCGGTAGGCGATCGCGAAGGCGGCGGGCCGCAGCTCGCGCAGCAGCTCGTCGTGCGGCGCGTTCATGCGGCCGCTCGCGCGAAGCCCTCGCGCCAGCTCGCGTGGCGGGGACGCCAGCCCAGCTCGAGCTTCGCCTTCGTGTTCGACGCTCCCCGCACGTCGGTCATCATCACGGTTCCCGCCTCGCCGGCGAGCAGCCGGCCCACCCAACGCGGGACGTGGCGGGGCGGTCTTGCGCCCACCGCGTCCGCCAGGGCGGGGAGCCACTCCGCGACCGGTGCGGGCTCGTCGTCGACGATGTTGTAGATGCCGCGCCCGCCGCGCTCGACGGCGGCCACCGTCGCCTCGGCCGCGTCCTCGATGTGGATGAACGACCAGACGCCGCCGCCGTCCCCCACCACCGGGAACCTCCGCTTGCGGACCAGCTCGACCTGCTCGCTGCCCGGGGCGAGCGACGTGCCGGGGCCGTAGAAGCCGCCGTAGCGAAGGACGAGGCCCTCGGTCCAGTCCGCCGTCGTGACCACGCGCTCGAGGTAGCGAAGGGCGTCGAGCGTGGCCCGCATCGCAGCGGCGGGGGCGGGGTCGAGCGGATCCTCCTCCGTCTTGACCGGCCCGCCGCTGCGGGCGAAGGGCCACCCGGCGTAGCTCTGCGCCACGAACCGGCGCACGCCCACTGCCCGGCCGGCGGCGAGCAGGTGGTCGAGGGCCTCCGTGCGCAGGCGGTTGGTCATCGCGAAGTCGCGGTCGAAGTGGCGGATGTCCAGGGAGCCGGACAGAGCCGTGAGCTGGTGGACGATCACCTCGGGCTGCGCCTCGGCGACGACACGGGCGACCTCCTCGGGATCGAGGGCGTCGGCCGTGACCGCCGTCGCGCCGAGATCGCGCACCGCATGCTGCTTGGACGCCCTGCGGGTCATGCCGACCACCTCGTGGCCGTTGACGACGAGTCGCGGGACGAGCTGCCTTCCGAGCGCCCCCGAGGCGCCGGCGACCAGGATCTTCATGAGGTGTCTCCTCTCGTGGCGGGGTTCACCACTCAAGACGAGACACCGTCCCGGCCTGTGACAGTCCTATCCCTCGCCGGCGAGCAGCTCCATCAGCAGGCTGTCATGGCCAGACCTCAGGGGTGGTGTGGATGTGCGCCGCGGCTCGTCCTCGTCGCCCTCGGCGAGGGGCCGGACGACCATGGGGCCACTAGCAGCCGTCGACGCCGCAGCTCTCGCCCGCCGCGACGACGGTCACCGGCGAGCGGGCCGCCCACCCGCGCCGGAGGAGGTCGCCGAGGACCTCGGGCGCCTGGGCGCCGGACGCGCCGAGCGCGCGATCGACGACGAAGAACGGCACCGCGGTGATGCCGAGCGATGCCGCGGTGCGCTCGTCGTCGCGCACCTCGTCGGCGTAGCGCTCGCTGCCCAGCAGCTCGCGGACGGCATCCTCGGGGAGGCCGGCCTCGCGGCCGAGCCGTTCGAGCACGTCGTGGTCGGCCACGAGCCGGCCCTCGGTGAAGTACGCGCGGAACAGACGCTCCTTCATCGCGTCCTGCGACCCGTGCTCGGCAGCGAGGTGCACGAGCCGGTGCGCGTCGAACGTGTTGCCGCCGCGCGAGATGTCGAAGCGGAAGTCCAGCCCGTCGCCGGCCGCCATCTCCGCCATGTTCTGCTGCATCGCCACCGCCCGCTCCCGGGTGGTGCCGAGCTTCGCGGCGATGTGCGTCGCGGCATCCTCGCCGCGGTCGAGCGGCGCGTGCGGGTCGAGCTCGAAGCTGCGCCACGTGACGCGAACCTCGTCGCGGTGCTCGAAGCCGGCGAGCGCGGCCTCGAACCGGCGCTTGCCTACGTAGCACCAGGGGCAGGCGATGTCAGACCAGATCTCGACGTGCACGGCGACTCTCTCTCGGGTGGGACGGTTGCTTGGGCAACCACCTGGAGGGTAGCGCCGTCGTCGAGCGGGGCTGGACTCAGGCCGGGCAGCGCTTGAGCGCCGTCCCCGTCCCGGCGTTGCGCACGAGCGATCGCGTGCTGCCGTCCTGGTGTTGCTCGAGCGCCTCGCCGGCTCCGCAGCTCGTGCGCGCGGCGCCGGGGTAGCGCACGATGTAGCTGCGCACCAGCCGGTTGGCGCCCGTGTGCAGCGTGACGAGAGCGCTGCGCTGGGCAGCGGACGTCGAGCAGATGTCGGTCCCGTCGCTGCGGCGCTTGCACGGGTAGGCGACGAGCGTCGCCTGGGTGGCATGACGCGCCCTGACACGCAGCTCCATCGTCACCCGCACCCGCCGGGCCGACAGGCGCGTCGCCCGGACGGTGAACGTGCCCGCGCGCAGCGCCGGCGTCGCGGCGGTGGCCTGCGTGATCGACGGGCTGGTCCCCGTCGCGGCGGGCGCCGCGGCGGAGGGCAGGGCGGCGGTCCCACCTGCTGCGAGCAACGCGAGCGCCGGCCAGGCGCGGCGCCTTCGGTGCCTCGACATACGATCCCCCTTCTGGAGTGCCCTTCCTGAGTGGCCCCCGGCCACGAGGGCGCTATCGCACCAGAAACGAGCGCGGCACGCAACACCGGGTCACGGCGTCTTCTTCCCCGGGTTGAACAGTCCCTTGGGATCCAGCGCGTCCTTGATCGCGCGGTGCGCGGCCACCGCCGCCGGCGACCACTGCTTGTGCAGACGGTCGCGCTTGAGCCAGCCGAGGCCGTGCTCGCCGCTGATCGTCCCGCCGAGCTCGATCGCGAGGTCGAAGAGCTCCTCCGCCGCCGCCTCGGCGCGGCGCAGCTCGCCGGCATCGCCGGGCGTGAGCAGGAACGTCGAGTGCAGGTTGGCGTCGCCGGCGTGCCCCCACGAGCACGCCTCGAGCCCGTGACGTGCGCCGATCTCGATCGTCCCGTCGACCGCCTCGGCCAGGCGGTCGACCGGCACGCCGATGTCGTCGGAGAGCTTGCCGCCCTTCTGCGCGGTGACGGCGAGCGAGACGCTCTCGCGCCAGCGCCACAGCTCGCGCGCGTCGGGGCGCAGCGCGCCGGGCCCCAGCGCGTCGGCGAGCTCGGCCGCCTCGGCCTCCGAGCCGTCCGCCTCGGCGATGACCAGGAAGCCCTCCCGGTCCGCCGCGCGGCCCGGGAAGGTCGAGCCCGCCGCGCTCAGGGTGGCGGAGTCGAGGTACTCGATGGCGGCGGGCACGACGCCCGAGCCGAGCACGCGCTCGACCGCCTCCTGGCCGGCCTGGGCATCGGGGAGGAACGCGCAGACCGGCAGCGACACGGCGGGCGCGGGCATGAGCTTCAGCCAAACGGCCGTCACCACGCCCAGCGTCCCCTCGCTGCCGGTGAGCAACCCGACCAGGTCGTAGCCGGCCACGTCCTTGCGGGTGGCGCCCCCGATGCGCGCCAGCTCACCCGGCGCCAGCACGACCTCCAGGCCGCTGATCCACGCACGCATCACGCCGTACTTGAAGCAGTGCGGACCGCCCGCGTTCGTCGCCACGTTGCCGCCGATGAGCGAGGACTCGGCGGCGCCCGGATCGACCGGGAAGAACAGGCCGTTCTCGCGCGCCAGGCGCTGGACCGTCCGCGTCGTCACGCCGGCCTCGACCTCCATGCGCCACAGCAGCGGATCGAAGGCCCGCACGCGGCCCAGGCGCTCCAGCGAGAGGACGACGCCGCCCTCCAGCGGGGTCGCGCCGCCGCTGAAGCCCGTGCCGCCGCCGCGCGGGACGATCGCCACGCCGCGCTCGTAGCACCAGCCCACCACGGCGGCGACCTCCTCCGCGGTGCCCGGCAGCGCGACCGCGTCGGGGCGGCCGGTGAGCCCCATCGTCTCGGTCGAGTCGGCGCGGTAGGCCCTCGCGCGGGGCCCGAGCACGTGCTCGGCGCCCACGATCTTCGCAAGGTCGGCGGCGAGCGTGCCCTGATCGGTTGCCATGGGTCCAGGCTACCCTCGACTGGGAGCGATGCCCGAGGGCGACACCATCCACCACGCGGCCAACCGCATCCGCCCGATCCTCACCGGGCTGGTCCCCGACGAGGTCGCGACGCTCCATCCGCGCTTTCGCGCCGACCGCTGGCCCGAGCGCCTGGCGGGGCGCGCGGTCGCGGCCGTCGACGCTCTCGGCAAGCACCTCTTCCTGCGCTTCGAGGGCGACCTCGTCGTGCACTCGCATCTGCGCATGACGGGCTCCTGGGGCACCTTCGGCCCCGGTCAGCCGTGGCGGAAGGGACGACATCGCGCGTGGCTCGTCCTGCGCGCCGCCGGCCACGAGGTGGTCCAGTTCGACGGGCCGGTCCTCGAGCTCATGACGGCCTCGCGCGCGCGGTCCGACCAGCGGATCGCCGCCCTGGGCCCGGACATCCTCGGGCCGGAATGGGGCGAGACGCAGGAGGCGCGCTTCCTGCGCCGGCTGCGCGACGACGACCCCACGCGGCCGATCGGCGACGCGCTCCTGGACCAGCGCACGGTCGCGGGGCTCGGCACGGTCTGGCGGACCGAGGGCTGCTTCCTGGCCGGGGTGAACCCGGGGCGCCCGACCGCGCGCGTGACGGACGAGGAGGCGCTGGAGATCGTTCGCGCGGTGCGCCCCCGGATGCAGCGCTCGGCGGTCGAGGGCTTCCACGAGCGCTTCAAGGCGATCTACGGCCACGACGGCCGCCCTTGCCCGCGCTGCGGCGCCAATGTGCGCCGTGGCGGGCTCTGGGAGGACAATCGACCGGCATACTGGTGCGACGGATGCCAGACCTGAAGCGCATCGGCCACAAGGGGGCCGACCTCATCGCCCCGGGCAACACGCTCGAGAGCTTCGACGCCGCGCTGGCGGCGGGCGTCGACATGGTGGAGTTCGACGTGCTCCCCGAGTTCGCCGACGGCAGCGGGCGGCTGGTGCTGGCGCACGACTTCGAGACCAGCGCCGGACGCACGCCGCTGACGCTCGAGGAGGGCCTCGCGCACTTCTGCCAGGACGCATGGGCCGGGGTCGAGCTCGACGTCGACCTCAAGGGCGTCGGCTACGAGGAGCGCGTGGTCAACGCCCTTCGCGAGCACGGCCTGGCCGACCGCGCGCTGATCTCGACGATGGAGGAGGCCAGCCTGCGCACGGTGCGCGCCCTGGCGCCGGAGCTGCGCCTCGGCTGGTCGGTCCCCAAGATCCGGCGCAACTACCTCGCCAACCCGCTGACGCGGCTGCCGGCCCTCGGCGCCGCGAAGGTCGTCCAGCGCGTGCTGCCCAGGCGCGCGGCGCGCGCGATCGCGGCCGGCGAGATCGACGCGATCATGTCCCATTGGGCGCTCGTCACGCCACGGCTGGCCGACGCGATCGCCCGCGCCGGCGGCGAGCTCTACGTGTGGACGGTCGACGACGCCGAACGCATCGCTGCGCTCGAGCGCATCGGCGTGACCGGCATCATCACGAACGACCCGCGCCTGTTCGCGACGGCCTGAGGCTGGCGACCCCCGCCACGGGCCCATGGGCCGCCGGGGGGCGGTCAGGTGATCTCGCAGGTGGCGGCGGTGAACCCGGTCGGGTCGCTGCCGACGGTGCCGCCGTGGCCTGCTGCGGTCCTTTTGCGCGCGTGGCGAACGACCGCGCTGCCCTGGCGCCATTCAAAGGTCACCACACCCCGGAGCAGATAGGAGCCCGACACCGGCGGCGTGATGGTGAAGGTGCGCCCCGACTCGCGGACGCGGAAGCGCGCGGAGCCGACCGCCAGGAAGCCGGAGTCGCCGTCGGGGCCCGTGTTGTGCCATTGCTGCAGGCGACCGTCGAAGTACTGCACCTGGAAGCGCATGAACATCTGCTCGCGGCGGTCGCCGCTGCCCGGCATCGAGCCGCGGATGCCGATGCCGTCGGGGTGCCCGACGGTGTCGCACACGTTGATCGTCGTCCACAGATCCTTCGAGGGGGAGACCGTCCTCCCGCGATCCGACGGGCTCACGCGGGCGGACGCGCCGCCGGCGCCGCCGAGCAGGGCGACGATGGAGATCGCCGCGATGGCGGGGACTCTTGCGCGACGGCGCCTCACGTTCGGACCATACCCTCAGCCCTGCGCGGGTTTCGGTGCCGCCGTGACGGATGGCTCCGGCCGTCGTAGGAAGGACATGGGTGAGACGCTGAGCATGGCGCTGAGAGCGACGGATACCGCCGGGCCGCGCTTCGAGGCGCTCTACCGCTCCTGCGCCGAGGACGTCTTCGCCTACGTGTTCTCCCTGCTGCGCGACCGCTCGGCCGCCGAGGACGTCACCGCCGCCGCCTTCGAGCGCGCGTTCCGCAAGCGGCGGTCGTTCAACGCGCTCCGCGGCAGCGAGCGCGCGTGGCTGTTCGGCATCGCCCGCAACGCCGCGCTGGACGAGCTGCGCCGGCGCCGGCGCTCCGCCGGGCTCGTGACCGACCCCGAGGACCCGGCATGGGCCCTGGCCACCGCCGAGGACCAGGACGCCGAGCGCCGGGCGACGGTCCGCCAGGCGCTGGCGGGGCTCGACGCACGCGATCGCGAGCTCATCGCCCTCAAGTTCCACGCCGGCCTGGGCAACGCTGAGATCGCCTCGGTGATCGGCGTGTCGCCCACGAACGCGGGCACCCGGATCCACCGGGCGCTCACCCGGCTGCGGGAGGCCTGCCATGCGACGTCCTGACACCACCCTCGACCCGCTCGTCGCCGAGGAGCTCGAGCGTCTCGACGCCGCGCTCGCCGGGTCGGCGGACGCCGACCCCGGGCTGGAGGCGCTCGTGCGCGACGTGCGGGCGGAGGCCCCCGAGATGACGCCGGCCTTCCGCGGCGCGCTCGACGACCGCGTGCGGGCCGGCTTTCCGCGCGCCCGACGCTTCGCCTGGCGCCCGAGCCGCACGCTGCTCGTCCCGGCGCTCGGCGCGGCGGCGACCCTCCTGATCGCCGTCGCCGTCATCGGCCTCGCCGGGGGCGGCGGCGGGCCTGGCGGCAGTGGCGGCACGGGCAAGGCGTCCAGCAGCGCCGGCACGGTCTCGGGGGCCGCGCCAGGTGCCGCGTCAGCGGCTCCTCCCGTCACCCGCGAGTCCGCGGTCCCCCAGAAGAGCGCGCCCGTGGCCCCGCCGCTGCCGCTCACGGGCGGCGCATCCGGGCGCCAGGTCGAGCGCGCGGCCCAGCTGACCCTGACCTCCGCGCCGGCCGACGTCCAGGACGTCGCCGACGGCGTCATCCGGACGGCCGGCGCGCTCGGGGGCTATGTCGAGACGTCGCAGATCTCGAGCAGCGACCAGGGCGGCGGCGCGAGCCTGCGCCTGCGCGTCCCGTCCGCGCGCCTGGACGACGCGATCGCCCGCCTCAGCGAGCTCGCCCACGTCGGCTCGCTCACCCGCGCGAGCACCGACATCACCGCGCCGGTCGTCTCGGCCACCTCCCGCCTCGGCGATGCCCGCGCCGAGCGCGACGCGCTGCTTCGCGCGCTGGGCAAGGCGACGACCGACCGCGAGATCGCCAGCCTGCGCGAGCGCTTGCGCCTCAACCGCTCGCAGATCGCCGCGCTCGAGGGCGAGCTTGCGGGCCTGCGCCGACGCGCGAACATGGCCACCGTCGACGTGACCGTCGAGGGCACGGGCCCCAAGGCCGGCGCCGGGACCGGCGGCGCGTGGACGCCCAAGGACGCCCTGCACGACGCGCTGCGCGTCCTCGAGGTGGCGGCCGGCGTGACGCTCGTGGCCTGCGCGGTCCTCGTGCCGCTTGCGCTGCTCGCGGCCCTCGGCGCGCTCGCCGCCCGCGGCCTGCGCCGGCGCCGGCGCGACGCCGCGCTCGACGCGGCCTGAGCCACGCCGAGCACGGCGAACCGCCGTCTCAACCGGTCAGCAGCTGGCCTTGTACAGCGCCTTCTGCGTCGCGGGGTCGTTGATGTTGGCCTTCGTCACCGTCACGAACCCGGTGCGGATGACCTTGGTGTTGGGCTTGCCCTCGATCGCGTTCACGGCCTGCTGAACGCCCTGGGCGCCGATGTCCGCGGGCTGCTGGGCGATGAGGCCCTGCACCAGCCCGTCCTTGAGGTCCTGCACCTGCTTCGGCCCGGCGTCGAAGCTGATGATCTTGACCTGGCCCAGCTTGCCCGCCTCACGCAGGCCGCTAGCCGAGCCCTCGGCGGAGAACAGGTTCGTCGCGAAGATCCCCTTGAGGTCGGGGTTCTTGGCGAGCACCGCCTTGACGATCGACGCGGCCTTCGCCGGGTCGTCGTTGGAGTACTGCTGGCCCAGGTACGTCAGGCCGGGCTGGGACTTGATGCCCGACTCGAACCCCTTGGCGCGCGCGTCGGTGGTGGAGATCCCGGGCTTGACGTTGACGACGAGGACCTTGCCCTTGCCGCCGATGAGCTTGCCCAGCGCCTGCGCCGCCTGCGTGCCGCCCGCCTCGTTGTTGGACGAGATCTGCGAGACCGCGACGCCGGCGTTGTCCAGCGTCGTGTCGACGAGCACGACCTTCGACCCGCCGTCGGCGAGCTGCTTGATCGGCGCGTAGAGTGCCGCCGAGTCCGTCGGAGCGATCAGCACGGCCGCGGGCTTCTTGGCGGCGACCGCGTTGACGATCGGGGTCTGCTGGCCGGCGTCGAACTGGTCAGGGCCCTGGAAGTCCAGGCTGACGCCGAGCTTCTTGGCCTCCGCCTGCGCCCCGCAGTTCATCGTGATGTAGAACTCGTCGCCCTTGACGCCGGCGACCAGGGTGAGGTTCTTGCCCTTGGCGCTGCTGCCCGAGCTGGACGAGCTGCTGCTGCTTGTGCTGCTACTGCTGCTCTTGTTGCTGCTGCCGCAGCCGGCGACGATCAGCGCCGTGGCGGCCAGCGCCGCTGCGGCCAGTGGCAAGGACCGCCTGCGGGTCCGTTGGATGTGACGCTGCATGTGCTCCTCCTCCTTGCCCCCCACCGGGGAGCCGTTGAACCCTCTTGAGAGATGCCGATGTGCTTATCGCTGGTACTCCGAGCGGCGCCGCAGCTGATCCAGGTAGACGGCCAGGATGAGCACTGCGCCCACCGCGACCTGCTGCCAGAAGGGCTGAACGCCGACGATCACGAACCCGTTCTGCAGGACCGCCGGGATGAAGACGCCGAAGATCGTGCCGAGCAGGGTCCCGACGCCGCCGAACAGGCTCGTGCCCCCGATGACCACCGCGGCGATCGCCTGCAGGTTGTCGGTCGAGTGGCCGCCGATCGTCGTCGTCGAGAAGCGCGCCAGCGACAGGAAGCCGGCCAGCCCGGACAGCATGCCCATCAGCGCGTAGACCTTGATCAGGTGGCGGTCGACGCGGATGCCCGCGCGGCGGGCCGCCTCCTCGTTGGACCCGATCGCGAACGTGTAGCGCCCGAAGCGGGTGGCGTGCAGCAGGACCGCGAAGACGGCCGCCACCGCGAAGGCGATGATCACGAGATAGGGCACCTGGTTGCCCACGCGGCCGGTCCCGATGGTGTCGACGAGCTTGAACGGGACGCTGCGCTCGTCCACGCCGCCGGTGATGAGCAGCGCGAAGCCGAGCGCCATGCCGAACGTGCCCAGCGTCACGATCAGCGCGGGGACCTTCGCCTTGGAGATGAGGAAGCCGTTGATCACCCCCCACCCCAGGCCGCAGCCGAGCGCGACGAGCAGGCCGACGATGATCGTGCCCCACGAGTTGCCGCCGACGGCGTGCATCGCCCGGGCGGCGACGACGCCGGCGAAGACCAGCACCGATCCCACCGACAGGTCGATTCCGGCGGTCACGATGACGAACGTCATGCCGACCGCCACCACGAGCAGCACCGCGGCGTCGGTCGCCACGTTGCGCGCGTTCGAGGCGGAGACGAAGTTCGTGTAGCTGAGGATCGAGAAGACGACGATCAGCCCGACGAGGATCAGGCCGATGAACGTGCTCGAGCCGGTCAGCAGCCGCGTCCACGCGGGGGCGCGAAGCTGCTCCTCGACCTGCGCGACGAGGACGTCGCCGTGCTCGGGCTCCTGCTCGGTGGTGGAGCTCATGCGGCCTCCTCCTCGTGCTTGATCGCGCCGGTCATGGCGCCAACGATCTGCTCCATGGTCACATCGCCGCGCTCGAAGCGAGCGACGCGCTCGCCCAGGCGCAGCACCTCGATGCGGTCGGCGACCTCGAGCACCTCGGGCATGTTGTGGCTGATGAGCACCACCGCGAGACCCCGGTCGCGCACGCGGCGGATGAGGTCCAGGACGTTGCGCGTCTGCACCACGCCGAGCGCTGCGGTGGGCTCGTCCATGAAGACGACCTTGCTGGCCCAGGTGACCGCACGGCTGACCGCCACGCCCTGGCGCTGGCCGCCGGACATCGTCGCGACGGAGGCGCTGGTGTCCTGGATCGCGACGCCGAGCTCCTTGAACTGCTGGTCGCCGCGGCGGCGCATCTCCGCCTTGTCGAGGAAGCCCAGCCTGCCGAGGACGCCGCCGCGCATGATCTCGCGGCCGAGGTACAGGTTGGCCGCCGGATCCAGCTCGGCCGCCAGCGCCAGGTCCTGGTAGACGGTCTCGATGCCCAGGCGGCGCGCCGCCACCGGCGACGCGATGTGCACCGGCCGGCCCTCGAAGAGGATCTCGCCGGCGTCGGGCGGGTGCACTCCGGCCAGCGTCTTGACCAGCGTGCTCTTGCCGGCGCCGTTGTCGCCCACGAGGGCGACCACCTCGCCGGGGAAGACCGTGAAGTTCGCTCCGCGCAGCGCGTGCACGCGGCCGAAGCTCTTGACGATCTCGCGTGCTTCGAGCATCGGCTCTGCCATTTGGGTCAGCTCCTCCTTGCGGGGACAGGCGCAGGGATCGGGGGAAGGTCGTCGATGCCGGCGAACACCCCTGCGGCCACGCCGGCGATGAGCGCGGCGCCGCGGGCGCCGGCCTCCGTCACGGGGGGCGCCTCGACGGCGCCCAGCGCGCGCTTGGACTGCATCACTGCCTCGTCGCGCGACCAGCCGCCGGTGACCAGCACGCGCCGGTGGGGACCGGTGATCGCCGCCATGCGGTCCAGCAGCGAGGCCATCTCCGCCTCGCACGCGTCGATCGCCGCGCGCCACACGACGCCCGGCGGCGCGTCGGGGAGGTCGAGGACGGGACGGTCGAGCGAATGCAGCTCCAGGTCCAGCGGCGCGATCGCCTCGGTCACCGCCAGCGCCTGCGACCCGATGGCCTCGCGGTCCGCGCCGAGTGCCTCGAGCACCTCGCGCAGCGCCAGGCCCGACCACAGCGAGGCGAGCAGCGCCTGGCGCCCGTCGGCCAGGTGCCAGCCGACCGTGATGCCACTGGCGACGCAGCGCCGCACGTCCTCGGCGGCCAGCGGCGCGGCGACGCGGATGAGCGCCTCGGCGGTCCCGCACGAGTCCAGGACGTCGCCGGGGGCCACGACCCCGACGCCGACGGCCGCGCAGGGATGATCGTGGCCGGCGACCGTCAGCACGGCGCCCTCGGCGCCGGGCAGGGCCGCCGCGTCACACGTCCCGGCGGGCGTGCCTGCCACGACGATCTCGCCGAGGAGGTCGTCCGGCAGCCCGGCCCAGTCCAGCGCGCGGGAGTAGGGCGCCCGCGCGGCGAGATCGAGGAGACCCGTGCGCGAGGCGAGCGAGAGCTCCGAGACGTCGGTCCCGCCGAGGCCCCGCACGACCCACTCGCCGACGTTGAGCCAGCGCCTGCCGGCGCGCGCGGCGGGGACGTTGGCGGCCAGCCAGCGCAGCTTGGCCAGGGAGCACAGCGGGCTCGGGGGCAGCCCGGTCTGCTCGACGAAGGTGTCGGTGCCGAGCTCGTCGGCGATCGCCTGCGCCTCGGCGGCGCCGCGCGCGTCGTACCAGGCGATCGCGGGGGCGACCGGCGCGCCGCCGGCGTCGAGGAGCACGCCGGTCTCGCCCATGCTCGTCACGCCGATCCCGACGATCCGGCCTTCGGGCGCCCGCGCCAGGGCCTCGCGGGCGGCCTCGGCCGCCGCCGCCAGCAGCGCATCGGGCTCGATCTCCGCACCGGTCGGCACGCGCTGCCAGGGCGTGGGCGTCGAGCCGTGGGCGAGCTCGGCGCCGGCAGCGTCGACGACGGCCGCCTTGCAGTTCGACGTGCCGACATCGATGCCCAGGAGCAGGCCGTCGCTCACCGCTTCCCCCCGTTGAGGGACGGCTCCGGGGGCCGGGACGAGATCGCCTCGGCGTCGCCCTCGACCCGGTAGGCGCCCGCCGCGTGCGGGACGAGCACCGTGTCGCCACGGCGCACCTCGAGCGGTTCCCCGCCGTCGCTGCTCAGCGTGCCCGCGCCCTCGGTGAAGACCAGGATCGAGAAGCCCTGGGGCAGCGCCGCCGGGACCCCGGGACGCGCGGTGATCCGGTCGGCGCGGAAGAAGCGGTCGGCGGCGGGGGGCAGCAGCGAGGCGACGGGACCGTCGGTCCGCGGGCCGCGGAAGACGCCGGCGTCGCACGCCCCGAGCTCGACGCACTCCAGCGCGGCGTCCCACCCCAGGCCGAGCGTCGCCTCGTCCTCGTCCTCGATGCCGAACCCGTCCCACTCCAGCAGGATGGAGAGGTCCGTGGGCTCCTGGAGCTCGACGATCAGCGAACCCCGGCCGATGGCGTGCGGCGTGCCGGCGGGGATGAAGATCGCGTCACCGGGCTGCACGGGCAGCGGGTTCAGCGCGCCGAGGAGCGCGTCGTGGTCCTGCTCGGCCACCCAGCGCTCGAGCGTCGCGGGGTCGACGTCCTCGCGGAAGCCGGCCGCGACCGACACGTCGTCGCCCGACGTGCCGATGACGATCCACGCCTCGGTCTTGCCGTAGCGAGTGCCGAGCGCCGCCTGGGCGAACCGGCCGTCGGGGTGGACGTGGACGGGCAGGCGCTCGCCCGCGTCCAGCAGCTTGACGAGCAGCGCCGGGTCGGCGCCGAAGTGCGCCGCGTGGTCGGGGCCCAGCCAGCCGATCGGGTCGGTGGCGATCGCGTCGCGCAGCAGATCGCCGCCAGGGAGGGCGCTGAGGCCGAGCGTGTCGCCGCCGAAGACCGTCGTGGTCGAGCCCACCCAGTCCTCCGGCACGCGCTCACCCGCGGGGGGCATCCCGCGCAGCTCGCCGATGGCCTTGCCACCGAGGTATAACCGCGGAATGCCGTTGGGCGGCAGGACGATGGGCTTCATGGTGCGACCTCTCCTGAGCCTCGCGGGACGAGCTGACATCCGAGCACGTGACGGCGCGGCAACTCGTCTTCGCCGGCCAGGCGCGCGTAGGCCACCTCGGCGGCCAGACGGCCCATGTCCTCGGGGGAGTGGCGCACCACCGTGACGGGTACGGGCAGCATGTCGGCGAGCTCGAAGTCGTCGAAGCCGACGAGCGCGACCGGCCTGCGCGCGTCGCGCAGCCCCCGCAGCGCGCCGACGGTGTTGCGGTTGTTCGCGCAGAACAGGGCGGTCGGCCGGCGGTCGGCGGGCAGCGCGAGCAGGTCGCGCACCGCCTGCTCGGCGGAGGCCGCGTCGTGGGACGCGCGGACGAGGTCATCGTCGCCGCCGGCGCCGGCGGCCGCCAGCGCCGCGCGGTACCCGGCCAGGCGCTCGCCGGCGGTGTAGAGGGCCGGCGGGTCGCCGACGAAGGCGATCAGGCGGTGCCCCTGCGCCAGGAGGTGCTCGACCCCGGCGCGCGCCCCGCCCATGTTGTCGAGCAGGACGGTGTCGGTGTCCACGCCGCGCGGCGGGCGATCCAGGAAGACCACGGGCGTGCCCGTGCCCATCTCGGCGAGCAGGTAGCGATGGTCGTCGCCGGCGGGGACGATGAGCAGCGCGTCGACCCAGCGGCGCAGCAGGCGCCGGACGAGCTGGCGCTCGCGCTCGGGGTCCTCCTCGCAGGAGCCCGTGATGAGGATGTGCCCGTGAGCGTGCGCGGCGTCCTCCACCGAGCGGGCGATCACCGAATAGAACGGGTTGGCGACGTCCTCGATGACGAGGCCCAGCGCTCCGGCGCGGCCGTGGCGCAGGGAGCGGGCGAGATCGTTGCGGGCGAAGCCCAGGAGGGCGATGGCGGCCTCGACGCGCGCGGCAGTGTCGGCGCGGACGCCGGGCTCCTCGTTCACGACGCGCGAGACGGTCTTCAGGCTCACGCCCGCCGTGCTCGCGACGTCTCGCATCGTTGCCCTCGTGGCCACCCGTGCACCGCTCCTCGACCCGGTGAACCGGTTTTCTGACAACGTTGTCAGCACCGGCGCGGCGCGACTGTAGACCCGGCTGACATCGTTGTCAACCCGCGAACGGGCGGGCGGGGGCAGCTACGTCTCGTCGAGCTCCACCAGGCGCGGGCGGGCCGGCTTGGCGGGATGCTCGAGGAGCGCGAGCGCCTCCGTCACGCTGCCGGCGCGGCGCACCGGCTCACGATCGGAGGGGCGCACGAAGCCCTCGGCCACCGCGTGGTCGAGCATCGCCAGCAGCGGCGCGAAGTAGCTCTCGACATCGAGCAGGACCACCGGCTTGGCGTGCAGCCCGAGCTGCCCCCACGTGACGATCTCGAAGAGCTCCTCGAACGTGCCCAGCCCCCCGGGGAGGGCGACGAAGCCGTCGCTGAGCTCATGCATGAGCGCCTTGCGCTCGTGCATCGAGTCGACGACGCGCAGGTCGCCGAGGTCGCGCCGGGCGAGCTCGCGGTCGACCAGCGCGCGCGGGATGACGCCCGTGACGTCGCCCCCGGCGGCCAGCGCGCCGTCGGCGAGGGCGCCCATCACGCCATGGCCGCCGGCGCCGTAGACGAGCCCGATCCCGCGCTCGGCAAGCTCGCGCCCGAGCGCGGTCGCGGCCTCCAGGTAGGCGGGGCGGCCGCCGGGGCTGGCACCGCAGAAGACGCAGACGCGCTGAAGGCTCACTCCCCCATCGTTGCGCGCGGCCTCGGGGCGCGGTGTCACGCGGCCTCCGGCGCCGGGGCCAGGGCGGCGAGCGCGGTGGCGCGTGCCGGGTCGATGGCGCCGGCCTTCGCCGTCTCGACGCTGGCGGCCGCGGTCGCCAGCCCGGCCCGCACGGCAGCCCGCAGCCCCGCGCCGCGCTCGAGCGCCACGGCCAGCCCGCCGACCACGGAATCTCCCGCCCCGATGGGGTTCACGACCGTCACGACCGGCGCCGGATGCCAGATCACGCCTTCGCTGTCGGCCAGCGCCGCACCGGCGGCGCCGGCGGTCACGAGCGCCGCCCGGGCGCCCCGCTCGCGCAGCGCAACGGCGGCCTGCGCCGCCCGGGCGCGCGCGGCCACGGGGTCCTCGTGCTCGACCGCCTCGTCGGCGCTGCCGTGCAGGAGCGCCTCGGCCTCGCCGAGGTTCGGCGTCACGAGGTCGGCCCCGGCCTCCACGGCCGCCGCAAGCAGCGGCCCGTTGGCGTCGACGATCCCGAACGCCCCCCGGGAGCGCGCGAGCGCGGCCAGCTCGGCATAGGCGCCAGGCGGGGCACCGGGCGGGGCGCTGCCGCTGCAGGCCAGGACGCGGTGGCCGTCCAGGGCCGCCGCGACCGCGGCGACGTAGCGCGTCCACGCGTCCGTGGCGAGGGCGGGCCCCGGCTCGTTGAAGACTGTGACACGCCCGCCGTCCTCGAGGACCACGGCGGTCGACCGCAGCTCGCCGGTGGCCCCCACCGCGCGCAGCGTCAGCCCCTCGTCGGCGAGCATACGCGCGCACGCCTCGCCGGTGTGGCCGGGGGTGAAGCCCACGAGTACGGCCGGGGCGCCGAGCGCCTGGGCGACGCGCGCGACGTTGACGCCCTTGCCGCCGGGCGTGACGGCCACGTCCGCGAAGCGCAGCACCTCGCCGGGGCGCAGCTCCCCGATGCGGAGGGTGCGGTCGATCGTGAGGTTGGGGCCGGCGATGAGCATGCGCGAAGCTTGACGGCGAGGGACCCGCCGCCTACCGTCATCGTCCCCTTACGCTGACAACGTTGTCAAGCGACCCTTCCGGAGCCTCCTTGTCCGCCGCCTACCGCCTGAACCGTCTCTTCCATCCCGCCTCCGGGCGCTGCATCGACGTCGCTGTCGACCACGGCTTCTTCGGCGAGCCGCCGTTCCTGAGGGGCATCGAGGACATGGCGGCCGCCGTCGACACGCTCGTCGCCGCGGGGCCGGAGGCGATCCAGCTCACCGTCGGGCAGGCAGGCCTCCTACAGGGCCGACCCGGGCGCGACAAGCCCGCGCTCGTGCTGCGCACCGACGTCGCCAACATCTACGGGCCCCGGCGGCCGGACGATCCGTTCAGCCTCGTCATCGACGACGCGGTCGGCCACGCGGTGCGCCTCGACGCCGCCTGCGTCGTCGTCAACCTGTTCGACATCCCGGGCATGGACCGCCTGCGGCGCCAGTGCATCGAGAACATCGTCGCCCTGCGCACCGCCTGCGACCGCGCGGCCATGCCGCTCATGGTCGAGCCGCTGGTGATGACGGCCGGCGAAGGCGGCTACGGCGTCGACGGCGACGCGGATCGGATCGTCGCGCTCGTCCGCCAGGCCGCCGAGCTGGGCGCCGACGTCATCAAGGCCGACCCCACCGACGACCTCGAGGCCTACGGCCGCGTCGTCCAGGCCGGGCGCGTGCCCGTCCTCGTGCGCGGCGGCGGGCGCGTGACCGATGAGGAGATCCTGCGGCGCACGAAGGCGGTGCTCGACCAGGGCGCCGCCGGCATCGTCTACGGGCGCAACATCATCCAGCATGCCGACCCGGGCGCCATGACGCGGGCGCTGGCCGCCGTCGTGCACCACGGCGCCGAGCCGGCGGAGGCGGCGCGCGAGCTCGCCGGCGCGGCGGCCTGATGGGCGCACAGGAGCCGGTCTGCGTCGGGATCATCGGCGGCGGCCTGATGGGCCGCGAGCTGGCCGCGGCGATCGGCCGCTGGGCGGCGCTCGTGGACCACCCGGTGCGCCCCGAGCTGCGCGCGGTGTGCGATGCCGACCCCGCCGCGCTGCGCTGGTTCGACCGCATCGACACCGTCGAGACGACCACGCAGGACTTCCACGAGCTGCTGCGCGACGAGGATCTCGACGTCCTCTACATCGCGGTCCCCCACCACCTGCACGAGCAGCTCTACCTCGACGCCATCGCGGCGGGCAAGGACTTCCTGGCGGAGAAGCCGTTCGGGATCGACCTCGGCGCGGCGGAGCGCATCGTCGCCGCGCTCGACGAGCGCCCGGGCGTGTTCGTCCGCTGCTCGTCGGAGATGCCGTTCTTCCCCGGCGCGCAGGTCGCGCTGGAGACGATCGCCTCCGGTGCGCTCGGGCAGGTCATCGAGGCCGAGGGCAGCTTCCTGCACTCCAGCGACCTCGACCGCTCCAAGCCCATCAACTGGAAGCGCCAGACGGAGTACTGCGGCGCGATCGGCGTGATGGGCGACCTCGGGATGCACGTCGCCCACGTCCCGCTCCGCGTCGGATGGCGTCCGCAGACGGTGTTCGGCGTCCTGCAGGACGTCGTCACCGAGCGCCCGGGGCCAGGCGGCGAGCCGGTCCGCTGCGACACGTTCGACAACGCGACGCTGCACTGCTCCGTCGACCACCCGCTCGGCGCGTTCCCGCTCACGCTGGCGACGAAGCGGATCGCCCCGCGCGAGATGAACACGTGGCGCCTGCGCGCGCTGGGCATGGACGGCGGCGTCGAGTTCTCCACCGCGCATCCGAAGACCGTCCGGCGCTTCGCGGTGCGCGACGGCCGGCAGGTGTGGGAGGAGTTCGAGGTCGGAAGCCGATCGGTCTTCGAGACCGCCACCGGGGCGATCTTCGAGTTCGGCTTCTCCGACGCGATCCTGCAGATGTGGGCCGCGTTCCTCGCCGAGCGCGCGGGGGCGCTGGACGGGCGCTTCGGCTGCGCCACGCCCCACGAGGCGCTCGAGAGCCACCGCCTGTTCGACGCCGCGCTGCGCTCGGGTGAGTCCCGCTGCGCCGAGCCCGTCTGATTCCGCGCGCACGCGGGACGCTGGGCGAATACCGGCCCGCCGTCCGGGCATACGCTGGGGATGGCCCACAGCGCTCCCGACAAGCCGACCGACCTGACCAAGCGCTCCTGGATGGCGACGCTCAAGCGGACCTTCCGGGAGTTCAAGGACGACAACGTCACCGACTGGGCGGCCGCGCTCACCTACTACGCGGTCCTGGCCCTGTTCCCGGCGCTGATCGCGCTGGTCGCGCTGGTCGGCCTCGTCGCCGACCCGGCGACGATCACGAACACGCTGACGAAGCTCGTCAGCTCGGTCGGCCCGGCCTCGGCGGTCGACACGTTCAAGGGCCCGATCCAGCAGATCACCGCCAACCGCAGCACCGCCGGCATCGCACTCGTCGTCTCGCTGGCGAGCGCCCTGTGGGCCGCCTCGGGCTACATCGGCGCCTTCATGCGCGCGTCCAACGCGATCTACGAGGTCGACGAGGGCCGGCCATTCTGGAAGCTGCGCCCGGTGCAGGTGCTCGTGACGCTGGTGATGGTCCTGCTCGTCGCGGTGACCGTCCTGGCGCTCGTCGTCACCGGTCCGCTCGCCACGGCGGTGGGGGACGCCGTCGGCCTGGGCTCGACGGCCGTGACGATCTGGGACATCGCGAAGTGGCCCGTCCTCATCGTCGTCGTCCTGGCGATGTTCGGCTTCGTCTACCACGTGTCCCCCAACGTGCGGCTGCCGAGGTTCGCGTGGGTGACACCGGGCAGCGTGCTCGCGCTCGTCACCTGGGTCGTCGCCTCGGCGCTGTTCGCCTTCTACGTGGCGAACTTCGGCTCGTACAACAAGACCTACGGCACGCTGGCGGGCGCGGTCGTCTTCCTCGTCTGGCTGTGGATCACGAACATCGCGCTCCTGCTCGGCGCCGAGCTCAACGCCGAGCTCGAGCGCAGCCGCGAGATCGAAGCGGGCGTGCCGGGCGCCGAGCGCGAGATCCAGCTCGAGCCGCGCTCGGCGCCCAAGGGCCGCGACGCCGACGCCGACGGCCACGACCGCGTCGGCGACCGGCGAGTGCCCGAGCCCCACACGAGCTGATTCGCCCACAGCGCCACCCGGCGCTGTGGTATGCAAGCGTCATGGCCACGAGCTCGCAGAGCGCCGCCGCCCTCCTCGCCCAGGTCCCGGTGTTCGAGACGCTGGCGCCCGAGGACCTCGAGCGGGTGGCCGCCGTCGCCGTCCCGCGCCGCTTCGAGGCCCACCGGGTCATCTTCCGCGAGGGCGACTCCAGCGACACCTGCTACGTCGTGCGCAGCGGGCACGCCCGGGCGGTGCTCGAGCATCCCGACGGGCGCACGATCACGCTGGCCCATTTCGGCCCCGGCGACATCTTCGGCGAGCTGGCGATGTTCGACGACGAGCGGCGCTCGGCCACGGTCGAGACGCTCGACGAGGTTCACGCGGTCGCCGTCCTGGGCTCGGACATGCGCCGCCTGCTGCGCGAGCACTCCGACCTGGCCGTCAAGCTCGTCACCTCCCTCGGCCGGCGCCTGCGCGAGGCCAACGACCGGCTCACGCGCCAGTCCTTCCAGACCGTCCAGAGCCGCGTGGCCGTCGTCCTCTCCGAGCTCGTCGAGCAGGCTCGCCAGGAGGGGGCGGGCGAGCGCGACGTGCTCGTCACCATCACGCAGGCGGACGTCGCGCAGCTCGCGGGCTCCTCGCGCGAGTCGGCCAGCCGCTTCCTCGCCGTGCTCGAGCGCGCCGGCCTGGTCACCCAGGGCCGGGGCCGCATCACCGTCCACGAGCCCGAGGCGCTCACCCGCTACGTGTACTGATGCCGGGCCTGACCGAGTTCTCGACGGGCGGGGTCGTGGTACGCGGCGAGGAGTGCGTCGTGATCGTGCCCACCCGGCGCGCGGCCGACGGGCGCAAGGTGCTCGCCCTCCCGAAGGGCCATCCGGACGCCGGCGAGACCGCTGAGGACGCCGCGCTCCGCGAGGTCAGGGAGGAGGCCGGAGTCCAGGCGCGCGTCGTCGAGCCGCTGGGGGACGTGCGCTACTGGTATCAGCGCGAGGGCCGGCGGATCGCCAAGGTCGTGCGCTTCTTCCTGCTGGAGTACGTCTCGGGCACGGTCGACGATCACGACCACGAGGTCGAGCGCGCCTGCTGGATGCCGCTGGCGCAGGCCGCCCGGGAGCTGACCTATCCAGGCGAGCGGGACATGGCCGGGCGGGCCCTGTCGCGTGTTGCCCGGGACCGCTAGGGTGCAGGCGCGATGCAGGTTCTGAACTTCTACTCGACGATCTTCGCCGACCAGCTCAAGCGCGGCCGCAAGACCGCCACGATCCGGCTGGGCGACAAATCGCACAAGTACAAGAAGAACCAGGCCGTGCTGGTCACGATCGGCTACCAGCACTCGCCCCGCGAGAAGATCTTCGACGCGGTCATCGACCAGGTCGAGGTCAAGCGCGTCAAGGAACTGTCGCCCCGGGACATCGAGCACGACAACCCGGAGTTCCGCCGCCACGACGAGATGATCCACTTCCTCGAGCAGATCTACGGCAGGTCGGTGTCGATGGACGACATCGTCACCGTGGTGCGCTTCTCGCAGATCATCGAGCGCTCGCCCGGCGTGACCGATGCCCGTCTGGGCATCGGCGGCGCGCAGAACTGACCGGGGCGCTCTCGACGATCGGCCGGGGGCCGAGTGCAGCTCGTGGCAGAATCCGCGCCGGCCCGATCCACCCGATCCCCGAGGTTCGACGCATGCCCCGACTGGCTGTGGCGCTGACCGGCGCCGTGCTCGCAGTCCTCAGCGCTCTTCCGGGCGCCGCGCTCGCCACGACGCCGGGGCATTGGGACCCGGTCACCTCGGCGGACGGTGAGAACATCGACCAGGTCGGGACGCTGCGCACGCCGGACGGGCAGCTGCACGTGATCTGGCATCGCAAGACGCCCGGCGACAGCGCCAACGCGGACCTCATGCAGACGGTCATCGCGCCGAACGGGACCGTCGGCGCGCCACAGACGCTGGTGTCGAACTGGGCCGGCATCGGCGATCCCGCGATCGTGCGGGCCTCGGACGGGCGATTGCTGGTGGTCGCCGCTGCCCAGCGGTCGACGGACAGCTCCGATCCGATCCAGAACGTCGCCCAGTGGACCTCGAGCGACGGCGGCGCAAGCTGGGCCCTGAGCCCCGCCGACGTCGCGACCGGCGCCGGGTTCTCCGACCCCATCGGCGCGGCGATCGGCTCCGACGGGGCGACGCCGTTCTTCACGTGGAGCACGACGTTCGGGCTCTTCGTGCACCGGGGCACCGATCGCGCAGCCGCGAGCGGCAACTTCCACGACGCCGCCGGCCTGGGCTGCTGCGGCTACTACCCCGGCGTGGCGCTGGACAGCACGGCCGGCCAGCTCGTCGTCGCCTGGTACGCGCTCGTGTCGCAGGGCAACGGCGTCTACGCCCAGCAGGTCGATGAGGCGACCGGCAACCCCACCGGCTCGCTCATGCGGATGCCCGGGACGGCCGACAGCGTGTCGCCGCTTCAGCGTGTCGGCGTGGCCGCGCGCCCCGGCAAGCCGGGCGTGTTCGTCGTCTACGGCGGCGGCGGCGTGAACGAGACGAAGGTCCTGCTCTGGCGCTTCGGCGCGCCAGGCTCGACCGAGCTCGCCGGCGGCGCGGCGCTGCTGCGGGAGCCGGCCATCGCGGCGACCCCCGACGGCCGGCTGTGGGTCGCGTGGACGTTCAAGGACCGGATCTACGCCCGCCGGTCGAACCCCGCCGTGACGGCGTGGGGGGCGACGACCTCGATCCCGGCGCAGAAGGGCACGGGCACCGTGTTCAAGGTCGCCCTCGACGCCCAGGCCGGGGTTCTGGACGTGTTCGGGGCGTTCGCCCCGACCGCGGGATCGTCGGTGCAGACCTGGCACAGCCAGATGCAGCCGGGCCTCACGCTCACCGCTTCGCCTTCGAAGCTGAAGGCCGGTGGCTCGGCGCACAAGGTGACGCTGAAGGTGACCGACGCCGGCTCGCCGGTGAAGGGAGCGACGGTCAAGCTCGCCGGCAAGAGCGGGACGACCGGCGCGGCCGGCACCGCCTCGTTCTCGCTCGGCCCGCTCCGCGGGGCACAGCTGCTCCGCGCACGCGGGACCAGGGCCGGCTACGTCGCGGCAACCACGTCGGTGCGCGTCGTCAAGCGCTGACGAGCGGCGGCGCGGGCTGCCCCTGGGCGTTGACGCGGCATATCCGTGCGTCTAGACTTACGGTAAGCGATGACGAACGGAACGACAGCCCTCACCGCGCTCGGCGAGCGGACGCGGCTGGCGATCTTCGAGCGTCTCGCCGACGGGCCGCTGGCCGTCGGCGAGATCGCCGCCGGGCTTCCCGTCAGCCGCCCTGCCGTGTCCCAGCACCTCAAGGTCCTCAAGCAGGCCGGGCTGGTGCGCGACGAGGCGGCGGGAACGCGGCGGCTGTACTCCGTCGACCCTGCCGGACTCGCGGCGCTCGAAGCCTACTTCGAGCGGTTCTGGACCAACGCGCTGACCTCGTTCAAGGACGCGGCAGAGCAACACCCACAGGAGCAGACATGACCGATCAAGCAGTCGGCGCCGCCGTGCGCCGCGAGGTGACCGTGGACGTCCCGGCCGACCGCGCGTTCGACGTGTTCACGCAGCGGATGGCGACCTGGTGGCCGAAGGAGAGCCACCACGTCGGCCCCACCCCGGCGGATGCCGTCATGGAGCCGTTCGAGGGCGGGCGCTGCTACGCGCTGGCGCGGGACGGGACGCAGACCGACTGGGGTCGCGTCCTCGCCTGGGAGCCGCCCGGCCGCGTCGTGTTCGCCTGGCTGCTGCGGCCGGACTGGACCTTCGAGCCCGATGCGGCCAAGGCCAGCGAGGTGGACGTCCGCTTCACGCCGGTCGGCGAGGGCCGCACCCGCGTCGAGCTCACGCACAGCGGCTTCGAGCGCTACGCCGAAGGCGGCGACGCCATGCGCGAGCAGGTCGACTCGGCCGGTGGCTGGGGAATCCTGATGGACCTCTACGCGGGGGCACTGGCGTGAAGCACGTGCTCCTCTACGACTCGGCGCCGGACGTCCTGAGCAAGGCCCCCGCGCACTTCCCGGCGCACAAGGCGCGCCTGGACGAGTTCCACGCCCGCGGCACGCTGCTGATGGTCGGGACGTTCGGCGACCCGCAGGCCGAGGGATCGATGGCCATCTTCACGACGCGCGCCGCCGCCGAGGAGTTCGTCGATGACGATCCGTTCGTACGCAACGGCGTCGTCCGCGCGTGGCACCTCCGCGAGTGGAACGAGATCCTCTCCGCGCCCTGAGGCTCAGCGGCGCGCCGAGGGCGGGGCGATCGAGCCGCCGGCGAAGTCCGACGGCGCGGTCCCGCTGTGCGGGGTGTACGAGGCAGCGAATGGGGAGATGGGGGTCGGGCGCGCGACGGCGCCCGACGCCATCCGCCCCCCGGCGAGCATGAGGACGCCGCCCGCGAGCGCGGCCCAGGCGCCGTAGCGCACCGACATGATCTCGTTCGGGCCTGGCGGGTCGACGAGCTTCAGGAGGACGAAGCCCGTCGCCACCGCGCCCGCCACGGACGCGACCCGGGCCGCGCCGGCCGCGTCGACCTGGGCGCCCGGCGCACCGGCGCCGGCGGCCAGCAGCACGACGCCGGCCACGAGCACGGCGATCACGAGGAGCGCGACGTCGATGCCGTCCAGCGCCTGCCACCCCGTCGCATCCATGTGCTCGGGCAGCATCGCTACGACCTCGCGCGTGAGCTGACCGAGCGTCCCCGGCACGGCTCCGTCTGCGATCGCCTGGCGGAACTGCCGCGGCAGGGTCAAGGCGTACCACGGCAGCCAGAGCGCCACGGCCGTGATGGCTGCTCCGGCCAGGGCGACGAGGTGGCCGGAGCGCAGGCGGGAATCGCTCATGGGCGCGCTATCGGCTGCCCGTCGCGCGCTGCCGCGCGAAGCCGGCGGCGTTCGGCGGATGGACGATGGTTGGCACTCACGGACCACGAGTGCCAAGTCGTCTTGCACGGTTCTTCCGAGGTTCGTATAGTCCACGGGGATTGGCACTCTCACCCATCGAGTGCCAGGCACCCCGTCCCAAGGTCCCCTTTCCCTCTCAACGGAGGTAGATGTCATGAATCTCAAGCCCCTGGGCGATCGTCTGATCGTGCGGGCGATCGAAGAGGAGGCGAAGACCCCGAGTGGTCTCGTCCTCCCTGATACCGCCAAGGAGAAGCCCCAGAAGGGCGAGGTCCTCGCCGTCGGCGACGGCCGCTTCGATGAGGATGGCGACAAGCGCATCCCGCTGGACGTCGCCACCGGCGACACCGTCCTGTACAGCAAGTACGGCGGCACCGAGATCAAGGTCGATGGTGAGGAGCTGCTCGTCCTGCGCGAGAGCGACGTCCTTGCCAAGGTCCTGTCCTAGGAGAAGAACCAGATATGGCTCACAAGGAACTGAAGTACAACGCCGACGCGCGCAAGGCCCTCGAGGCCGGCGTCGATGCCGTCGCCAACGCCGTCAAGGTCACGCTCGGCCCCCGCGGTCGCTACGTCGTCCTGGACAAGAAGTTCGGTGCACCGACCATCACGAACGACGGCGTGACCATCGCTCGTGAGATCGAGGTCGAGGACGTCTTCCAGAACCAGGGCGCGCAGCTCGTCCGCGAGGTCGCCACGGCGACCAACGACGTCGCCGGCGACGGCACCACCACCGCGACCGTCCTCGCCCAGGCCATCGTGCGCCAGGGCCTGAAGAACGTCACCGCCGGTGCCCAGCCGCTCGGCCTCAAGCGCGGCATCGAGAAGGCCGTCGACCAGGTCGTCGACAACATCGCCAAGCAGGCCAAGGAGATCTCCGGCAAGGATCAGATCGCTCGCGTGGCGACCATCTCGGCCGGCGACGAGGAGATCGGCGACGTCATCGCCGACGCGATCGAGAAGGTCGGCAAGGACGGCGTCGTGAACGTCGAGGAGGGCCAGACATTCGGCATGGACCTCGAGTTCACCGAGGGCATGCAGTTCGACAAGGGCTACATCTCGCCCTACATGGTCACCGACCAGGACCGCATGGAGGCCGTGCTCGAGGATCCCTACATCCTCATCGCCAACCAGAAGATCGGCTCGGTGCGCGACATCCTGCCGGTGCTGGAGCAGGTCATCCAGTCCGGCAAGCCGTTGCTGATCATCGCCGAGGACGTCGAGGGCGAGACCCTCGCGACGCTCGTCGTGAACAAGCTGCGCGGCACGTTCACCGGCGTGGCAGTCAAGGCGCCGGGCTTCGGCGACCGCCGCAAGCGGATGCTGGAGGACATCGCCATCCTCACGGGCGGCGAGGTCATCACCGAGGAGCTGGGGCTCAAGATCGAGAACACACAGCTCTCGCAGCTCGGGCGCGCCCGCCGCGTCGTCGTCACGAAGGACACGACGACGATCATCGACGGCGCCGGTGACCCGGAGGCCATCAAGGGCCGCATCAACCAGATCAAGGCCGAGATCGAGAACACCGACTCGGACTTCGACCGCGAGAAGCTCCAGGAGCGCCTTGCCAAGCTCTCCGGCGGCGTCG
>JAOPZW010000047.1 GCA_025963905.1 Solirubrobacterales bacterium | reverse complement strand
ACACCGTGGGCAACCTCGTCGGCGGCGGTTGAGCGAGCCGCAGCACGACGGCGCCTTCCTCGAGGCGCTGACCGACTCCGGGCTGTACTCCATCGGCGCGTACTTCTGCGACCGCCATCCGGAGCTGGTCGACGACGTCATCGCCGAGAGCGAGGCGATCGAGCGCGCCGGGCTGGCGCGCTGGGCGCAGGCCGAGGGCGCCGAGCTCGAGGCGGCCTTCCAGACCCTGGTGACGGGGCTCGCGGTGCGGTACTTCAAGGCCGTGGCGGGCGCGGGCTGACCGCACTCCCGACGGCGCCGATGGCATACTGAAGTCCTCTTCGGGGCGTGGCGCAGCCTGGTAGCGCGCGCCGTTCGGGTCGGCGAGGTCCCCGGTTCGAATCCGGGCGCCCCGATTGTCATTCCAGTTCTCCGCAGGACGTCCCATCTACCCGAGAGGGGACGTCCCGGTCGGATCGGCGCGGTGCGGCGTCCGGGTCAGTGCCCGGTCGTGCTCGAGGTGGCGTACTCCTCGTCGGTGACCTTCTCGCCCCAGTTCGCGGCGACGTGGTCCTCATCGACCTCGTTGAGCGCGAGGTGGACCATGAAGCGGTTGGGCGCGGCGCCGTGCCAGTGGTCCTCGTCGGGCTCGAAGAAGACGCGGTCGCCGGGGCGGATCACCTCGATGGGTCCGCCGCGGCGCCGGCAGAGCCCGAGGCCCTCGGTGACGTAGATCGTCTGGCCGAGCGGGTGGGTATGCCACGCGGTGCGCGCGCCGGGCGTGAAGTGGACGAGGTTGGCCTGCACCCGCCCGGGGGCGGGTGCCGCCGCGACGGCGTCGATGTAGACGTCGCCGGTGAACCAGTCGTCGGGGCCCTTGCCGGTGGCGAGGCCGTTTCTCGTGATCTCCATGGGTGATGACCTCCGTGCGGGATGAACGTGTGGACTACCGCCGGCGCGCCGCCGGCCCCAGGACGGCGATGTCGCCTGTCATGTCCACGGACCATGACGGTACGCCCCGTCCGGCAGCGCTGGGAGGCCCTGTCGATACCCCTCTGACAGGGCCCGTTTGCGTGCGTGGATCGGTGGCACATTGGGTCATGCCGTGGACCGACCTAGTGTGAAGACGACGACGTGGACGAGCGACGAGCTCAGCAGGATCGAGGCAGCCCAGGAGCTGGAGATGGCGGAGCGGCGCCGCGACGGGACGCTCCGCAGGCAGGTCCCGTCCGCGTTGGTGACAACCTCTACGTCCGCGCCGCCTACGGCGCCGGCAGCGGCTGGCACCGCGTCGCGCGGGGGCTCGTGCCGCTCGCGGAGTCGAGCAACGTGAAGACGACAGGAGGACCATCTTGAGCACCGACCAGAACACTGGCCGCGTGGCCGTCATCACCGGCGCGTCGTCGGGTATCGGCGAGGCGACGGCGCGGCTGCTGGTCGCCGACGGCTACCGCGTCGCGCTGCTGGCGCGCCGCGCCGACCGCATCCAGGCGCTCGCCGACGAGCTCGGCGACGGCGCGATCGCCATCGAGGCCGACGTAACCGACCGCGACTCCATCGTCGCAGCCGCCGAACGCGTCCAGCAGGAGCTGGGCGGCGCGGACGTCCTCGTCAACAACGCGGGGGTCATGCTGCTCGCGCCGTTCTCCTCCGACCAGCAGACCGAGATCCGCCAGATGATCGAGGTCAACCTCCTCGGCGCCATGACCACGACCGAGGTGTTCCTCGACGAGCTTCGCGAGGGCGGCGGCGGCGACCTCGTCAACCTCTCCTCGGTGGCCGGGCGCACGGCCCGCCCGGGCTCAGCCGTCTACAACGCGACCAAGTGGGGCCTCAACGGCTGGTCGGAAGCGCTGCGCCAGGAGCTGCAGCCCGACGTGCGCGTGATGGTCATCGAGCCCGGCGCCGTAGCGACCGAGCTGACGGACCACATCACCCACCCAGACACCAAGCAGGCCGTCGAGCAGATGTACGACGCGATGTCCATCACCGCCCAGGACATCGCCGAGGTCATCGCCTTCGCCATCAGCCGGCCGCGACGCATGACACTCAACGAGATCCTCATCCGACCCACCGGACAGACGCTCTGACGGAGCTCCGCCGCACCTGATAGAGGACTGTTGCGGTCGTCGGCGAAGTTGACTGAGGCGATGCGCGGCCCGAGCACGTCCATGCGCCGCCGCCGGCTGCGCGCCCGGCCATCGGCCGGCGGTCGGGCGGTCACGCCGGTGCTCGCGGCACTCATGTTCGCCGCGATCGCGGCGTGGCGGTTCTCGGACGACGACGTGCTCGACGCGATCGGGATCCTCTACCTGGTGCCGATCGTCCTGCTGGCGGTCAGGCTCGGGACTGCGGCCGGCCTCGCCGGCGCGGCGGTGGGTGTCACGCTCACCATCGTGTGGGCGAAGGGCCACGCGCCCGGCCATCTCGAGCCCACCGGCTATGTGGTCCGGGCGATCGTGCTGTTCGGGATCGCCGCGATCATCGGACGGGAGGTGAACGCGCGCCGGCGCGTCGAGCGTCAGGCCGAACGATGGTTCTCGATGTCCGACGAGCTGTGCTGCGTGGTCGAGCGCGACGGCGCCTTCGCGCGGATCAACGACGCGTGGATACAGCACCTGGGCTACACGGAGTCCGAGCTGTTCAGCAGCCGGTTCCTGGACCTGTGTCATCCCGACGACGTCGAGCGCACCCGTGCGGAGCTCGCGGCGCTGTCCGGGGAGTCGAACCTGACGGCCACCTTCGAGGGCAGATGGCGGGCCAAGGGCGGAAGCTGGCACTGGCTGCTGTGGAGCGCCTGCTCCGATGACGGGAGCATCTACGCGGCGGCGCACGACATCACCGAGCGCAAGCAGCTCGAGCAGACGCTCGAGGCCCTGGCGACCGAGGATCCGCTCACGGGCCTGCCGAATCTCCGGGCGTGGAACAAGCGATGCATCGAGGAGATCGCGCGCGCGAGGCGCTCGGGCGAGGCGCTGTCGGTCGCGATGCTCGATCTCGACGGGCTCAAGGAGCGCAACGACGCGCAGGGCCATGCGTCGGGCGATCGGCTGCTGAAGGAGGTCGCCGGCTGCTGGCGCACGGCGCTTCGGGATGTCGACTACCTCGGGCGCCTGGGTGGCGACGAGTTCGCCGTCATCCTTCCGGGGTGCGGCAGCGACGATCACGGGGCCGTGATCGAGCGTCTGAGCGGCGCGATGCCCGCGGGACAGTCCGTCTCCGTCGGCGTGGCGACCTGGAACGGGGAGGAGTCCGCGCAAGAGGTGCTCAAGCGGGCTGACGACCTTCTCTACGAGGCCAAGGCCGCACGCCCGCTGAAGAGCGGCTGAGCGTCGCCCGGTCCACGCCGCGCCATCATGGACGGCGTGATCGACCTCCACTGCCACGTCCTGCCGGGAGTCGACGACGGGCCTGCGACGATCGACGAGGCCGTCGCGCTCGCCCGGCGGGCGCGTGCCGACGGCATCACGACGATCGTCGCGACGCCCCACGTCGACTGGTCGTACCCGGATCTCGACGCCGCCCGTATCGAAGGCGCCGTCGGGGCATTGCAGCCGCTGCTCGACGCCGCGGGCGTCGACGTGCGTGTCCTCACGGGCGGTGAGGTCGCGGCGACCCGCGCCGTCGGCCTCGACGACGCCGAGCTCCGGGCGCTGGCGCTCGGCCGTGGCCCGTGGCTGCTGCTCGAGTGTCCGCTGAGCCCGACGCTCGCCCCGGGGTTCGTGGCGGCGGCGCGGTCGCTCGCGCTGCGCGGCCACCGGCTGCTGCTCGCCCATCCCGAGCGCAGCTCGCTGTTCCTGCGATCTCCGGAGCTCCTCGACGAGCTCATCGCCCACGGCATGCTCGGCCAGGTCACCGCGGGGGCGCTGACCGGGCGCTTCGGCCGCACGGTGCGTGATTTCGCGCTGCGCCTCGTCGAACGGGGCGCCGTGCAGGTGGCCGCGTCCGACGGCCACGGCGAGCACCGCCCGGCGACGATCGGGCGCGAGCTGCGCGAGGCCGGGATCGAGCCCGCGCTGGCCACGTGGCTCGCCCATGACGTGCCGGCCGCCCTCCTCGCGGGCGAGCCGGTGCCCGCGCGACCGGCGCTCCCCGAGAGCACGGCGCGCGGCGGCGCCGCGGGTGCCGGACGCAGGGGCCTGCGCCGGCTGCGCGGGCGTTGACGCACGCATTTGTGCACCAGAGAAATGGGTTCGCCCGGTGAGTGGGCGGAGGCCCGTTGTCTTGACTTATCCGCACCTTCTTGACGGTAAATCCGGCTCGTCGTAAATGACACATGCGGGCGCGCCGGGCCCGCGGTCGAGGAAGGCGGCCGGAAGGCGGTTGGTCGTTTAGCGGCGCTCCTGCCGGGAATCGTTCGGGACATGGTCGAGCGCATCAAGGCCGGGGTCGCCGCCGGCGCCGTCGGGACGGTGGCGATCAACGTCGTGAGCACGCTCGACATGGCGGTGCGCGGGCGCCCGCCGAGCACGCTGCCCGGGGAAGTCGCCCAGCGACTGGCCACCAGGGCGGGCATCAGCCTCGGACAGGGCGAGCAGGCCGAGCACCGCCGCGAGGCGCTCGGCGCGCTCGCGGGATACCCCACCGGCGCGCTCATCGGCGCGGCCTACGGGTTCGCCTACCCGGTGGCGCGGCACCTGCCGCCGCGGTGGCGCTCGGCGGCGGTGGGCCTGGCGGCGATGACGGCGACCGACGGCGTCAGCGCAGCGCTCGGAGCGACCGACCCGCGGACCTGGTCGGCGGCCGACTGGGCCTCCGACATCGTGCCCCACCTCGCCTACGGCGCCGGCACGGTGCGATCGTTCGAGCGGTTCTGATACCGGTACGCCGCATGGGCGCCCCCACCTCAGACGTCCTCGCTGCCGCGGATCGGGCGATCGGCGGCGCGATCGAGGCCGCGACGCTGGTGCATCACCGGCGGCGCCTGCGCAAGCTGGGCCACCGCGACAGCATCGACCCGCCGCCGGGCGACTGGTGGGCGGCCGGCGAGCCGGCGCCGCGCGCGGGCAACGAGCTCGAGGTCCTCGTCGACGGCGGAGCGGTCCTGCCCGCCATCGTGGAGGCGATCCGCGGCGCCCGGCGGCACGTGCACATCGCCGGATGGTGCGTCACGCCGCACTTCGCCCTGACGGGCGATGAGCCGCCCGTCGTGCTGCGCGAGCTGCTGGCCGAGGCCGCCGAGCGCGTGGACGTCCGCGTGCTGCTGTGGGCGGGAGCGCCGGTCGCCGTGTTCCATCCCGACCGCAAGGAGGTCCGCGAGGCGCGCGACGAGCTCGTCGCGAACACCCGCATCCGCGTCGCGCTGGACGCGCGCGAGCGCCCGCTGCACTGCCACCACGAGAAGCTCGTGATCGTCGACGACGAGCTCGCGTTCGTGGGCGGCGTCGACCTGACGTCGTTCGGGGGCGACCGCTTCGACACACCGGCGCACCCCGCCAGGGGAAGGCTCGGCTGGCACGACGCGGCGTGCCGCCTGCGCGGTCCCGCGGTCACCGACGTCGCGGAGCACTTCCGCGGTCGCTGGCAGGAGGTCGCCGGCGAGCCGCTGCCCGTGCCGGCGCCCCAGCCACCGGCCGGAGACGTGGAGGTGCAGGTCGTCCGGACGCTCCCCGAGCACCTCTACACCTTCGCGCCGCGCGGCGACTTCCGGATTCTGGAGTCCTACCTGCGCGCCCTGCGCGGGGCGCAGCGGCTCGTGTACCTCGAGAGCCAGTTCCTGTGGGCACCCGCGGTCGTCGACGTCCTCGCGGACAAGCTGCGCCACCCGCCGTCGGACGACTTCCGCGTCGTCGTCGTGCTGCCCTCCAAGGCCAACAACGGGGAAGAGGACAGCCGCGGGCAGGTCGCGGCGCTGGCTGACGCCGACCGGGGCGCGGGCCGGTTCCTGGCGACCACGATCTGGGCTCGCACCGGCCGGACGTTGGACCGCGTCTACGTCCACGCGAAGATCGGGATCGTCGACGATCGCTGGCTCACCGTCGGCTCGGCCAACCTCAACGACCACTCGCTCTTCAACGACGGCGAGGTCAACCTGGTGACGCACGATCGCGAGGTCGTGCGCCGCACGCGGCTCGCGCTGTGGGCCGAGCACCTCGAGCGCGAGACCAGCGAGGTCGACGGCGACCCGGCGGCGGTCGTCGACGGGCTCTGGCGGCCGATCGCCCGCGAGCAGCTGGAGCACGCGCGCCGGGGTGAGTCGCGCACGCACCGGCTCATCGAGCTACCGCCGGTCTCCCGCCGCCTGCGCCGCCTGCTCGGGCCGCTGGACGGGCTGGTCGTCGACGCCTGAGGTCGAGCCGCGGAGGCGCACGGCGGCGACCCGCAGTGGGCTGTTATGACTGGGTGCGATGCTGGCGATCCTCGGAGGCACCGGTGCAGCCCTCGCCTTCGCGGGATCGACGATCTGCTCGTCGCGCTCGGCGAAGCTGCTCGACCCCTTCTCGGTGGTGGCCTGGGTGATGCTCGCCGGCCTCGTGGTGAGCGTGCCGCTGGCCGCCGCACAGGGTGTTCCGCATTTCGATGCCTCCAACGTGACGTGGCTCGTCGTCGGCGGAACCGGCAACGTCCTGGGACTGGTCATCGCCTATTACGCGATGCGCACCGGGAAGGTCGGGGTGGTGGCCCCCATCGTGTCCAGCGAAGGCGCGGTGGCAGCCGTGCTGGCCACCGCCACGGGCGCGCCGCTCGGCGCCGCGACCGGCTTCCTGCTGCTCGTCGTGGCCGTCGGCATCGTGCTGGCCGGGCGTCAGGTCGAGCCTGGCGCGGGCGGCTTCGCGGGGCGCCCCGCCATCCTCGCCTTCGCCGCCGCGCTCGCGTTCGGCGTGAGCCTGCTCGCGATCGCACGCGCGGCGGAGACGGTGCCGCTGTGGTGGAGCGTGCTGCCCGCCCGCGTGATCGGCGCCGCTGCCCTCGCCCTGCCGCTCGCGCTCACCAGGCGCCTGCGCCTGACGAGGCGGGCGGTGCCCTTCGTCGTCACCTCGGGGCTGTGCGAGGTTGCCGGGCTGGGCTCGTACGCGCTCGGTGCGCGCCACGGAATCGCCGTGGCCGCGGTCCTCGCGTCGCTGTTCGGGGCGCTGGCGGCGGTGCTCGCGGCCGTGCTGTTCGGCGAGCGCCTGGCGCGCGTCCAGGTCGCGGGCGTGGGGACGATCGCCGCCGGCGTGGCGCTCCTCACGGCGCTGCACGCGTAACGTCGGCGCCCGCCTTGTCCCGCTTCGACGCCATCGATCTGCGCTCGGCCTCGGCGGACCTCGCCGCCGCCGTCGTCCCCGGCGCGGGCATGGTCGTGTCGTCGCTCCGCGACGGCGGCCGCGAGCTGCTGGGCCAGCGCCGCGGCCTGCACGCCTACGTGGAGCGGGGCTCGACGATGGGCATCCCGCTGTTGCACCCCTGGGCCAACCGGCTGGGCGCCGACCGCTTCGTCTTCGACGGCATCGAGGTGCGCCTGGCCGACGCCGGGCGCCGTCTGCGCCGCGAGGAGCACGGGCTGCCGATACACGGCCTCCTGGCCGGCTCCCCGGACTGGGTGGTGGTACGCGGCGCCGGCCAAGCGGGCGCCGCGTCGAGCGCCGCGGAGCTGGACTTCGGCGCCGACCCCCAGCTGATGGCCGCCTTCCCGTTCGCCCATCGCCTCCGGCTCGAGATCGCGGTCGCCGGGCGGACGCTCACGGTGCGCACGACGCTGACGGCCTCCGGCGAGCGCCCGGTGCCGGCCGCCTTCGGCTTCCATCCCTATCTCCGGCTGCCGGGCGTGCCGCGGGAGCTGTGGCACGTCGAGCTGCCGGCGATGCGCCACCTCGAGCTCGACGGGCGCGGCATTCCCACCGGCGGCGGATCGGACGTGCCCGCGCAGGCGGGGGCGCTACGGGAGCGGACCTTCGACGACGGCTACTCGGGCGTCGCTGCCGGGGCGGAGTTCGTGCTCGCGGGCGGCGGGCGGCGCATCGCCGTGCACTTCGACGAGGGCTATCGCTTCGCCCAGGTGTTCGCGCCGGCCGAGGACGACGTCGTCTGCTTCGAGCCGATGGTCGCGCCCACGAACGCCCTCGTCAGCGGCGACGGGCTCACCGTCGTGCCGCCGGGCGGCCGCTATGTCGCCGCGTTCTCCGTCACCGTGGCCGACGTCACGCCCGCGGCGGCGCGAGCGCGCGGCGCGGGACCGGCGACGACTGCATGATCGACGTCGTGGTCTGCCCGTAGGCCGCGAACTCGTCGATGATCGCCTCGAGGTGCTCGACGTCGCGGACGTAGGCGGTCATGACGAAGCAGTCGTCGCCCGTCACGCGATGGCACTCGACGATCTCAGGCGTCTGGCGCGCGAGCTCGGCGACGTCGGAGAGCTGCCGCGGCAACGGGCTGATCCGGATCACCACGCCAAGGCTGTAGCCGAGCCTGCGCGGGTCGACCTCGGCGCGGTAGGCGGTGATGACGCCCTCGTCCTCCAGGCGCCTGAGCCGTTCGGCCACGGCGGGAGACGACAGCCCCACGCGGCGGCCGAGCTCGGCCAGCGAGACGCGGGCGTCGGCCTGGAGCTCGGCGAGCAGCCGCACGTTCGTCGCGTCCAAGAGGCCATCTTCGGCGATCTTGCCGGTTCGGCTTGCATTCACAGGCATGGGGCGAAGGATAGCTTCGATATGCCCTGTACGAAAGGGCCCGGCGTGAGCATCCTGAAGCCATGTCCTCCGACGCAGCCGTGCGGGCGCCGGTCAGGGTGCCGCCGCACCTGTACTTCGTCGTCAGCGCGGTCTTCCACTACCTCGGCCCCGCATTCGCCGTCCTGCTGTTCGCCCGCGTCGACGTGCTCGGCGTCGCATGGCTGCGCATCGCGTCGGCGGCCGTCGTCTTCGCCGCCTGGCGCCGGCCCTGGCGCGCGTTCGGCGTGCTCGACTCCGGCGGCCGCCGCCTGCTGATCGCCTGGGGCGGCGTCCTGGCGGCCATGAACGCCTGCTTCTACACCGCGATCGACCGGCTGCCGCTCGCCACGGTGGCGGCGATCGAGTTCGTGCCGGTCATCGCCATCGCGGCGCTCGGCGCGCGGACGCCTCGCAACGCGCTGGCCCTGGCGCTGGCGGCTCCGGGGGTCTACCTGCTCACCGGCGTCCGGCTCGGCGCCGAGCCCCTCGGGCTCGCGTTCGCGTTCGCCAACGCGGTCCTGTTCGCCCTCTACATCGTGCTGGCCGACCGCGTGGCCAAGCGCCCGCAGATCAGCGGCATCGACGGCCTCGCCGCCGCGATGCTCATCGCCGCGGTCGTCGTGACGCCGATCGGCGGGCGGCAGGCGGCGCCCGCGCTCGGAGACCCGGTCGCCCTGCTGGCCGGCGCCGGCGTCGGGATCTCCTCGTCGGTCATCCCGTACGTCGCGGATCAGCTCGCGCTGGCCCACCTCGCCCGGGCGACCTACGCGCTGATGGTGTCGCTGCTGCCCGCCACCGCCACCGCCATCGGGATCGCCGTCCTTTCTCAGGTCCCCGGCGTCGCAGACGTCGCCGGCCTCGCCCTCGTCGTCGCCGGCGTCGCGCTGCACCGGCCGGTGGTCAAGCCGCCGCCCGCGTCGGTCGCGCAGCCTTGATCCGGTCGTCCAGCCGGGCCAGCGCCGCCACGAACGCCTCGGAGAAGGCGGGGAACGGCTGGATCGTGTCGCGCAGGACGTCGAGCGGCACACGCGCGCGCACGGCCAGCGTCGCCTGCTGCAGCCACTCGCCGGCGTCCGGCCCGAGCGCGGAGGCGCCCGTCAGCTGCTCGCCGTCGGAGACGAGCGTGAGGAACCACGGGTGCCCGGCGGTGGGATGGATATAGGTCTTCATCCTCGCCACGTCGGCCAGGGCGACGGTGGCGGTGAAGGGGCCATCGCCGTCGCCGACCGCGGCGGCCTGGGGATCGGTGAACACAACCCGCGGGACCGCGTCGTAATGGGCCGTGCGCGACGCGCCGAGGATATTGGCGGCGGCGATCCGCGCCTGGTACTTGCCGACGTACGTCAGCGGCCAGATCCCGGCCACGTCGCCGATCGCCCACAGGCCGTTGCCGGCTGACAGGCGCTCGTCCACGGCGATCCCGCCGTGCTCGGCGCGGACGCCGACCGTCTCCAAGCCGATGCCGTCGACGCGCGGCCGCCGCCCGGTCGCGACCAGCAGCCGGTCACCGCGCAGCTCGTCGCCGCCCTCGAACGCGAGCACGAAGTCGCCGCCGTCACGGCGCGCGGCGGCGGCGTGACGGCCGAGGTGCAGCTCGACGCCGTCGCGGCGCAGCTCGTCGCCCAGGGCGTCGCCCAGCGCGCGCGCCTCGCGGGGGAGGAGATGGTCCATGCCCTCCACGAGCGCGACCTCGCCACCGAGGCGCGCGACGACCTGCGCCATCTCGACGCCGACGGGGCCGCCGCCGAGCACGAGCATGCGCCGTGGAGCCTCGTGCATCGCCGTGACCTCGCGGTTCGTCCACACGCCCTCGAGCTCGCGCAGCCCATCGATCGGGGGGATGACGGGATCCGAGCCGGTCGCGATGACGACGTGGCGTGTGGTGAGGCGCGCGCCCGGGGCTCCGTCGACCTCGACGACGCCGGGTCCCGCGAGGCGGCCGGAGCCGCGCACGAGGTCGATGTCCCGCTCCTGGAGCCAGGGGATCTGGCCGCTGTCCTCGAAATGCCCGACCGTGTCGTCGCGCCACTCGAAGAGCGCGCGCGGGTCGATCCGGCCGCTGACCGCCTGGGCGGCGCCCGGGACGGCCGTGGCCTGGGCGACCGCCTCGCCCGGGCGCAGCAGGACCTTGGAGGGGATGCAGGCGAAGTACGAGCACTCGCCCCCCACCCGCTCGCGCTCGACGATGGCCACGCGGAGGCCGCCTTCGGCGAGCGCACCTGCACAGACCTCGCCGGCGGGACCGGCGCCGAGGACGACGACGTCGTAGTCATGGCTGGTGCTCATGGGGACACGGTCCCACATGGCACCTCGTTGCGCAGGAGATCGCCGTCCCTCCAACCTGGGAGGGGCGCGGGCGTTGTGCCCTGCGGTATGGAAGCCAGCATGGGCAGCGTCGTGGCCGAGCCTCTGCGGGGCGCCTCCGGCGCGCCGGTCTTCGCGTCGGCCGATGGGCGCCGGGCGCGGGCGCTGCGCCGCGCCGGCATGATCGCGGCGGCCCTCGCCACGCTGTGGCTCGTCGCACTGGTCGCCGGCGCGACGGGCATCGGCCGCCTGCCCGGGCTCGCGTTCCCGCACCTGCGCGCCGTCGCCGTCGCGCATCGCCCGGCGCCCGCGCC
>JAOPZW010000033.1 GCA_025963905.1 Solirubrobacterales bacterium | reverse complement strand
CGTGGGCCTCGCGCTGGGACCGGCCGCTCCAGAGGACCAGGAGCGGCACCATCACGGTCCCTCCGCCGATGCCGAGCAGCCCAGAGAACAGGCCCCCCAGGAGCCCGGTCAGGTCGTAACGGCGCGGCGTGGTGTCAGCGGGAGATGCGGCAGCGCTCATCTCCCGAAAGGATACCATTCATTCTTTATTGGATACAATCTCAGCGGACCGGGGGCGCTGTCTGCAACTGCTCGTAGCGCAGGGCGACGAGCTCGCCGGACCGCCGCACGTGGAAGATCATCGCCTCCCGGGCCGCGGGCGGATCCCGCCTGGCGATCGCCCCGGCGATGGCCCGGTGCTGATCGACGTTCTCCTGCAGCAGGCGCTGGTTTCCGCTGAGCGTGGACCACGTGACGTTGCGCGGGAAGCTCCGATGCAGCGCCCGGACCGTCTCGATGAGCCGCTGGTTGCCCGCCGCCTCGAGGATGGCTTCGTGGAACAGGTCGTTGGCGCGGCTCCACTCCGGGCGTTCGATCGGCGCCGACAGCCCGTCGCCGTCGATCTCGGTCGATTCGGCGGCGGAGCGTTCGAAGATCTCCTCGGCCTCCTGCATGCGCTTCAGCTGCTCGTCCCGCACCCATTCGGCCGCCAGCTCGGCGGCATAGCCTTCGAGCTCGGCGCGCACGGAGTACGCCTCGCGGATGTCTCGCAGCGTCGGCCCGCACACGAGCGCCCCACGGTTGGGCACGACGTCGACGATGCCCTGCGCCTGCAGCCCGCGCAGCGCCTCGCGGACCGGCGTGCGGCTGACCCCGAACTCGGCGGCGAGGCGCTCCTGGCGTAGCCACGTCCCCGTCGGGATCGCGCCCGACAGGATTCGCTCCTGGAGGAGTGCGGCGAGATCGTCGACGGCCAGGTGTGCCGATGCCACGCGATCAATGTATCCAATCCGGAATCGTGTCCGGGCTCAATCGTCGGCTTCGACGTCGATCTCGCGCAGCCGGTGGCTGTCGACGTCGTAGACGAAGCCGCGGACCGCGTCGCGGTGCAAGAGGAACGCGGACCGGCGGACGCGCAGGATGGACTGGCGCACGTCCGCGTCGAGGTCGGCGAACGACTCGATCGCGAACGCCGGCGCGACCCCCGTGGCCTCCTGCAGCTCGGCGCGGAACCCGTCGTCGGTCAGCGCCTGCATCCCGCAGTCGGTGTGATGGATGAGCATCACCTCATGCGTGCCCAGCCGCCGCTGGGACACGGCGAGCGAACGGATCACGTCGTCGGTGATCACCCCGCCCGCGTTGCGCAGGACATGCGCCTCGCCGTGGTGCAGGCCCAGCGCCGCGAACACGTCCAGGCGCGAGTCCATGCACGTCACGATCGCCAGCCGGCGGCTGGGACGGACGTCGAGATGCCGGGCGGGCAGGGAGCCCGCGTAGGCGAGGTTGTTGGCGAGCAGCTCGTCGATCACGTCCACGGCCGCGGACCCTAGACGACGTCCGGGTGCCAGCCGCGGATCGCCGCCACGATCTCGTCGGGGGCATCCTCCTGGATGTAGTGGCCGGCGCCGTCGAGCGAGACGGTGCGGTGATCGGGGAAGAGCTGCTCCCAGCGGCGAAGCTCGCGATCGCGGAACGCCACGTCCCGGGTCGGCCACACGATGAGCGCGGGACGGTCGCGCAGCGGGGGCAGGCGTAGCTCGATCTCGGCGAGGAACGGCCGGCTGCCGAGGATCTCCCGCGGGAAGACGGCGGTCGGCCGGCGCGAGGCGGGTGTCGGGAAGGGCCCGCGGTAGGCGTCCATCACCACGTCCGGCAGCGACCGCCGGCGCACGCCGCCCGGCAGGATCCGCTCGACGAAGACGTTGCGCTGCGCGATGAGCCGGCGTCCGATCGGACCGCCGAGCAGCCGTGAGAAGAGCTGGGTGCCGGGGTCGCTCTTCGGCCACGCCCACGTGTTGCCGATGACGAACGCCGCAAAGCGCTCGGGATGCCGGGTCGCCACGGCGAACCCGATCGGCCCGCCCCAGTCCTGCACCATCATCGTCACGCCGGTGACGTCCAGCCGCAGGACGAACTGCTCGAGGACGCCTGCGTGCTCGGCCGGCGTGTAGCCGTAGCCCGGCGCGGCGGACGAGAGGCCGAAGCCCGGATAGTCGACCGCGATGCACCGGTAGCGGTCGCGAAGCCCCTTGACGACCTCGCGATAGAGGAACGACCAGGTCGGGTTGCCGTGCAGGAGCAGCAGCGGCGGCCCGCTTCCCTCGTCGATGTAGTGGACGAGGGAGTCCGCCACCTCCGCGTAGCGGCTCTCGAACGGGTACAGCTCGTCCGGCACCCATGCGGGCCGGGCCGGCTGACTCATCAGCGGTGGGCGGTGGCGGTTGCCGCGGCGCGGCGGCGCTGTAGCGCGGCGATGCCGCCGCGCAGGAAGGCGAAGGCCTCGTCGAGCACCTCGATCTCCTCCGGGCTGGCTGGGCGCCCGTGATCCTTGTGGGCGCCTGGCGGCTTCAGAGACGTCAGCGCGGCGAGGGCGGCGGCGGCGACCAGGCGCGGGCGCAGGTCGTCCGGGTCGTCGCCGAGATCAGCGGCGACCGAGGCGGCGATGACCCGCTCGACGCGGCCGAACAAATGGCGCTCGTGCGCGACGAGCGCCTCGTTGTCGCACAGCAGTTGCCGGCGGACCGCCTCGCGGTCCTCGTTCACCACCCCGAGCTCCATGAGCTCGCCGATCCAGCCGCGCAACGCGTCGAACGTCGTCTCCTTCGGCCCTCGCTCCTCGAGCCGCGCACCGAGCGAGGCCACGAGGTCGTCGAAATGGGCGAAGACGACGTCCTCCTTGGACGGGAAGTAGGCGAAGAACGTTCGCGGCGAGATGACCGCCGCCTCCGCGATGTCGGCGACCGTCGTGGCGGCGAACCCCCGCTCGGCGAACAGCCGGAACGCGGCATCCTCGATGGTGAGCCGCGTCTGCTCCTTCTTACGCTCCCTCAGACCCATGGCGGACGAGATCGTAGCATCTGTTGCAGACAGGTGAATTCTGCAGTGGTTGCAAACCTGCGTTCAGTGTGCCAAGCTCCGCGCCATGCGCCGCTTCGCCGCCTTCGCCCATGACCGCCGCCGCCTCGTCGCCTCCGTCTGGGTCGCCCTCATCGTCGCCGCGGGGGCTCTCGCCACCGGCGGCAGCGGGTACGTCAACAACTTCACGCTTCCCGGCACGAGCTCGCAGCGGGCCCTTGACCTGCTGCGCCACCGCTTCCCGCAGCAGTCCGGTGACGCCAGCCAGGTCGTCTTCCACGTCGCGACCGGATCCCTGACGCAGCCCGCTCGGCGCGCGCAGGTCCAGCAGGTCGTCGAGCGCATCGCACGGCAGCCGAGCGTCGCCGGCACCACGAGCCCGTACCGCGGTCAGGGGGCCATCAGCCACGACGGACGGACCGCGTACGCCACGATCCTGTTCTCCCGCCAGGCCGTCGATCTGGCCAAGACCGACGTCGAGCGTGTCATCAACACCGCCAAGGCGGGCGCCACTAATGGCCTGCAGGTCGAGCTCGGCGGCCAGGCGATCCAGCGCGCCCAGCGGCCCTCGACCGGCGCCGGCGAGCTCGTCGGCGTCCTCGTCGCGGTTGTAGTGCTCGTGCTCGTGCTCGGCTCGTTCACGGCGATGGCGATGCCACTCGTCTCTGCCTTCGCCGCGATCGCGGTGGCCATGGGCCTCGTCTACGCCGCGACCGGCGGCTTCGCCATCGCCGACTTCGCCCCGACGCTGGCCGTCATGATCGCCCTGGGCGTCGGCATCGACTACGCGCTCCTGATCATCAACCGGTTCCGCGGCGAGCGCGCCGCGGGCGCCGATGTGCGCGCGGCGACGCTGACCGCGATGGACACCGCCGGCCGCTCGGTGCTGTTCGCGGGCACCACGGTCGTCATCGCCCTCCTGGGCATGCTGCTGCTGGGCATCTCGTTCCTCAACGGGCCGGCCGTCGCCTCGGCGCTCGCCGTCCTGCTGACGATGATCAGCTCGCTGACGCTGCTGCCGGCGCTGCTGGGCTTCTTCGGCCGGCGGGTGAAGGTCGCCGACGGCGCCGACCCCGACACCGAGCCGCGCGGCTGGGCGCGCTGGAGCCGTGCGATCGAGGCGCGGCCGCGCGCCTTCGCGGCGGCGGCGCTCGTCCTGCTGCTCGTCGTCGCGTTCCCGATCACGGGGATGCGCCTGGGCAGCGGCGACGCCGGGAACGACGCGCCGTCCAACACCACGCGCAAGGCCTACGACCTCCTCTCGTCCGGCTTCGGCCCCGGCTTCAACGGCCCGCTGCTCGTCGTCGCCGAGGTCGGCGGCGCCGACGGCAAGGCGCAGTTGACCCGCCTCTCCGGCGCGCTGCGCCAGACCAAGGGCGTCGCGACCGTGAGCCCGCCGACCCTCAACCGGGCGGGCGACACGGCGACGCTGACCGTGATCCCGACGAGCAGCCCCCAGGCCGCCGCGACGAAGGACCTGCTGGCGCGCTTGCGCGACCACGTGGTCCCGGCCGCCACGCGCGACCACGGCCCGCGGGTCAGCATCGGCGGGACAACGGCCTCGACCGTCGACTTCGGCAACGTGATCGCCTCCAAGCTGCCGGTCTTCATCGCCGTGGTGATCGGCCTGTCGCTCCTGCTCCTGCTCGTCGTGTTCCGCTCCGTCCTGGTCCCGATCAAGGCGGCACTGCTCAACCTGCTGAGCATCGGCGCCGCGCTCGGCGTCATCACGTTCGTCTTCCAGGACGGCCACCTCGCCTCGCTGCTCGGCGTGCAGACGACGGCGCCCATCGAGCCCTTCCTGCCCGTGATGCTGTTCGCGATCATCTTCGGGCTGTCGATGGACTACGAGGTCTTCCTCGTCACCCGCATGCACGAGGAGTGGCAGCACTCGCGCAACCCCGGATACGCCGTGCGCCACGGACTTGCCCTCACCGGCAAGGTCGTGATGGCCGCGGCGATCATCATGATCAGCGTCTTCGGATCATTCATGTTCGGCGGGGACCGCACGATCAAGCTCTTCGGTCTCGGCCTCGCCTCCGCGGTGCTGTTCGACGCCTTCGTGATCCGCCTGGTGCTCGTGCCCGCCCTCATGCACCTGTTCGGGCAGGCCAGTTGGTGGATGCCTCGCGCCGTCGACCGCCGGCTTCCCCGCCTGTCGATCGAGGGGCCGCAGCCGGCGCCGCAGGAATCGTGAGCGCCTGAGGTCCGCCGCGGCGGGCGGCTACGCGCGCTCGAGCAGCGCCACGCACTCGATGTGCGGCGTCTGCGGGAACATGTCGACGGGGCGCACGCGGCGCAGCGCGTAGCCCTCCTCGACGAGCTGCGCGGCGTTGGGCGCGAGCGTCGTGGGGTTGCACGACACGTAGACGATGCGCTTGGGGTTGGCCTCGATGATCCGGCGCACGACCTTCTGGCTGAGGCCCGAGCGCGGCGGGTCGACCACGAGGAGGTCGGGCCGGCCGGCCTGCTCGACGAGCTCGCGGAGGGCGAGGCGGACGTCGCCCGCGAAGAAGCGGGCGTTCTCGATCTCGTTGAGGCGCGCGTTGGCGATCGCGTCGGCGATCGCCTCCTCGACGATCTCCAGGCCCCAGACCTCGCCGGCGCGCGGCGCCAGCGACAGCCCGATCGTGCCGATGCCGCAGAAGAGGTCGAACACGCGCTCCCAGCCCTGCAGGCCGGCGTACTCCCCGGCGATCCCGTACAGGCGCTCGGCCATCTCGGTGTTCGTCTGGAAGAACGCCTCGGAGCTGATGCGGAAGCGCTGGCCCCCGAGCTCCTCGTCGATCCCCACGCTGCCGGCGAGCACCTCGCTCATGCCGCCCATGGTGGTCTCCCCCACTCCCGCCACCCGGGTCCAGACGACGCTGTCGGCCCCGACCGCCTCGGCGAACCCGTCGAGGTCGACCTCGTCGTCGGAGGTGACCAGGCGCACCTGCAGCTGGCCGGTCCGCCGGCCCTCGCGGACGACGAGGTTGCGCAGCAGACCCACGTGCGCACGGCGGTCGTAGGCACTCAGGCCACGCTCGCGACACCAGGCCAGCGCCCTGCGCCGCGCCTCGTTGCCGGCCTCGGAGGCCAGCAGGCAGTCCTCGATGTGCTCGATGCGCTCCCATGACCCCGGTGCGTGGAACCCGCACACCAGGCGGCCCTCGTCGTCGGTCCCGAACGAGTACTCGAGCTTGTTGCGATAACGCCACTGCTCGACCGCCGGGATGATCGGCTCCAGCGCGTAGCCGTCCAGCTTGCCGATGCGCCGCAGCGCGTCGTCGACCTGCTGCGCCTTGATCTCGAGCTGGCGCTCGTAGGGCAGGACCTGCCACGGCGCGCCGGCATGCTCGGCGAGCGGCGCGACGCGGTCGGGCGAGGGCTCGAGCACCTCGAGCGTCCGCGCCTCGGCGTAGGCCTTCTTGCGCTTGGTGACGACGGCGCGTACGAGATCGCCGGGCACCGCCCCGGACACGAAGACGACATAGCCGCCCGCGCCCGAGGGACTCTGCGGGTCGGCATCCAGGCGCGCGATGCCGTTGCCCCCGAACGCGACGCTGTCGATGCGCAGCTCGAGCTCCTGGCCGCGCTGGGGCTTGGTGGGGGCGGTGACGTCCATCCCCACCCAGGATGGCAGGCTTGCGCGCTACGCCAGCTTGCGCTCGATGACCACGAGCACCGACTTGCGGTTGGCGTGGCGCTTCTCGTAGTCGCGGACCTTGCGCAGCTCGGCCGGGCTGAGGTCGCCGAGACGGGCGGTGACCTGCTGGGCGGTCAGTCCTTCGAAGCCGAGGATCGGGAAGGAGCCGACGCCCGCCACGCGGCGTGCGCGGTCCACCTCGCGGAGGACACGATCGCCCGCGGTGTCCACGCCCGAGCGCCCCCGGCCGAGGAGCCGCTCGACGTCGGCGAGGAAGTCCTGGGCCTGCTTGCGCCCGCGGTTGACGATGTCCTCCGCCAGCGACTGCGCATCGGCGCGCGTCACGCGGCCGCGCTCGACGGCGTCGTCCAGCGCCTCCTGGATCGACTCCGCGGTGACGACCACACCGCGGCTGAGACGCTCGCGCACGGCGGTGAGGCTCGACTGGTCTGCGGCGGCCTGGCGCTCGGCGGTCGCCCGGGACGCACTCGTCCGGCGAGCGGTCGTCGAGCGCTTCGTCGTGCCGGCGCCCTGGCGCGCGGCCGAAGACCTCCGGGCCGGCGACTTGGCCGTCGCAGACGCCGGCTTGGCCGCCGCGGGCTTGCGCGCCGACGAGGCGGCCGGCTTGCGTGCCGCGGTGCTGCGCTTGGCGGCCGGGGAGGACTTCGCGCGGCCCGACGCCGGCGCGCTCCTGCGGCTCGACGACGAGCCCGATGACTTCGGCTGCGGCATGGACTGCTCCCTCCTCGGACGACGAGTCTGCGGCAGCCTAGTACCCGTTCTGCCGGTCGGCTACGAGCCACTCGAGGAGCGCCTTCTGGGCATGGCGGCGATTCTCCGCCTGGTCCCAGATCCGCTGGCGCTCGCCGTAGAGCACCTCGGCCGTGATCTCCTCGCCGGGATGGGCGGGCAGGCAGTGCAGCGCGATGGCGTCCGGCGCCGCGCGATCGAGCAGCGCGTCGTCGATGCGGTAGGGCCCCAGCGCCGCGCGGCGCTCTCCGGCGGTCTCCTCGTCGCCCATCGAGACCCACACGTCGGCGTACACCGCGTGGGCCCCCGCGACCGCCTCGGCCGGGTCGCCGGTCAGCACCGCGCCGGCGACCGGCTCGAGCTGATAGCCCGCGGGCGCCGCGACGGCGACCTCGACGCCCGCGGTCGCACCCAGGATCGCCAGCGACCGCGCGACGTTGTTGCCGTCTCCCACGTAGGCGAGCTTCAGGCCCTCGAGGCGTCCGAACGTCTCACGCAGCGTCAGCAGGTCGGCGAGCGCCTGGCACGGGTGGTGGCCCGCGGTGAGCATGTTGAAGACCGGGATGGTGCCCTCGGCCGCCAGCTCCTCGAGGACTGCGTCGGGACCGGTCCGCACCCCGACGGCCTGGACGTGGCGCGACAGGATGCGCGCGGTGTCCTTCACCGACTCGCCGCGCGAGAGCTGCATCTCGCCCGAGCGCAGGATCATCGGGTGGCCCCCGAGCTCCACGACGCCGGCCTCGAAGGACAGGCGCGTGCGCGTCGAGGGCTTCTCGAACACGAGCGCCACCACCGAGTCGCGCAGCGCGTCCGAGGAGCGCGGCGCCGCCTTGAGCTCCAGCGCTCGGTCCAGGAGGCCGTAGAGATCGTCTCGGGAGAGCTCTTCGCCGGTGAGCAGGTGACGCGGCAAGCGCGGGAGGATACGCAGCGATGCTCGTCCTGACCTGGAACCTCTTCCACGGCCGCGCGATGCCGGAGCGCCACGAGGCGCTGCTCGGCGAGTTCGCCGCCGCCATCGCCGGCTGGCCGTGGGACGTCGCCCTCCTGCAGGAGGTCCCGCCGTGGTGGCCCCCGGCGCTGGGCCGCGCGGCCGGCGCAAGCGCGCGCACGGCGCTGACCTCGCGCAACTGGCTCCTCCCGCTGCGGCGCCGGGCCGCCGAGTGGCGGCCGGACCTCATCAAGTCCAACGCCGGCGGCGCCAACACGATCCTCGTCCGCGGCACCCCGATCCTCGAGCATCGCCTGCGGCGGCTGCGCTGGTGGCCCGAGCGCCGTGTCGTGCACGCCGTGGCGCTCGCCGACGGCACGTGGGTGGCCAACCTGCACGCGCAGGTGGCCTCCGAGGAGCGGGCGCAGGCCGATCTCGCGCGCGCCGGGCGCACGGTCCTGGGTTGGGCGGGCGACGCGCCGGCGCTGCTCGCCGGCGACGCGAACGTCGGGGAGCCGCGGGTGCCCGGGTTCACGCCCCTCGGCGGCATCGGCGTCGACCACGTGCTGGGCCGCGGCTTCGTCGCGGCCGGGCCGCCGCAGGCGCTCGAGCGCGGGTCGCTTTCGGACCACCCCGCCGTGCTCGTCGAAGCGGTCGGCGCGTGATCGGGAAGGTCGACAATGTCTGTGCGTCAACGAAGAAGCGAAGCACCCCCACCCTTGCCCAGGAGGAAGTTCGATGACCAGGCTCACCAGTGTGCTGCTCGCCTGCGCAGCGCTCGCGCTCGCCGCCGCGGGCTGCGGCAGCAGCAACAACGGCTCCGGTGGCGCTTCCACCTCCACCGCGACGTCGACGCCCGCGCCCTCGTCCTCGGGCGGCGCGGTCGTGATCAAGATGCAGAACATCCAGTTCGACCCCAAGGCCGTGACCGTCAAGGTCGGTCAGAAGGTCAAGTGGGTCAACGAGGACACCGTCGCCCACGACGTGGCCTCGCAGTCGGGAGAGCAGATCAAGTCGCCCACCTTCGGGCACGGCGGCAGCTTCGAGTTCACGCCCACGAAGGCCGGCGAGATCAAGTACGTCTGCACGCTGCACCCGGGGATGGACGGCACGCTCACCGTCCAGTGACCGCGGCCCTCAGCCGCGCGCGCGCAGCCCGAAGCCGCGCAGCATGAGCAGCGCCCGCTCGCTCAGCGTGCCGCGCGCGGGCAGGACGCCGAGTTGCACGGCGGCGTCGTAGGCGTCGAGGAACGTGCGCACCCGCCACAGCCGCTCGCGCGGCGGATCCAGCTCGCAGTAGAAGACGAGGTGCACGACGAGGAAGCGCCCGGAGGCGGGCAGGCCGTCCAGGCTCCCGCGGTGGGTGCCCAGCAGCTTGCATGGCGCGGCGACGAAGCGCCCGTCGGTGAGTCGCTCGCCGGTGCGCTCGATGCCCGCGTCGGGCAGCAGCGTCCACAGCCGCGCGGCGTGGTCGGCGATCGCGTCGGGACCGTCGAGCGGCTGGGCGCAGAACGGGTCCTCGTAATGGACGTCGGGCGCGCACACCTCGGCAAACGCCCGGCGCTCGCGCCCGGCCCAGGCCGACTGCCAGCGGTCGGCGACATCGTCTGCGGAGACGGCCCGGCTCACTCGACGGGCGGCGTCAGGTCGGCCAGGCCGGCGTCGGGCGTGGAGGCCTCGGCGTAGCGGCGGCGCGGGATGCGCCCCGCACAGCGTGCGAGGCGCCCGGCCTCCACCGCGGCGCGGATGGCGTGGGCCATCGCCACCGGGTCCTGCGCGCGGGCGATCGCGCTGGCGCACAGCACGCCGTCGCAGCCGAGCTCCATCGCGAGCGCCGCGTCGCTGGCCGTGCCGACGCCGGCGTCGAGGATCACCGGCACCGAGGCGCGCTCGATGATGAGCTGCAGGTTGTACGGGTTGCGGATCCCCATGCCCGAGCCGATCGGAGAGCCGAGCGGCATGACCGCGGCGCAGCCCACGTCCTCCAGGCGCCGGGCGAGGATCGGGTCGTCGTTCGTGTAGGGCAGCACGGTGAAGCCGTCGTCGACGAGCTCCTCGGCGGCCACCAGCAGCTCCGGGGCGTCGGGCAGCAGGGTGCGCTCGTCGCCGATGACCTCGAGCTTGACCCAGTCCGTCCCGAACGCCTCGCGGGCGAGCTTGGCGGTGAGCACCGCGTCGCGCGCCGTGTAGCAGCCGGCGGTGTTCGGCAACAGCTCTACGCCGCACCCGTCGAGGACGTCCACGAGCGAGCCGCGGGCCTGCGGATCGATGCGCCGCAGCGCGATGGTCACGAGCTCGGCACGGGTGGCGCGGATCGCCTCGGCGAGCGTCTCCAGCCGCGGGAAGCCGCCGGTGCCGAGCACCAGCCGCGAGCGCAGCGTGCGCCCCGCGATCGTGAACGGCGTGTCGGTGATCGGGATCCGCTCGGCGGCCTGCTCCATCGTCAGCCCCCTTGCATCGCGGTCAGGGCCTCGACCCGCGCTCCGCCCGGAACGGTGCGGTCCGGCCATTCGCGGCGCGGGATCACCTCGCCGTCGACGGCGACGGCCACTCCGCGTGCGTCGCGGTCGACGCCGAGCACCGCGAGCAGATCGGCGACGGTCGCGCCGTCGTGGCCCTGCGTCGGGGCGCCGTTGACGAAGATCACGGCGCCGGCACCGCCGCCGGCCCGGGTGCGGGGCTCGCGAAGCGATCGGCGGCGAACGCGTGCTCGGCCGGCTCGCCCGCGAGCTCGGCGGCGATGAGGTCGGCGGTCACGGGCGTCAGCAGGATGCCGTTGCGGAAGTGGCCGGTGGCCCACAGGAGGCCCGCCACCCCCTGCGCGGCGCCGAGGATCGGTCCGTTGTCGGGCGTGCCGGGCCGCAGGCCCGCGACGAGCTCCTCGATCTCGAGCTCGAGGATCCCGGGCACGAGCTCGGACGCGTCGCGCAGCAGCTCGTACGCCGCGCCGGCGGTCATCGCCGTGTCGAACCCGCGCTCCTCGACGGTCGCGCCGAGCACGTAGCGCCCGTCGCCGCGGGGGACGATGTAGCCGCCCTCGTACCGCAACACGCGCTCCAGCAGACCGGGGCCGCTCGGATCCAGCAGGCGCAGCGTCTGGCCCTTCACCGGGCGCACCGGAACCTGGGCCGAGGCCGGCACGCCCTCCAGCAGCGCGGACCACGCACCGGCGGCCACGACGACCTGCCCCGCCTGGACGACGGAGCCGTCCTCGAGCGCCACGCCGGTCACGCGCTCGCCGTCGCACACGACGCTGCGCACGCCGGCGCCGGTGTGCAGCACCGCGCCCGCCTGGCGGGCGGCGAGCACGAGCGCCGCAGCGACGAGCCGCGGATCGACGGCGTGGTCGTCGGGGACGTCGAGCGCCAGGCGCACAGAGGGCGCGAGCGCGGGCTCGCGGCGACGCGCCTCGGAGGGCAGCAGGCGTGCCGTGCGCAGGCCCAGGCGCTCGCGGAGCGCGACCTCGCGGTCCAGCGCCTCGGCCTCGTCGCCGTCGCGGGCGACGACCAGCGTGCCGCACGCCCGGTATCCGACGTCGACGCCGGTGACGTCGCGCAGCTCGGCGGCGAACGCGGGCCACCGCCGGGCGCTCTCCATCCCGAGCGCGAGCAGCGCTCGCTCGCCCGCCTCGGCCTCGGTGACCGGCGCCAGCATTCCGGCGGCGACGCTGGAGGCGCCGGAGCCGGGATCGCGCCCGTCGAACACGGTCACGCCGAGGCCGCGCGCGCGGGCGCGCCAGGCGATGGCCAGGCCGATCACGCCGCCTCCGATGACGGCTACGTCGGTTGCGGGCTGGCTGGATGCGATCGGAACTCCTCCTCGCTTCGCCGGCATGACCCGGATCAGCTTCTGACGGTCGGCGACTGCAGTGTCGCCCTCTCAGCCCTCGAACGCCGGGCTCCCGTTGCGGGCATCGTAGCGCCGCCGCCTTGCCACACTGTGGCGCGTGAGCCCCGCCACCGACCGTCGCGAGCGCCTCGCCACCGCGCGGCTGTACTTCGTCTGCGACCGCACCCCCGGCGGGCGCCCGCTGGAGGACGTGCTCGCGCCCGCGCTGGCGGGCGGCGTCGACGTCTTCCAGCTGCGCGACAAGCGCGCGGCCGACCCGGAGCTCGTCGAGGCCGCCGGGCGCGCGGGCGCGCTGTGCGAGGCGGCGGGCGCGCTGTTCCTCCTCAACGACCGCCCGGACGTGGCCGCCGCGGTCGGCGCCGACGGCGTGCATGTGGGTCAGGACGACGAGCCCGTCGCCCACGCGCGCGCGGCGGTCGGCACCGAGTGCCTCGTCGGGCTCTCCACGCACTCCGAGGGCCAGGCCGACGACGCCGCGGCGCTGGACGTGGACTACATCGCGGTCGGGCCCGTCCACGCGACGCCGACGAAGGAGGGCCGGCCGGCGATCGGCCTCGAGCCGGTCCGCCACGCGGCCGAGACGGTGCAGCGCCCGTGGTTCGCGATCGGCGGCATCGACGCGCGCAACGCCGGCGAGGTCGTCGAGGCCGGCGCGTCGCGCATCGTGGTCGTGCGGGCGATCGCGGAGGCCGAAGACCCGGAGGCCGCCGCGCGCGCGCTGCGCGCCGCGGTGGAGCGGAGGGTCCCCCTTGGGCCGGCGTAGCCGCAAGCAGCGCCCGGCCGGCCCTGAGCAGATGCGCCGCGGCTACGCGCGCACGGAGCTCAAGAACGCCGAGGTGCGCGCACGACTGCGTCCGCTGGATGCCGGCGAGCGGCCGGCGCCCCTCGTCGTCGCGAGCGTGCTCGCCGCCGCCCTGGCGGTCGGCAACCTGGGGGCCTACGCCGCCGGGCTGGAGGTGCAGGGCCGCAAGCCCGGACCCGCCGGAGTGATCCTCTTCGCCGCGCTCATGGCCGGCGCCGCGTGGGGCATGTGGCATCACCGCTACTGGGCGGTGCTCGGCTTCGAGGCCCTGCTCGGGATCACCGTCGCGATCGCCGCGCTGTCCCTCCTGGTGGCGTCCAACCTCGCCGCCGTGGCCCTGTGCGTGGTCATCATCGGGCTGGGCGGCTGGCTGTTCTGGAAGCTCGTCCGGGTCATGGCCCGGCTCCAGGCGCCCGAGCGGCGCCCGCACGACGCCGTTCGTTAGGCTCACGCGCCTCATGGCTTCCTCCTCCTACGACGTCGTCGTCATCGGTTCAGGCCCGGGCGGCTACGTCGCCGCCATCCGGGCGGCACAGCTCGGGATGAGGACGGTGGTGGTGGAGAAGGACCAGGTCGGTGGACGCTGCCTGAACTACGCGTGCATCCCCGCCAAGGCCGTGCTGCGCAGCGCGGACATCCTCCAGGAGGTCCGCGACGCCGGCGAGTTCGGCATCACCGTCGGGGCGCCCGAGGTCGACTTCGCCGCGATCGGCGAGCGGCGCAACAAGGTCGTCAAGACGCTCACCGGCGGCGTCGCCGGGCTGTTCAAGAAGAACGGCATCGACCTCATCGAGGGCCACGCGTCGGTGACCGCCGACGGGAACGTCAGGGTCGAGGGCACGTCCGACGGCGAGATCCAGGTCGCCAAGGGCGTGATCATCGCGACCGGCTCGGTGAAGAAGCCGATCCCCGGTACGCAGTTCGGCGGACGCGTGATCGGCACCGAGGAGGCGTGGGCCCTGACGGAGCTGCCGCGGACGATCGCCGTCGTCGGCGCCGGCGCGTCGGGCACGGAGATCGCCAGCGCCTACGCGCGGCTGGGCTCCGAGGTGACGCTCTTCGAGGGGCTCGAGCGCGTGCTGCCCACCGAGGACGCCGACGTCTCCAAGCTGGCCGAGCGCGGCTTCAAGAAGCAGGGCATCAAGGTCCACACGAACACGTTCGTCGAGAACGTCGAGACGACCGACGTCAGCTGCCGGTTCACCTACGGCGACGAGTCCGGCGAGGTCGACTGGCTGGTGATCGCCGCGGGGCGCGGGCCCGACGTCGAAGGGCTCGGGCTCGACGTGGCCGGCATCAAGCTCACCGAGCACGGGCTCGTCCACGTCGACGGCGCCCTGCGCACCTCGCTGCCCAACGTCTACGCGATCGGCGACCTGGTCCCCGGCCCCGCGCTCGCCCACAAGGCCTCCGACGAGGGCATCATCGCCGCCGAGGCGATCGCCGGGAACGAGACGCACCCGATCTCCTACATCGACATCCCGCGCGCGACGTTCTGCATGCCCAACGTCGGGAGCTTCGGGCTGACCGAGGCGCAGGCGAAGGAGCAGGGCCACGACGTCGTCGTCGGCAAGGTGCAGTACGGCGCCGTCGGCGCCGGGACCGTCTACGGCGACCGCGCCGGCCTGGTCAAGGTCGTCGGCGACAAGCAGTACGGCGAGCTGCTCGGCGGCCACATCATCGGCACGCGCGCCACCGAGCTCATCCAGGAGCTCGTCAACGTCAAGGACCTCGAGGGTGGCTACGCCGAGGTGGCCCGCATCGTGCACGGCCACCCGACGCTCAGCGAGGCGGTCATGGAAGCCGCCCGCGGCGCCGACGGCTGGCTCATCCACGGGTAGCGCCCCCATGGTGCTGGAGGTCTCGCACCACGGGACCGCGCCGCCCTCCGGACCGGCGTTCTACTTCGACCTGGCCAGCCCCGACGCGTACCTCGCGGCCGAGCGCGTCCTGCAGCTCATGCCCGTCGCGACGGAATGGGTGCCGGTGCTCGCGAGCGCGCTGCCCGCAGCCGAGTCGTGGGACGCGTTCCGCTGCGCCGAGGAGCGCAGCATCGCCCTGGCCCGCATCGAGCGCGTCGCCGCACAGCGCGGACTGCAGGCGCTGCGCTGGCCCGACCCGTTCCCGTTCGACAGCACGATGGCGATGCGCGCCGCCACCTACGCCAGGCAGATCGGGCGCACGGTCGCCTTCTCGCTGGCGGCCTTCCGCCAGGCCTTCGCCGGGGGGCGCTCGCTCGCGGTGACGGACAACGTGCTGATCGCCGGGTCGGCGTGCGAGATGCATCCCACCGCGCTGCTGAAGGCGCTGCAGACCAAGGGCGTGGCGCGGGCGCTGGACGCGGCGACCGCCGAGGCGGTGGGGCGCGGCGTGCGCGACGTCCCGGCCGTGTGGACCGGCGACCGCGTCTTCCACGGCGACGCCGACCTCGATCGCGCCGCCAAGGCGCTGGCCGCGTGAGGGCCAAGGCGCGCTACCGGCTCATCGTGCGCCGCGGCGGGCGGGCACCGGCGGCCTTCGCCGCGCCCGAACGCGTCGACCACGTGGAGGTCGTCGACGTCGACGAGGGCGAGGTCGTCTTCTACTGGGACCTGCTGCCCAAGGACGCCAAGCGCGTCGCCGGACTGCTGCGCGCGGATCTCCTGGCCCTCGAGGACCGCGAGTTCTTCGAGCGCTGGGCATCGTTCGAGGGCGACACCGACCTGCATCCGGGTTAGAGAGGTTGTGCCGCGACCCCGCGCTAGTGTGCGCGGCGATGCCTGAAGTCGTCATGCCGCGCCTGTCCGACTCGATGGAGGAGGGCACGATCCTCAAGTGGCTCAAGAGCGACGGCGACGAGGTGGCGCCCGGCGACGAGCTCGTGGAGATCGAGACCGACAAGGCCACGATGACCTACGAGGCCGACGCGAGCGGGACCCTGCGCATCCTCGCCCCGGAGGGCGAGACGCTCCCGGTCGGCGCACCGATCGCGCAGCTCGGCGAGGGGGTCGAGCTGGCCGCCGCGGTCCTCGCCGAGGAGCAGGTCCCGGCCGCCGCCGTAGCCGCGGCCACCGGGGCGCCCGCACCGGAGACGGTGCCCGTACGGGCGCCGGCCGAGCAGCCCGCCTCCGACGCCAACGGCAGCGGTCCGGCGGCCTCGCCCGTGGCACGGCGCCTCGCGCGCGAGCGCGGGATCGACCTCGCCGCCGTGCAGGGCACCGGCCCCGGCGGGCGGATCGTCAAGGGCGACGTCGAGGCCGCGAGCGGCGGTCCGGCCGCCCCCACCGAGGCCGCCGCACCCGCCACCCCTGCCGTACCACCGCCGCCGCCGTCGACCGTCACCGAGTCCGGCACCGCCAAGGGCGACGTGACCGTGCAGGAGCTGACGCGGACGCAGTCGGTGATCGCGCGGCGCATGGCCGAGTCCAAGGCGACGGTCCCGGAGTTCACGCTCTCGGCCGAGGTCGACATGGAGGCCGCCGTCGCGCTGCGGGCGCAGCTCAAGGCGGTGGCGGGAGCCCAGGGCGCGACGACGCCGTCCTACAACGACCTGGTCGTCAAGGCGTGCGCGATCGCGCTGCGCGAGCACCCCCGCGCCAACGGCGCCTACCGGGACGGGCGCTTCGAGCTCTACAGCCGCGTCAACGTCGGCGTCGCCGTGGCCGGCGGCGACAGCCTGGTCGTGCCGACGGTGTTCGACGCCGACCAGAAGAGCCTGGGCGAGATCGCGCGCGAGACGCGCACCCTCGCCGAGCGGGTGCGCGCCGGCGCCGTGACGCCCCCCGAGCTCTCCGGCGGCACGTTCACCGTCTCGAACCTCGGCATGTTCGGCATCCAGAGCTTCACAGCGGTGATCAACGCGCCGCAGGCTGCGATCCTCGCCGTCGGCGCGATGACTCCCCGGCCGGTGGTACGCGACGGCGAGATCGTCGCGCGCCACGCGATGACCGTGACGCTGGCCTGCGACCACCGCATCCTCTACGGCGCCGCCGCCGCCGGGTTCCTCGGCCGCATCCGCGGGCTGCTCGAACAGCCGATCGCGCTGGCGCTGTAGCGGGCGGCGCTCGGCGCTACGGGAGCTTGGGGCTCAGCGTGTCGAGGACACCGCCGAGCGCCTGGCCGGTGCTCGTGATCGCGTCGCCGGCCACCTGACCGGTCGCCTGCACCGCGCCGCCCGCCACCGGCGCGACGGGGGTGACGGCCTGGGCGGCCTGCTGTGCGGTCTGCTGCACCACGGCGCCGGTGTCCTGGGTCGTCCGGCGGACGCCGTCGCCGTCGCGCGGCGCCGCCGACGTCGGGGTCACGGCCGCAGGAGCGACGGGGGCCGGCGTCTTGGACGTGGGGACGACCGCGGGTCGGGACGGGAGCACGCCGGTGCTCGGGCGCGACGGGGCGACCGCGGGGCGCCGGCGTGCGCTCGCGTGCGCCACCCGCTGCTCCGGCGCGCGCGCCGCCGGCAGGATGACGCGCCCGACGGCGGCGACCGCGTGCGCCGCGGGCGCCCGCGCGGCGGACATACCGGCCGCGGGCAGAACCGAGATGCTCGACGGCGGGGTGACGCTCGAGGTCGGCCAGCCCCGAAAGCCGATGACGGCGCTCACGACGAGGAGGGCCAGCGCGAAGCCGGCGATCATCGATGTGCCCACGCCGGCGGCCGCCAGGTATCCGTGTCGCCGATGACCCATCGCCGACGAATCATCGGCCGAACGGCCGGAATCCTTGAATTCGCGTGAGCGAGTCCATTTGCTCACGGGGCCAGACGGCCAGGGTTGTCGGCTCCGGCGACCTTGGCGTTGGGCTGCTGGTCGGGGTCCCGGACGATGCCCGTCCGCGGCCGGCCGGTCTTCACGACGAGGCACAGGGCGCGGTCCGGGTCGGGGCCCGGGACGCACGTGCGGTACAGGTCGGGGGCCTGCTTCCAGGTGTCGGCGCGGTCGATGTTGCGCCGGTACTCCGGGGGCGCGTGCGCGGCGACGTAGCGGCGGACCGCGTTCATCTGGACGGCGAAGTCGTCGCGCGCCGCGCGCAGTGCGGGCTGGTGGGCGATGCCCGCGGCGACCAGCGCGACCGCCAGCCCCAGCAGGAGCCACGTGCCGGCGCGATCCTCGGCGACGACCTTCGGCATCCCCGGCCGCCGCCGGCGCAGCCGCGCCCCCGCGAGCGGGGTGAGCGCCGCGACGACGAGGAGATTGAAGAAGCCCGACAGCAGGAGCGCGGGCACCACCCCCGGCGGCGAGTCGCCCGCGATCGGCAGGACGTGCAGCAGGATCGCGTCGACCAGGAGGAGCACCACGAACGTCGGCCACTGCGACGCTCCGCGCAGTCGCCAGCGCAGCCGCTTGCGCCAGAGGATCTCCTCGTGGCCGGCCATCCGCCCCAGGGTACCCCCCGTGCCCGCAGCCGCCTCCTGGGGTACATTGGCCGCAGGAGAGGCGCGCGCGGACCGGAGATCCCGGGCCCGAGCGCCAAGTCAGGGCCCGACGCGGCGATCCCGCCGACGGCCCCCGACCACAAGGGACGACCAGCCGCATGGCCACCAAGACCGCCGGGCCGGAGGGAGAGCACGCCCCCGGAGGCGTCGCCTCCGAGCACCTGACGCTCGACGACCGTGTCGCGCTCTTGAAGTACATGCTGCTCATGCGCGGCATCGAGGAGCGCGCGATGAACCTCTACCGCCAGGGCAAGGTCCCGGGCTCGTTCTACGACGGCTACGGCCAGGAGGCCGTGTCGGTCGGCTCGGCGTTCGCGATGGCGGCCGAGGACCGCCTCTGCGTCCTGCACCGCGACCTCGGCGCCCACCTCGTCCGCGGCGTGACGCCGGCGCGCATCCTCGGCCAGTACATGGGCCGCGACGGCGGCGTCACCGGCGGCCGCGACGGCAACATCCACTTCGGCGACTTCCGCGTCGGCTGCGTCGGGATGGTCTCGATGCTCCCCGACATGATGCTCGTGGCGACCGGCCTTGCGATGGCGTTCAAGATGCGCCGCGAGGCGCGCTGCGCGATCACCTGGTTCGGCGACGGGTCGACGTCGCGCGGGGACTTCCACGAGGCGATGAACTGGGCCGGGCTGCAGCGCCTGCCGGTGATCTTCGTCCTGGAGAACAACCAGTACGCCTACTCGACGCCGCTGGACCAGCAGTTCGCGGTGGACCCCGTCGAGCGCGCGCAGGGCTATGGGTTCCCGGGCGTCCGCGTCGACGGCAACGACCCCGAGGCGATGTTCGAGGCCACCCGCGAGGCGCGCGAGCGCGCGATCGCCGGCGGCGGCCCGACGCTCCTGGAGGCGATGACCATGCGGATGCACGGCCACGCCGCCCACGACGACATGAAGTACGTGCCCAAGGAGCAGGTCGAGGAGTGGCGCCAGAAGGACCCGATCGATCGTCAGGAGGCGCGCGTGCGCGACCTTGGCGCTGACGTCGACGCCCTGCGCGAGGAGGTCACGGCCGCGATCGACGCGGGCACGCAGGAGGCGCTGGCGATGGCGATGCCGGACCCGGCAACGGCTACCGACCGCGTCTTCTACGACGGCGAGGAGGACCTGGTCCTGGGCGACGGTGCCGCGCCGTGGAGCGGCTTCGCCGTGGGCGCGCGGGACAGGGGCGCCTGATGCCCACCATGACCTACCTGCAGGCGATCTCGGATGCGATGCGTCAGGAGATGCGCCACGACGAGCGCGTCTTCGTCATGGGCGAGGACATCGGCGTCTTCGGCGGCGCCTTCAAGGTGACCGACGGCTTCATCGAGGAGTTCGGGCCCGACCGCGTGATGGACACCCCGCTCGCCGAGTCGGGGATCATCGGCACCGCCGTCGGCGCCGCGGTCGTGGGGCTCCGGCCGATCTGCGAGATGCAGTTCGCCGACTTCATCTCCTGCGGCTTCGACCAGCTGGTCAACGTCGCGGGCAAGATGTACTACCGCCAGGGCCTGCCGGTGAACATCACCGTGCGCCTCCCCTCCGGCGGCGGCTTCTCCGGCGGCCCGTACCATTCGCAGAACCCCGAGGCGTGGTTCATGCACGCACCCGGGATGAAGGTCGTCGCGCCGTCGACCGCCGAGGACGCGAAGGGGCTGCTGGTGAGCGCCGTGCGCGACCGCAACCCGGTCGTCTTCCTCGAGCACAAGCACCTCTACCGCCGGGTCAAGGGCGAGGTGCCCGACGGCCTCTACGAGACGCCGTTCACCGCCCGCGTCGCACGCGAGGGAACCGACCTGACGGTGTTCGCCTACGGCGCCATGGTGCACACCGCGATGGAGGCCACGGAGGACCTCGACGGCGCGTCGGTCGAGGTCGTCGACCTGCGCTCGCTGGTGCCGCTCGACGAGGAGGCGATCCTGGCGTCCGTGCGCAAGACGAGCAAGGCGCTGATCGTCGACGAGGCCAACGAGACCTGCGCGGCCGGCGCGCAGGTCGCCGCGCTGATCGCCGACCGGGGCTTCGAGGACCTCGACGGCCCGGTCCGCCGCGTGGCGACTCCCGACATCCCCATCCCGTTCTCCCCGCCACTGGAGCAGGCGGTCCTGCCCAGCGTCGACCGAGTGAAGGAGGCGGCTCGTGAGCTCCTCGAGTACTGAGACGCTGATCCAGGTCACGATGCCGCAGATGGGCGTCTCAGTCTCCGAGGGCACGATCGTCGAGTGGAAGAAGCACGTGGGCGACTGGGTCGCGTACGAGGAGACGATCTGCGAGATCTCCACCGACAAGATCGACACCGACCTGCCCTCGCCGGTGGCGGGACGCCTGGCGGAGATCCTCGTCGAGGTGGGCGCCACCGTCGACGTCGGCACGGTGCTGG
>JAOPZW010000015.1 GCA_025963905.1 Solirubrobacterales bacterium | reverse complement strand
TGGCGCTCGCCGGCGTCGTAGACCCCGCAGTCCACGACCGCGGAGGCCAGCTCGTCAGCGGTCAGCCCGGTGCTCGCGGTCCCGCCGGAGCGCGGAACGGGGCCTCCCGGGGCGGCTCCCCGGCGCGGCAGCGGGAACCAGGACGGGCCACTGGAGGGCACCCGTCAAGGATACGGCGGGCGCGCGACCGGCTCACTCGCTGACCTGCACGTCTCCGGTGCGCTCCATGTGCTGCCAGCGCAGGCGCGTGCCCTGGAGTGCGCTGACGACGGACGCGATCACCACGAGGTACATGAGCTGGCGGTAGACGAACTGCTTCAACGGCATCGTCCACAGCACGCGCGGCGACTCGCCGTCCAGGCGGAACGCGTACCAGCCCAGCGCCAGCTGCAGGACGTTGAACGCCACCCAGTAGCCCAGTACCGGGAGCGGGTCGAGGAACACGAGCCCGTAGATCGCGAAAAGGTCGATCATCGGGGCGAGCATCGGCAGGAGGACCTGGAAGAGCACCAGGTAGGGAATCCCCCGCCGCCCGATGCGCGCCTCGCCCGGCCGCCAGATCGCCGAGCGGTGCTTCCAGACGGCCTGCATCGTCCCGTAGGACCAGCGGTAGCGCTGGCGCCAGAGCGCCGAGAGCGTCGACGGCGCCTCGGTCCATGCACGGGCCTCCTCGGCGTACACGACCTCCCACCCGGCGCGGCCGATCGCGAGCGTGAGGTCCGTGTCCTCGGCAAGGGTGTCGGACGAGACGCCGCCGGCGTCGGCCAGCGCCTCGCGCCGGAAGGCGCCGATCGCGCCGGGCACCGTGGGCATGCAGCGCAGGACGTCGTAGAGGCGCCGATCCAGGTTGAACCCCATCACGTACTCGATGTGCTGCCAGCGCCCGAGCAGCCCGCGCCGGTTGCCGACCTTGGTGTTCCCCGACACGGCGCCGACCTCGGCGGCGGCCAGCGGCGCGACGACCCGTCGCAGCGACTCGCGCTCGAAGACCGTGTCCGCGTCGACCATGACGATGACCTCGTTGCGGGCGATCGCGATCCCGCGGTTGAGCGCCGCGGGCTTGCCGGCGTTGGGCTGGCGCACGACCTGCACGCCGGGGAGTCCCAGCGCCTCCACGAGATCGGCGGTGTCGTCGTCCGAGCCGTCGTCGACGACGATGACCTCGAAGGCGGGATGGTCCGAGGCCGCGAACGACCGCACGGCGCGCTCGATCCCCACCGCCTCGTTGTACGCCGGGACGATGATCGACGCCGACGGCGCGAACTCCGGGTCCGCGGGCAGCGCGGCGCGCCTCCGGGCGTGGCGGCGGGCGAGCGTGACCATGACGGCCGCGCGCGCGACCATCAGCAGCGCGATCGGCACGAGCAGCACGGTGAGCCCGGTGGTCACCCCGCGCGCGACCGCGAGCGTCCCGATGAGCAGCCGGCCGCGCAGGTGCTGGCCTCCCGTGACGGGTATCTCGACCTCCGTGCGCGGCACGCCGAGCAGATCGGAGACGGTGACCAGGCGAAAGCCCCGCTCGCGCAGGCGTGCGACGAGCCGGGGCAGCGCAGCCAGGGTGCGGGCGCGGTTGCCCCCGCCGTCGTGCAGCAGCACGATCCCGCCCTCGCGCCCGCGCGGGAGTGCGCCGGCGACGATCTGCTGCGGGCTGCGTCCCGGCTCCCAGTCGCGGCCGTCGGTGTCCGAAAGCGCGATGACATAGCCCTGCCGGGCGACCTGCGTGAGAGCCGCCCGCTGCCCGCGCGTGATCGCGGCCGGCGTGGCGGAGTACGGCGGACGCACGAGCCGGGGACGGATGCCGGTCGCTCCGGCGATCGCGCTGTCGGTGGTGCTCAGCTCGAGCGTCCGCGCCCAGCTCGACAGCGTGCTCAGGTCGGCGTGCGTGAACGTGTGGTTCCCCAGCTCGAAGCCCTGGTCGTGCAGCGAGCGGACCAGCGCGGGGTGGCGGGCGACCTGCCCGCCGACGACGAAGAACGTCGCCGGAGCGCCGAGGCGCCGCAGCTCGGCTGCGATCCGCGGGGTCCACGTGGCGTCGGGGCCGTCGTCGAAGGTCAGCGCGACCCGCCGACCGGCCGGCGGCTGGGGCGAGTGCAGGGCGCCGCCCGGGTCGGCCGTCAGCAAGGGCCGCGAGCCGGTGAGCCCACCATCCGAGCCGGTGGCGTCGGGCGTCCCGCTGGCTCCGATGGCGTGAACCGTCATGCCCTGGACCGCCAGCAGGACGAGCAGCGCGCCGAGGCAGAACGCCAGGAGCAGCCAGTGCCCGGGAGGTCGCCCGATCCGGCGGCGGATCTGAGCCGCGCGGCGGGGATTCAGGGAGCGTGAGCGGCCCACGCTGCCGGCGCGTGCGCGTGCGGGGACGGTGCGGCGGGCGACGCGCCGGTGGCCGTGGGCCCGGTGCTCGAGGAGGTCGCGGAGGCGCGAGGCGCCGGTCGGGTGGCCAACTGGTGCACGGTCGCCCGCGCCGGAGCGCTCCGGGCCGGTGTCGGTGCCGGCGATGTGCCGCTCGCGGCGGCCACCGGCGCCGGGATCGCCGGGGCGCCGGGCGAGGCCTGCGGGCGC
>JAOPZW010000506.1 GCA_025963905.1 Solirubrobacterales bacterium | reverse complement strand
GTAGCTCGTCGGGCTCATAACCCGAAGGTCGCGGGTTCGAATCCCGCCCCCGCTATCGAGGCCGACCAGCACGCAAGGCTTGCAAAAGCCGAGCAAACCGGCCGACCGAGACCCCGAAGGCCGTCCGTAAGGGCGGCCTTCGTCGTGCGGTCAGCCCGATCCGTGGTCCCAATATTGTCCTATTTGTCGTCCCGCACGGTAGCGACCCGAGGGTCGCTTGGCCACCGCGCGCTATCGCAATAGCCACCCCTCGGCGATAGGCGCACAGCGCCCATGGGGCATATCCGAGCCGGCCAAGGGAGCCGCCTCGGATCGCTCCGCGACCCCTGGTGCGATAGGCGTCTACTGCTGCTTGGAGCTCGCGCCGGCCATCGTCGGTGGTTCCGTCGACGTAGCGGGCGATCAGTGCGCCCGCGAGCTCGCGCTTGTGGACCCGCAGTACGGCAGCCAACCTCGCCCTGATGTCCCCCCTGGCGAGCGGTCCCTTCCCGCTCATGCGAACATGTGTTCGCTATGTCGACCAAGGGTTCTTCGTACGCGGTTTCGCCGGGCACTCGAGTCCGGGAACCTCACCGCGGTGCGGATGGCGGCGCTGGAGCTCCCGTACGTGAACCTCGCCGACGCGCTGGCGATCTGCCTGCTGATGCGCCGGCAGTGAGATGTGCGCTTCGAGCGCGCCGCGGTGCGCTGGTTGGCTCGCCTCAGCCTCGAGCGCCCAGAGGTCACGCTCATCGAGCTCCGCGACGCCGCAGCCGCTCTCGCCGACCTGCCCTCCAGTCAAGCCCGAGCCACGCTCAGCGGCCTCTGCAAGCGGCTGCGCCTTCCCGAGGCCAGCAGAGTCCTCGGCGCCACGTAGCCGTCCGGAGCTTCGCTCCGACGCCCCAGAAGCGCCAACGCCACAGACAGGTCACACAGTTGCACTCACCCGGGGGTGAGTGCGGGGGTGGGCGACATGAGGGCGATGCTGTCGATCGGCAAGCTCAGCGCAGGCGGACGAACTGAGCGCTACTACACCCAGGCGGTGGCCCAAGGACGCGAGGATTACTACGCGGGCGCTGGCGAGGCGCCGGGCGAGTGGACGGGCTCGGGCTGGGCGCCTGAGGAGCACGAGCGTGACGTCAGCGAAGCGGAGCTTCGGACGCTGCTGCAGGGCCGCCATCCGGTCAGCGACGCGCCTCTGCGTCGGGCGCTCGCGCGATCGGCGCTGGGCTTTGACCTGACGTTCAGCGCGCCGAAGAGCGTGAGCGTGCTCTATGGGGTAGGCGAACCCGACGCATCGATGGCCGTACGTGACGCACACGACGCGGCGGTTCGCGATGCGCTCGGCTACCTGGAGCGCCACGCCTGCCGCACCCGCCGCGGGCGCGCGGGCCGGCGTTCGGTTGCCGGCGAGGGGTTCCTCGCCGCAGCTTTCCGGCATCGCACGTCGCGGGCCGGCGATCCACAACTGCACACTCACGTCGTGATCGCAAACGGCGTCAAGGGCGCCGACGGGCGCTGCGGCTCGCTTGACGCGCGGCTGATCTACCGGCACGCCAAGACCGCTGGCTACCTCTACCAGGCGGCACTCCGCGACCACCTGACCGAGCGGCTCGGCGTGGACTGGACGCCGGTCACGAAGGGCTCGGCCGAACTCGTCGGCGTGCCGCGCTCGCTCACCCACCACTTCTCACGGCGCCGCGAGGAGATCACGTTGCAGCTCGCTCGGCGTGACCAGCGCTCGCGCGCTGCCGCGCAAGTCGCCGCACTCGACACGCGGCGACGCAAGGAGTACGGCGTGCCGGTCGATCGCCTGCGCGAGGACTGGCGCGCCCGGGCCGCCGAGCACGGCTTCAGTGCGCGGCAACTTGCCGAGGTGTTGGAGCGCACCGAGACATTCGACCCGACCGACATCGACCTCGCGCGCGCCGCCGCGGAACTCGCGGGGGAGCGCGGCGTCACTCGCGAGACCAGCACGTTTGATCGCCGAACCGTTATTCAAGCATGGGCAACGACCCACCGTCGCGGAGCGCGGCCCCAGCACATCGAGGGGCTCTCCGACGGCTGGCTGGCACGTAGCGACGTCATCGAGCTGCGCCCCGGCGAACGCCAGCAGGAGCCCATCTACTCCACCGCCGAGCTGCTCGAAACCGAGCGCCAGCTCATCTCCGGCGCGGAGCGCCGACAGGGCGCCGGTATCGCCCGCGGGTCCCGCGACGCGGTCGACGCCGCAGTGGGGGCACGTCCGACGATCGACCCCGAACAGGCCGACCTCGTCGACCGGCTGGTGACGTCGGGCGACGGAGTCCAGGTTGTCCGCTCGGCCGCCGGCACCGGCAAGACGTTCGCGCTGGACGCGGCGCGCGAAGCCTGGCAGGTCAGCGGGGCGCGAGTGATGGGATGCGCCCTGTCGGCCCGCGCGGCGGCAGAGCTGCAGGACAGCGCGGGGATCCAGTCGAGCACCATCAAACGGCTGCAACTCGACATCCGCCGCGGGTACGGGCTCCAGGCGGGCAGCGTGCTCGTGGTCGACGAGGCCGGCATGGTCGGCACGCGTGATCTCGCCGAGCTCGCTCAACACGCTGAGGCCGCGAACGCCAAGCTCGTGCTCGTTGGCGATGACCGCCAACTCCCTGAGATCGACGCAGGCGGCGCGTTCGGCGGCCTCGCCGACCGGCTCGGCGCATTGGAACTGCTCGACGTGCGTCGCCAGGCCGAGCCGTGGGACCGCGAGGCGCTCCTAGAACTGCGCGACGGCAGTGTCCGCGACTGGGCGCAGACCTACCGGCGTGAGGGGCGTCTCGTCGCGGGGCCGAACGCCGAGGTCACGCGGGATGCCTTGGTCGAGGCCTGGTGGCGCGACGTCCAGGCTCGCCCCGACAGCGAATCGGTCATGGTGGCCCTGCGCCGCCGCGACGTTGCCGATCTCAACGAGCGCGCCCGGATGCAGATGCGACGCGCCGGCGCTCTGGGGGCGGAGGAACTCGCGGCCGGCGGGCGGTCGTTCGCCACCGGCGACCACGTCGTCGCGACCGCAAACGACCGCATCCTCGATGTCGTCAACGGGCAGCGTGGCCGCGTTGCGTCCTTGGACGCGGTGACGAACTCGCTACGGGTGGACCTCGGGAATCGGATCGTCGACCTTCCGGCGCGCTACCTGGAGGCCGGATCGCTAGAGCACGGCTACGCGATGACGGCGCATCGCCTGCAGGGCGCGACCGTCGACCGCGCACACGTCCTCGGCTCCGATGACCTCTACCGGGAGTGGGGCTACGCCGCGCTGTCTCGGCATCGCGAAACCGCGCACTTCTACGTCACCGCGATGGAAGTCCAAGAGCCGCTCCCCGGAATGGATGACCACGACGAGCTCGACGGCGACGCGCTCGCGTCGCTTCACCGTCGGAGGGCCAAGGCGCTCGCCCATGACCTCGTCGACGTCGGCACTCGAGCGCCCGCCGAGAGTGGCCTCGCGGGAGAGCTTCTGGACGCGATGCCTCCGATCGTGCGGGACTTGCCCGCAGCCGAACGACGCCGAACCCACGCCGTGGCCGAGCTCAAGGCAGCTCGCCAACGCCTCGAAGCAACGGACGTTGAGCTCGCCGCGGGTGGCTGGCGCGGACGCCGACGGCGCGAAGGCATCGAGCGCCGAGCACTCTCGCAGCACGCCGCCATCGAGCAGTGGTCGACCAGGCTCGCGAGCGCCGATGCCGAGGTCGCCTCCGCCGCGCTGGAAGCCCAGGATTGGCTCGCCGGACACGCCGATGCCGTCGGCGCCGTGCTGCCGCCCGACGTGGGAGCGTCGGTCGACATTGCCGGCATCGTCGAAGACTTGACCGCGCTCGCCGACGCGACGGCGGACGCCGCGCCTGAGCCGCGGGTCGCCGAGCTGCCAACGCCCGCAGCCGAGTCGATGGACTTGGGGCCGGCTCCGTGACGAGCTCATGATCGCTATCTGGTCTGGCTCGCAAGTTCGCACGCGTCTGGTATGCGGGCACGCTTGCTCCCCCGGGGAAAGCAGGCGCGAGTCCGGCGCCGGCGCGGACGACCGCGTGTCGTCCGTAGCGGTAGTGGCACGCCAGAGGAAGGCGTCTACCCTCGCAAGTTGGGCGGAACGGCGCTGTGGGGCCGTCGGCGCGTCCGGTCCCAGCGGACGCTGTAGCCGACGTTGCCAGCGGTGTCTCGGGCTTGGGCGACCACGAGATAGCGGCCGTGCGACACGTCCTCGGTAGGTACCTCGATGCGCACGGCCCGGTACCGCAGCCGATGCCACGAACCGACGAGCGTCCAATGACCGCTTCGACGAACGAAGCGCGCCCATCGGCGCTTTCGGCCTCCAGTCGTCAGCCGGTACTCGCCGGTGCCCGTCGTGTCGGACGACGGGTTGAGCTGCACCGCCGGCGGCGCGGTGTCGACGATGATCGCTGGCGTCAACGTAATCCGCTTCTGGCCCAAGACAACGACTGCGTGGTAGCGACCGTCTGGCACGCCGTCTGCAGACCACGTGACACGAACACGGCGGTACTGCGGGACCCAGCGTGGCTTCAACGGCCTGGCCACCAGGTGACCGGCCAAGTCGCGGATCTCCACCGCGAGACGCGCCCGGTGGTCGATCAGGAAGCCGATATGGGCGACGTCGCTGCGCCCGTCGCCGTTCGGGGACACGAACGGAGTCGAGCTTAGCTGCTGAATGACCGTCGCGGAGTGCTTCAGGCGCTGGGCGACGAAGAATGCTGTGAAGGTCGCCACCACGAGGCCGGCAAAGACGCCAGCCTGTATCGCAGCAAGCCGATGACGTCGAGGTTGGCTCGCGTCCGCGGTCACCGGCGACAGCCTATGCCAGCTCGTGCGGTCGTTAGCCGCAGGGTCGGACTGCCGCTCTCCATGGAGGCTGTTGCGAAAGGGTTCGGGTGTTGGTTGTCGTCGCGTGCGCGCCGGTCTGGGTCGGCGTCGGGCCTGGCGCGTGTGCCGACGTCGCCGGGTCGGGATCGGTCCCTGCGGGTTGGGC
>JAOPZW010000490.1 GCA_025963905.1 Solirubrobacterales bacterium | reverse complement strand
TCCAGCGCCTCGCGGAACGGCTCGCCGCCGGACCGGTCGACGTGCGCGGTGTGGCCCTCGCTCAGGCCCTCCTGACCGACAGCGCCGGCCCGCTGTACTCGTGGATGGCTTCGTCGAGCCTGCTCGCGCTCGCCGAGCAGGCGACGATCGCGCTAGAGCCGTGCCTCTGAGCGGCGCCCGTGGCCGAAGCGCAGCGGCGCGCCCGCGATGGTGAGGCCCCCGACGCCGAGGATGAGCAGCGCGTTGACCGGGTGCAATCCCCCGAGGACGCCGACGTCGTCGCCGGCCATCCCGAGGATCGCCTGGACGATGAGCAGCACGAACAGCACCGCGCTCGCCTGCAGCGCCTCCCTACGACCCACCGCGGCCAGGATCACGAGGACGAGGCCGATGAGGCCGAGGGCGTTCCCGAGCGCCCGGTGGGCGGCATAGCTCCCGGCGCCGAACGCGCCGAGCCCGGCCAGGAAGAACTGCACGACGACGGCGATCTGGAACAGGATGGCGAGTCCGCGGTGCGCGCGGGCCACCCCGCCGGCGGGTCGAGGCTCAGCGGCGCCGGTGCTGGAGGAGGCCATGGCGGCAACGTACCAGCGCTCAACGTCGGACCCGCGGCTGCCGATGAATCCCCGTGTCCGCGCGCGCCCGCGACCTCGTGCTGCCCATCCTCGCGGCGACCGCCGGCGTCGTGCTGCTCGTGCTCCTGGCGCTGACGACCGCCGAGTGGACCGACTTCGAGAACGAGGCCCAGCCGGCCTTCCAGGCGCTGCGCGGCGGGGACCTCCACGGCTTCCTCGGCAACTCGCCCGCCTACGCCGGCTCGCTGGCCCTGCGCGCGCCCTTCGCCCTCATGGCGAACCTCTGGGATGGCGGGACGCTCGCGCTCTTCCGGCTCGTGGCGATCCCGTGCGTCGCGGTCGTCGCGGCCCTCAGCGTCGTGCTGTGGTCGCGGAGCCGCGGGCGCGCCGGCGGCCGCCTGACCCCGTGGATCGTGCTCGCCGCCTGCCTGGCCAACCCGCTGCTCATCGACGCGCTGCAGATGGGCCACGCCGAGGATCTGCTCGGCGCCGCGCTGTGCCTCGGTGCGGTGCTGAGCGCGGGGGCCGGGCGCCCTGCCCTCGCGGGCGTCCTGCTCGGGCTGGCGGTGGCCAACAAGCCCTGGGCCGTCGTCGCCGTCGGTCCCGTGCTGGTGACGCTGCGGGCCGGCCACGTCCGCGCGCTGGCCTCCGCCGCCGTCGCCGCGGCCGTCGTGCTCGCGCCCTTCGTCCTGGGGGGCGGCCTGGCGACCACGACCGCCGTGGCGCACTCCAGCGGCGGGATCTTCAAGCCCTGGCAGATCTGGTGGTTCACGGGCGAGCACGGATACGCGCTGGCGCAGACGCTCGGGCCGCGGCCCGGTTGGCGCATCGCGCCCGACTGGGTCGCGCGCTGGAGCCACCCCATCGTCGTCCTCGCTCCCGCGCTGCTGTGCCTGGCGGCATTGCGGCCCCTGCGGCGCCGGCGCTGGGAGGACGGCCTGCTCCTGCTGGCGCTGTGCTTCCTGCTGCGCGGCCTCCTCGACGTCTGGAACACCTCCTACTACGCGCTGCCGCTCGTCCTGGCACTCGTCGCGTGGGAGGCGCACGTGCGGAGCGGCCCGCCGCTGCTGGCGATCGGCGTGACGGCGATGGCGTGGCTGACGATGGCGCGCCTGCCCGGTTCGGTATCGCCCGACGTCCAGGCCCTGGCCTACCTCGCGTGGGCCGTGCCGCTGGCGATCGCGCTGGGTCTGCGCCTTGTCGCCCCAGAGCGCTTCGCGCGCGTCGCAGCGCCGGCCGGCGCCGTGGTGCGGCGGCGGCTGCCGACGCTGGCCGGCGCGTAGCTCAGGCCACGACCTGCAGGCCCTTGGGCAGGCCCGTCAGCACGTCGGCGCCGTCCTCGGTCACGACCACGAGATCCTCGATCCGCACGCCGTGCCGGTCCGGCACGTAGACGCCGGGCTCCACCGTGACGGCGTGGCCAGGCACGAGCGCGGTCTCGCCCCGCCGCGACAGCACCGGCCCCTCGTGGACCTCGAGCCCGACCCCGTGGCCCAGCCCGTGGCCGAAGTGCTCCCCGTGACCGGCGGCGGTGATGATCTCGCGCGCCACCGCGTCGATCTCCCTGCCCGTCGGGCCTGTCCGCACCGCCGCCAGGGCCGCCTCCTGGGCGCGAAGCACGAGCTCGTACACCTCGCGGGCGTCTCCGGCGGGCTCGCCGACCGCGAACGTGCGCGTGCAGTCCGAGCAGTAGCCGTCCAGCCGCGCCCCCCAGTCGATGGTCACCAGCGTGCCGGGCTCGATCGCGACATCGCGCGGGACCGCGTGCGGGAGCGCGCCGTGCGCGCCCGAGGCGACGATCGGCGGGAAGCTCGGAGCATCCGCTCCGGCGCGGCGCATCGCCATCTCGAGGTCGATCGCCACGTCGCGCTCGGTGCGCCCGCCCAGCCCGCGCTCGACGATCTCGCTCAGCGCCGCGTCCGCCAGCCGGCTGGCCGCCCGCAGGCGCTCGACCTCGGAGGCATCCTTGACCTCGCGCAGCGCGCTGACCATCCCGCCCGCGGGCACGAGCTCGGCTCGATCGCCCAGCAGGCCCGCCAGGCGCGCGTGCTGCTTGACGGAGATGTGCCCGTCGTCGAAGCCGACGCGCAGGGTGCGGCCGTCGCCGCCGGGCAGGTGCTCCGCCAGCCCCGGGCCGATGAGCTCCTGGGCCGCCATGCGCTTGTCCCAGTCAGCGCCGACCTGGCGCTCGACCTGCGTGACGTAGCGGAAGTCGGTGAGGAACAGCCGAACGCCCCCGCGGCCCGGCCCCACCACGGCGATGCCGTTGGAGCCGGTATAGCCGGTGAGGTAGCGCACGTCGGCGGGCTCGGAGACGACCAGCAGGTCGAGCTCCCGCTCGCCGGCGTCGCGGGCGAGGCGGTCGGCGCGGCCGGCCGTGGTGGTCGTGGTGGTCGTGGTGGTCGTGCTCATGGATCCAGCTCCTCCCTCAGGCGGGTCAGGGCATCACGGTACCCCTCGGGCCCTCGCCCGCTCACCGTGGCCACGCACAGGTCGGCGACGACCGACCGCCGGCGCCACTCCTCGCGCTGCTGGACGTCGGAGAGGTGCACCTCGACGGCCGGGAGGGCGGCGATCTCCAGCGCGTCGTGGATCGCCCACGCGTAGTGCGTCCACGCGCCCGGGTTGAGGACGATCCCGTCGGCGAGGCCCTCGATGCGGTGCAGATGCTCGACGAACTCGTGCTCGGCATTGGTCTGGAAGAAGCGCACCTGCAGGCCGAGCTCTGTGGCGAACCCCTGGATCGTCTGCTCGAGGCGATCGAACGTCAGCCCCCCGTAGTGCCCGAGGTCTCGCCGTCCGAGCTGGTCGAGGTTCACGCCGTGCATGACCTCGATGCGGTTGTGGGACCTCATCGCCCGATCAACTCTGACACGGCGCCCAGCAGCGCTGCGGCGGCGACGGGCTCGCCGTATCGCACGTCGCCCGGGGCGGCCACGAGCACGAACGGCGGAGCGTCGCCGTGCTCGCGCTTCTTGTCGCGCGCGGTGGCGGCGACCACGGCCTCGGGATCGACGCCGGCGAGGCTCGTGGGCAGGCCGGCGGCCTCCAGCAGCCCCGAGACCTGCTCGCGCAGCGCATCCTGGCCGGAGAGCCGCAGCGCGGCGAGCAGCCCCAGCCCGACGGCCTCGCCGTGGCGCAGGCGCGTGTAGCCCGTGACCGTCTCGATCGCGTGACCCACCGTGTGGCCGAGGTTCAGGACCTGCCGGCGGCCGCCGTCGCGCTCGTCGGCGGCGACGACGGCGAGCTTCGTGCGCGCGCAGGCGAAGACGACGTCGTCGTCGACCGGGTCGCCCGCGCCGATGCGCTCCCACAGGTCCCCGCCGGCGATCAGCGCCGTCTTGACGACCTCGGCGTAACCGGCGGCGTGCTCCTCCGGCGCGAGCGTCGCGAGCGTGCTCGTGTCGGCCAGCACGCCGGCGGGCTGGTGGTAGGCGCCCACGTAGTTCTTGGCCTCGGGCAGATCGACGCCGGTCTTGCCGCCGTAGGCGGAGTCGACCTGCGCCACCAGCGTGGTCGGGACCTGGACGACGGGCACCCCGCGCTGGTACGTCGCGGCGCAGAAGCCCGCGAGATCGCCCACCACCCCGCCCCCGAGCGCCACCACATGATCGCCGCGGCGCACCCCCTGCGTGGCGAGGGAGCGCCACACGCGCTCGGCGGTCTGCAGCGTCTTGTGCTGCTCGCCCGGCGGGATCTCGATCAGGCCTGCCAGGGGGCTCAGCGCCCCCGCGTAGAGCTCGCCGACCGTCGTGTCGGTCACGCAGAAGCGCCGCGACTCGGCGCCCAGCGGCCAGGGCGGCGCCTCCAGCAGCCCGCGCCCGACCCACACCGGGTAGTCGCCCGAGGCGGACGTGGCCCACAGCAGCCGGCTGCCGGCGGGTGCGCCGCCCAGCGCCTGCAGCGCCG
>JAOPZW010000082.1 GCA_025963905.1 Solirubrobacterales bacterium | reverse complement strand
GACACTCCGGAAGGTGGTGTTGAGGCGGTCAACGGATGTCCGACTCAATAGCGGGAGTGCGCCAACCGACAAGCGGGGATATCGGAGCTTGGCACTGGGAGGCGCCGACTCTCAAGGAGGAGAAGGTCGCGTGCTGAATGCCCGTCGTCTGCTGTCCCCAGTGGCTCTCGTCACCGCGCTCGGCGCGCTGGCACTGACCGCCCCCGCCGCCAATGCCGGCGCGCTCGTGGCCTCAGCCGGCTCGTGTCCGGACCAAGCGCTGAGCCAGCCGTTCCTTCCGTGGGCGGACCCGTCGCTCTACACGCCGCTGCCGGACGGCGGGTTCGAGTCCAAGGCCGCCGGGTGGGACCTCGGGGCCCTCGCGGGCACCGTGCGCGGCAACGAGCCGTGGTCCGTCGCCGGAGACGGCCAGTACGCGCTCTCCCTGCCGGCCGGAAGCACGGCCACCAGCCCGGTGCTGTGCGCCGGCGTCGGCCACCCGACGCTGCGCCTCTTCGCCCAGCGGACCGGCGGCAGCGCGCTCGCGACGCTGCGCGTCGACGTCCTGTTCGAGGACGCCACGGGCGCGGTGAACACCCTCACCATCGGCCGGCTCGTCGGCGACGGCGGGTGGTCGGTCTCCCCCGTGTTCGTCGTGGGCGCCAACCTGCTCACCCTGCTGCCCGGCGACCGCACGCCGCTCGAGTTCCGCTTCACCCCCGAGGGCGGTTCGTCATGGACGATCGACGACGTCTTCGTCGACCCCTGGCGGGGAAACTGAGCTGACCGACCCCCCACCCGGTCAGCTCAGGGCGGCGGCGGGCACCTGCTGCGTGATGCAGTGGGGCCCGCCGCCGCCGAAGGCGATCGTCACGCCGGGCACGCCGACGACCTCGCGACCCGGGTAGGCGGCCGCGATCCGCTCCAGCGCCTCGGCATCGGTCGGGCGGCCGGCGACCGGCACGATCACGGCGCCGTTGCACAGGTAGAAGTTCAGGTGCGAGCAGGCGACCTCGTCGCCCTCGACCTCCTCGTAGGGCAGGATCGGGAAGTCGACCACGTCCAGCCCGGCGGCCCCGAGGCGCCTGCGGTTCTCGAGCATCGGCTCATGGTTGGGGTTGCCGGGCGGCGCCGACTGCAGCAGGACCTGGCCCGGCCGGGTGAAGGCGGCGATGAGATCGACGTGGCCGTCGGTGTCGCGGTCCTCGGCCAGCCCCGCGCCGAGCCAGACGATGCGCCGCACGCCGAGGTGGTCGCGCAGACCCTGCTCGATCTCCGCCCGCGACAGCGACGGGTTGCGGTTGGGGTGCAGGAGGCACTGCTCGGTCGTGAGCAGCGTCCCCTCGCCGTCGACGTTGATGGCCCCGCCCTCCAGCACGAACGGCGCGACGTACTTGGGATCGCCGATGCGGTCGATGAGCAGGCCGCCGATCGCGGCGTCGCGCTCCCAGGGAGCGAACTTGCCGCCCCAGGCGTTGAAGCCGAAGTGGACGCCGGCGCGCCGGCCGGCGGCATCGAGCACGAACATCGGGCCGCTGTCGCGCAGCCAGGAGTCGTCGATCGGCAGGACGGCGATCTCGACGTCGCCGGTCAGCCGCGAGCGCGCCTGCGCGGCGTGCTCCTCGCTCGCGCACACCATGGTCACCGGCTCGAACGCGGCGATCGCGTTCGCGGTCGCCGCGTACTCGTCGCGTGCCCGCTCCAGCTGGGCACCCCACAGCTCGGTCCGGCACGGCCACGCCATGAGCGTGCGCTCGTGCGGCGCCCACTCCGCCGGCATGGCGAAGCCGCCGGCCGCGGGCGTGCTGCTCAGGCTCAGTGCCGCGCCCTTCGCGTGCGGCTGCGCTCCTCCTGGCGCTCGACGACGTTCACGATGAGCTTGAGGTACTGATCGACCCCGCTGGCCTTGGCCTGACCGTAGGTGAACGCCTCGCGCCAGTCGGCCACGCGCGCCCCGTTCTCGACCATCGCGTTGAAGAAGTCGCGGCGCATGTCGACGCGGACCTTCGCGTCAGCGGCCATGTCCTTGCGGACCTCGTTCTGGGGCAGCTCGACCCGGAACTGCTGCGTGTCGCCGCGCCCGTGCAGGTCCACGCCGACGACGAGCTTCAGCGGTCGCAGCGCGGGCACCTCCTCGAGGAAGGAGCGCACGGCCGTCTCGATCAGCGTCTTGGCATCACCGGACATCGAGGGGGAACACTAGATGAGTTGTGCCGCGGGGTCGTGGCAGCTCATCTTGCGCCGTGTGTCGAGTCGCCGAGGACGGCACGCCTCGGACATCTAGATCTTGTTGCGCTGCAGGAGCTTCTTGCCGATCACCATGCGCTGGATCTCGGACGTGCCCTCGCCGATGAGCAGCAGCGGGGCGTCGCGGTAGAGGCGCTCGATCTCGTACTCCTTGGAGTAGCCGTAACCGCCGTGGATGCGGAAGGACTCCTCGACGCAGAAGCGGCCGGCCTCGGAGGCGAAGAGCTTCGCCATGCCCGCCTCGAGGTCCGAGCGCTCGCCGGCGTCCTTCATGCGTGCGGCCTTGTGGGTCAGCAGGCGCGCGGCCTCGACCTGGGTCGCCATGTCGGCGAGCTTGAACTGGATGGCCTGGTGCTCGGCGATCTGCTTGCCGAAGGTCTTGCGCTCCTGCGAGTAGCGCAGCGCGAGCTCGAGCGCCCGCTGCGCGATCCCCACGCCGCGGGCGGCGACGTTCGCGCGGCCGACCTCGAGCGCGTCCATCATCTGCGCGAAGCCCTTATTGAGCCCCGCGTCCTCGCCGCCCAGGATGTTCCCGGCCGGGCACTTGTAGCCGTCGAAGACCAGCTCGGTCGACTCGACGCCCTTGTAGCCGAGCTTCTTGATCTTCGGCGGGACCGTGAGGCCGGCGTGATCACCCGTGTTCTCGCTGACCCCTGCCTCCTTCTCGGCGATGAAGCACGTGAAGCCCTTGTGGCGGGGGTCGGCCTCGGGGTCGGTCTTGACGAGCACGAACACCAGCGACGACATCAGGCCGTTCGTGACCCACATCTTCTGGCCGTTGATCTCGTAGCGGCCGTCGTCGAGCTTCTTGGCGCTCGTCTTGATCGCCTGCACGTCGGAGCCCAGCTCGGGCTCCGAGAGCGAGAACGCCGCCCGGATCTCGCCCGTGGCCATCCGCGGCAGGTACTTCTGCTTCTGCGCGTCGGAGCCGAACTTCATGAGCAGATACGAGCCGATGAAGTGCGTGTTGATGACGCCCGAGATCGAGATCCAGCCGCGCGAGAGCTCCTCGACGATCATCACGTAGGTCGTGAGGTCGAGCCCCATCCCGCCGTACTCCTCGGGGATGGTCACCCCGAAGAGCCCGAGCTCCTTCATCTGCTCGACGATCGGCTCCGGGTACTCGTCGGCGCTGTCGTAGTGCGCTGCGTTCGGGAGGATCTGCTCGTCGGCGAACTGGCGGACCATCTCGCAGATCGCCTTCTGCTCGTCGGTCTTCTCTTGGTAGGGCGTGGTCGCAACGGCCATGTCGGTATCTGCTCCGGTTTGGTGCACAGCGTCGGAAATGGGGCACGGAGGATACTGCCGGGCGTGCCCGATCCCGCCGTCAACCAGGGGCCGGCCGAGATCCGCCGGTTGGCCTGCCCGCCGGCGTGAACTTCAGCCACGACATCGTCGACGCGGCCGTGCCGCAGCGCCTCGCGCTCGTCGAGCTCGCTCGCGACGGCGCGCGGCGGGAATGGCGCTTCGGCGAAGTCGCCGAGCGCTCGGCACGCCTGGCCGGGACGTTGGCCGGCCGCGGGATCGGCCGCGGCGACGTCGTGATGACGCTGATCGGGAACCGGCCCGAGTGGGTCTTCGCGATGCTCGCCTGCTTCCGTCTGGGCGCCGTCGTGCTGCCGTGCACCGAGCAGCTGCGGGCGAAGGACCTGGCCCTGCGCGTGCAGGTCGCCGGGCCGCGCCTGGTGATCGCCGACGAGCGCAACCGCGCGGTCCTGGAGGAGGCCCTCGGCGGCCGCGACGATGTCGACGTCCTGCTCGTACCCGACGAGTCGCTGTTCGCCGCGCCGCCGGCTCCCGCTGTCGCCCTCGCTCCCGAAGACCCGTGCCTCATCACGTTCACCAGTGGCACCGCCGGCGAGCCCAAGGCGGTCCTGCACGCCCAGCGCTACCTCTCGGGCCAGCGGTTGCAGGCCGAGCACTGGCTGGCCGCGGGCCCCGGCGACCTCGCCTGGTGCACGGCCGCCAGCGGCTGGAGCAAGTCCGCGCGCAACGTGTTCATCGCGCCGTGGATCCGCGGGGCGGCGGCGGTCCTGCACGACGCGCGCTTCGATCCCTTCGAGCGCCTGGAGCTCCTCGACCGCGAGCGCGTCACGCTGCTGTGCATGGCGCCCACGGAGTACCGCATGATCGCCAAGCGCGCGCAGCTGCGGCCGTTCGCGACGCTCCAGGGCCTCGTCGCCGCCGGCGAGGCGCTCGACCCCGAGGTACTGCGGGCGTGGCACGCGGCCACCGGCCTGCGCATCCGCGACGGGTACGGCCAGACCGAGACCGGCCAGCTCACCGGCATGCCCTCGGGCGAGGCCGTGCGCCCCGGCTCGATGGGCCGTCCGCTGCCCGGCGTGGAGCTGCGCGTCGAGGATGGCGAGCTCGTAGCCGAGCCAGACACGATCCCCACCTTCTTCCTGGGCTACCTCGGCGAGGAGGCGGGCCTGCGGGCCGGCGCTCCGTGGCACACGGGCGACCGCGTGCACCAGGACGAGGACGGCTTCCTGTTCTTCGAGGGACGCAACGACGACGTGATCATCTCGGCCGGCTACCGCATCGGGCCGTTCGAGGTGGAGTCCGCGCTCGTCGCCCACGAGGCCGTCGCCGAAGCCGCCGTGGTCGCCGCGCCCGACGACGAGCGGGGCAGCATCGTGCGGGCCGTCGTGGTGCTGCGCGACGGGCACGCGCCGTCCGACGCGCTGGCCCGCGAGCTCCAGGAGCACGTGAGGACCCAGACGGCGCCCTACAAGTACCCGCGGGTCGTGGAGTTCGCGCCCGAGCTGCCGAAGACGAGCAGCGGGAAGGTCAGGCGGGCACTGCTGCGCCGGCAGGGGCGCTGACCGCGGCGGCGGGCGGGACGAGCGCCATCGCGCGCTCGGCCAGCGCGGTGATCGTCAGGCTCGGGTTCACGCCGACGTTGGCCGGGACGACGGAGCCGTCGCAGACGAGCAGGTTCTCGTAGCCGAAGGCGCGCTGGCGGCTGTCGACCACGCCGTGCCCGGGATCGGCGCCGATGACGGCGCCGCCCAGGATGTGCGCGGTCGTCGGCACGTTGGCCAGCGCCTCCATGACGCTCGACTGCGGGATCCCGCCGGTCTGCTCGGCGATCCACTCGGCCGCCGCGTTGGCGGCCGGGATGAACGTCGGGTTGGGTCGCTCGGGGTCCTGCTCGGTCTGCAGGCGCACCCCGCCGCCGCGCGTGCGCGTAGCGCGGAGGGCGATCGCGTTGTCGAGCGTCTGCATCACGAGCAGGATGATCGTGTTGCGCGACCAACCGATCGGGTTGAGTAGGCGCAGCGAGCGCAGCGGATGGCGCGCCAGCGCGGCCGCGAGCTTCAGCGGGCGGGTCACGCGCGTCCCGTCGCCCACGAGCGCGGTGTAGAGAAGGCTGATCGCGTCGCCGGCGTGGCCGTAGGAGACCGTCTCGATGTGCGTGACGGGATCGGGATAGATCGACGACGTGATCGCCACGCGCCTCGTGAGGTCGCCGGCGGCACCCTCGGGGAGCGTCACCGCCAGGATCGCCTCGCTGTTGGTGCGCACGAGCTCGCCCAGGCGCGGGGACAGGCCGGGGAGCGAGCCGTTGAGCCGGCAGCGCTGGAGCAGGCGGTTGGTCCCCAGTGCTCCGGCGGCCAGGACGACGCCCGTGGCGGTGTACGTGCGGCGGTCCTTGCGCAGCCATGCCCCGGGACGCTCGGTCACGACCTCGTATCCCTCCGAGCCGTCCGGCGCGCCGATGGGGCGCACGTCGACGACCTCCCGTCCGGCCATGACCTGCGCGCCGTGGCGCTCGGCGAACCAGAGGTAGTTCTTGGGCAGCGTGTTCTTGGCGCCGACCGGGCAGCCGACCATGCAGCGCCCGCAGCGCGTGCAGCCGGTTCGCGCGGGGCCCTCGCCGTCGAAGTACGGATCGGGGACCGTCTTGCCGGCCTCGCCCAGGAAGACGCCGACCCGCGTCTTGGCGTAGGTGTCCTCGACGCCGAGGTGCTCGCCCAGGCGCTTGAGGATCTGGTCAGCCGGGTCGTCCTCGTCGTAGGTGACGACTCCCAGCATCCGCTCGGCCTCGGCGTAGTGGGGCGCCAGCTCGACCTGCCAGTCCCCCAGGCCAGACCACTGCGGATCGTCGAAGAACGCGCGCGGCGGGACGTACAGCGTGTTGGCGTAGCCGAGGCTCCCCCCGCCCACGCCGGCGCCGCTCACGACCGTGACGTCGCGGAACGTCGACAGGCGGAAGATGCCGCGCATGCCCAGCCGGGGCGCGTAGAAGTAGCGGCGCACGTCCCACGTCGAGCGCGGGAGCTCGCCGTCCTCGAAGCGCCGCCCGCACTCGAGCACGCCGACCCGGTAGCCCTTGTCCGCGAGCCGCAGCGCCGAGACGCTGCCGCCGAAGCCGGAGCCGATGACGAGCCAGTCGAAGTCGCGATCCTGACGCCGTGTCACGCGTCGGGAGGCTAGCGGAAGGTGACGCATGCGTCACCTTCGCGGGGTACCCCGGACCCCCCTACCCCGTCAGGTCGCGCGCCATCTCCTCGAACACGGCGACGTAGGCGTCGACCGCCTCCTCGTCGTGGGTCACCGAGAGGGTCCACTCCTCCTCGCGCCCGGGGGTCATGAAGATCCCGCGGTTCATGTTGAACAGCCACGCGAGGTCGGCCAGCTCGGCGTCCTGGTTGGCCTTGAAGGTCTCGTAGTCGACGATCTTCGCCGGCGAGAAGGTGACGCAGCCCTTGGACCCGACGCCCACCGCGTAGCCGGGCAGGTCGTACCTGGCGATGACCTCGGTGCAGCCGCGCAGGATGCGCTCGTTGAGCGCATCGAGCTTCGCGTACGCCTCGGGGGTGAGGATCTCCTGCAGGTTCGCGCGCGCCGCCGCCATCCCGAGCGGGTTGCCGTTGTAGGTGCCCACCTGGTAGACGGAGCCGTCGGCGACGACGCTCATCGCCTCCTCGGTGCCGCCGATCGCGCCGGTCGGCAGGCCGGCTCCCAGCGCCTTGGCGAGCGTGACCATGTCCGGCACGACGCCGAAGCGCTCGGTCGCGCCGCCGGGTGCGATCGTGAGGCCGGTCTTGACCTCGTCGAAGATGAGCACGATGCCGTGGCGGGTCGTGATCTCGCGCACCGCCTCGAGGTAGCCGGGCTCCGGGAGCACGACCCCGAGGTTCATCATCGCCGCCTCCATGATCACGCAGGCGGGCTTGCGGCCCTCGGCGTCGAGGCGCTCGATGCGGCGCTCCATCGCGCCGGCGTCGTTGAACGGGACCGCGACCGTCATGTCGACCGTCGCCTGCGGGATGCCGGCTCCGTAGGGCAGCGAGGCGAGGTTCTCGTGGTCGCCGATCTGGTCGTACGCGACACCGATCGAGACCATCACCGTGTCGTGGTGGCCGTGGTAGGAGCCGAAGATCTTCATGACCGTGTCGCGGCCCGTCAGCGCGCGGGCGATGCGGATCGCGTCCATCGTCGCCTCGGACCCCGAGTTCGTGTACCGCCACCGGGACAGCCCGCGCCAGCGGGCGGTGAGCTCTTCGGCGACGACGACCGCATCCTCGGTGGGGGCCGCGAAGTGGGTCCCCCGCTTGTAGCGCTCGGCGATGGCGTGGCCGACCGCCGGATGCGCGTGGCCCTGGACCATCGAGCCGAACCCGTTGTGGAAGTCGTACATGCGGTTGCCGTCGACGTCCCACACGACGGGACCCTCGCCGCGCTCGAGGTAGATCGGCCACGGATCGCGCACCTGGTACGAGGACGCGACGCCGCCGCTGAGCACCCGGTTGGCGCGGTCGTACATCGCCTTGGACCGGCCGGTGCGCTCGTTGAGGCGGCGCTCTTCGCGCTGCGTCAGCTCCTGAATTCGGCCGCGATCGATCTGCGCGGTCGTCGTGCCTGCCATGGGGTCTCCTGAAAGCGTCGGGTGGGAGACCATGGTGGCACCTGGGCGGTTGGCCGGTGGGGCGCGGGAAGCCGCCGCCCGGGCGCCGTGGTGGAGCACCGGCTTCCGGAGCATCGGCCATATACTCGGCGCGCCGTGACGGGGGTGTGGCGACGAGCGGGGGCTGGTGACCCGGCGGGGCTCCGCCGGCGGCGTCGCGTTGTGCGCGCGCTGCGCGAGCGCCAGGAGCTGCTCGAGCGCCTGTTGCGCATCCAGCGCTCGATCTCGCACGGCGCCCCGCTGCAGGAGGTGCTCGAAGCGATCGCCGGTGGCGCGGCGCAGCTGCTGGGCGACCCGGTCGGCGCGGTCCGGCTCGTCGACGCCGGCGCCCCGGACGGGACGTCGATCGTCTCGGCCGGCGGCGTCGCGGACGACCTCGTCGGGGTGGTGCGCCGCGGCCGGCTGGGCGATCAGGCGATCGCGGAGGAGCGCCTCGTCGTGGTCGAGCACGACGGCCTGCCGGGGGCGATGGCGGCGATGGCGGCACCGGTGCGCGAGCACGGCGCGGTGGTCGGCAGCATCGTCGTGGCCTCCTTCGACGCGGAGCGCACCTACTCCGGCAGCGAGCAGGAGGCCCTCCTCGCGTTCGCGGAGCACGCGGGCCTGGCCCTGGCCGACGCCCGGATCATCGAGCGGCGCGAGCGCATGGCCGAGCGCCGCTACCGGGCGATGATCGAGACGACCGACATCTCCGACCTCGCGCGCGCCCAGGCACAGACCGCCGAGCTCGAGGAGCGCCTGCAGCACGCGCACGTCCTCGAGGGCATCGGCCGGCTCGCCGGGCAGATCGCCCACGACTTCAACCACGTGCTGGGGCTCGTGGTCAACTACACGACGTTCGCCCGCGACGCGCTGCCGGACGATTCGCCCGCTCAGGACGATCTCGCCCAGGTCATCAGCGCGGCGGAGCACGGCGCGGCCCTCACCGGCCAGCTGATGGCGTTCGGCCGCACCGATCCCGGCCTCCCGGAGAGCGTCGACGTCGCCGAGCTGGCGCACGCGTCGCTCGCCCTGCTGCGCCGGACGGTCCCCGCCGGCGTCACGGTCCACGAGCGCTCCGAGCCCGGCCTCGGGCGCGTGCACGCCGATCCTGCGCAGCTGCGCCAGGTGCTCCTGAACCTGATCGCCAACGCGCTCGATGCGATGCCGGACGGCGGCGAGCTCGAGATCGCCGCGCGCAACGAAGATGACGACCATTGCGTCGTCCTCACCGTGCGCGACACCGGCAGCGGGATGGAGTCCGACGTCCTGGCCCGCGCGGCCGAGCCGATGTTCACCACCAAGCCGCTGGGCTCGGGCACCGGGTTCGGGCTGGCGATCGCCAGCGGCATCGTGCAGCGGGCGGGCGGCCGGCTCGAGCTGCGCTCGCGCGCCGGCGAGGGCACGACGGCCGAGGTGCTGCTGCCGATGGCCGGCGCCCCGGCGGCCCGGGACGATCCGCCGGCGGAGTGGATCGCCGCCGGGATGCGCCCGCACACCGGGACGATCCTGCTGGTGGAGGACGACGACGCCGTGCGCGAGGTGACCCGGCGCATCCTCGTCCATCACGGCTACGAGGTCCTCGAGGCCGCCGGCGCCGGCGAGGCTCTGGAGGTCGCCGGGCGCCCCGGCGCGGCGATCGACCTCCTGCTCACCGACAACGCGATGGGCGAGGTGTCCGGCCTCGAGCTCGTCGCCCGGCTGGATGCTCACGCCCGCGGCATCCGGGTCATCGTGATGTCGGGCTACGTGGCCGAGAGCTCGCCGGCGGGCGAGGGCGCCTCGATCGCGTGGCTCCAGAAGCCGTTCGGCGCCACCAGCCTGATCACCGCCGTCCGCGCGTCGCTCAGCGCCCCGCCGCCCTGACGCCGCGCGCCTTGCGGCTCGCCTTGGGGTGGCGCGCGCCTGCGGCCCGCGCGCGCCCG
>JAOPZW010000467.1 GCA_025963905.1 Solirubrobacterales bacterium | reverse complement strand
CGGCGCTGGCGGCCGACGCGCGCGCCCGCCGGGCCCGGGCGCTGCAGGAGCGCGCCGCGCGCGCCGCGCCGAAGATCCAGCTCGTGGTGGCCCTGCTGCTGGTTCCCGCCGCGATGCTGGTCGTCGGCGCCGCGCTCGCGCAGGGGCTGTTCTGAGCGGCTACCGAACCGTCGCGACGATGCGCGCGCGCGACACGTCACCGTCCCGGCGGGCACCGGCCACCACGCCGCTGAACGCGTCGAGGTACGGCTTCGCGCGCGCGAAGCGGGCGTCAGAGCCGGCGGCGTCGCCGATCAGCCGGGTCACCTGGGGCATGTCCAGGAAGAAGGCGGGGCGGTAGGCGCCGCCGAGCTTGGCCGCGGCGCCGGCGAACGCGGGCGCCGTCCCCAGCGTCTCGGTCGGGGCGAGCGCCTGCTCGAAGGCCGGGCGGCCGGCCGCGATCACGAACCGGTCGCCGGCGGCGGCGACGAAGATCTCCGGGCCGCCGGACGACTTGACCGTGAACCCGGCATCGACGCCGGCGGTCGTGAGGGGCCCGACGAGGGTGCCGCTCGTCGCGCCGGCGAGGCGCGCGAGCTTCCCCACGGCGCGCCGCGTCGCCGCGGCGTCCTTCGAATCCACGACGAGCCCGAAGCCGATCTCGCGCGTCGACGTGCCGCTCACGAAGATCCCGGCGTCGCCCATCCACGCCAGCAGGTCGCGCCGCACGTCGAGGCCTGAGCGTTGGCGGAACTGGCGCAGGAGCGCCTCGACCCCGAGTCCGCCCAGGCCGGAGGAGCTGACCTGGGTGAGCGTGTCGTCCAGCGTCCTGCCCAGGTTGCCGACGCCGAGCGCCAGCCAGGACGAGCGCGGGAGCCTGGTCAGCATGGCCGCGCCGCCGGCGCCGGGCTCGGCGGTGCTCTGCAGCCCGATCGCGGCGGCGTCGATCGTGATCGCGTCCGGCTGGGCGCCGACCCGGGCGGCGATCGTCTGCGGCAGGGATGCCGACATCGTGCCGAGCAGGGCGGCGGCCGGCCCGGAGGACATCCCCGCCTGGGAGGCGGCGGCCTGGACGAAGCCGCGCACGTCGAGGTACAGGAAGCCGAGCTGGTCGCCCGGGATCGCGTCTCGCGCGCGCTTGAGCTTGGCCGAGCCCGCGAGGGAGTCGCCCTTGCTGGCATCGATCGCGGCGTGCAGTCCGCGCTCGCTGCCGATGAGCACGCGCCCGCCGGTGACGGCGATGGCCGTCCCGTTGGCGGCGTCCAGGCGGTAGTCGACGCCGTTGTAGGAGCGCGGGGCGCCCGCCTGCGGGCTCGACGCGATCGTCTTGCGCGCGAGGTCGTCGTCCTTCGAGGCCAGGACGAGCACGCCGTCGGCCTTGCCCGTGCCGCCGAGCGAGGTGACCGCCGCGCCGGCCCGCTTGCCCAGCCACGGCTCGACGTCCTTGCGGAAGGTGAGCCCGTCGTTGCGGGCGGCCCGGTCGAAGAGCTCGGCGATCTTCCCGGCGGGATCGTCGGTGGCCAGCACCTTGCGCGCGACGGCGTCGACGTTCGCGCCCAGCGTGCCATCGGGGCGCAGCACGGCCTCGGCGTAGAGGGGGGCGGAGGCGGGGATCGCCGCGGCGGGGTCGGCGTCGCCGGCGGACGAGCTCGAGCCGCAGCCCGCGGCGAGTCCCGCGGCGGCCACGAGCGCGGCGGCGAGCGCGAGGAGGGCGAGCCGCCGCAGCGCCCGCGCGAGGGTCGTGTGCACGCGCGCAATCCTAGGGGCGGCGCCGGCGCCCGCGGGCAGGCCTGGACGAACGCCCCACGACTCCCCACGCCGGGGCATACCGCCCGGACGGAAGCGCCCCCGCCGGCGCCGGCGCTGCAACTCCACGCCCGGATCGGGATCTCGCAAGCGCTCGTGCAGCCGCAGAGCGCGCCCGGCCCGTCGCGCCTCCCACCCCGCGATGCCCGTTGCCGTGGGGGATCGCGCGCCTTTCGTGGTTCGCCGATGGACGCTTGTGGGAGAAGATGTGCAAGAAGGGTTGCCAAGTGGGGGAGAGTGGGATACCGTCGCGGCAGCGGACCGGGGTGGAGGGGCTCCTCCCACTCCTCCACCTCGGTCCGCACCCCCTCTTCTCGCGGACTGCGAGAGATCCAGTGGCCTTCCGCGGCACCTTCGACTACACCCTCGACGCCAAGAACCGGCTCACCGTGCCGGCGAAGTTCCGGGCGTCACTCGCGGACGGCGTGGTCCTCGCCAAGGGGCTCGAGCGCTGCGTGGCGATCTGGACGCCCAAGGAGTTCGACGCCTACACGACCGCGGCGCTGGCGGGCATGCACCCGCTGTCGCCCCAGGCCGAGAAGCTCAACCGCTTCTTCTCGGCGAACTCGCTGGATGCGGAGCTCGACGCCGCCGGGCGGATCATGGTCCCGGCGTTCCTGCTCGAGCACGCAGGCCTGCAGAAGGACGTCGTGGTCACGGGCGCCGGATCGCGCCTGGAGATCTGGGATCGCGCCGCCTGGGCCGACTACAACGCCGCCCTCTCGTCCGACGTCTCCGACATCACCGCCGCACTTGGCCATCCTGCTTGACATGACCTCAGCCCACGTCCCGGTGCTCGCCGGTGAGCTCGTCGAGCTCCTGGATCCCCAGCCGGGCGACGTCGCGATCGACTGCACCTTCGGCGGTGGCGGCCACGCGCGGCTCGTCGCCGACCGGCTCGGCCCTCAGGGCATGCTCATCGCGATCGACCGCGACCCGGTCGCCGAGGAGCGCTTCGCCGAGCTCGCCGCCGACGTCGCCTGCCGGACGCGCTTCATCCACGCGCCGTTCGCCGACGCACTGGAGCAGCTGCGCGAGGAGGACGTGACGGCGGACGTGATCTACCTCGACCTCGGGATGTCGTCGATGCAGGTCGACACGCTCGAGCGCGGGTTCTCGTACGTCTACGACGCGCCCCTGGACATGCGCATGGACCCGCGGCAGGAGCTCACGGCCGCCGGCCTCGTGGCCACCTGGGACGAGCGCCAGCTCGCGCGCCTGTTCCGCGACTACGGCGAGGAGCGCTACGCCGTGCAGATCGCTCGCGCGATCGTGCGCGAGCGCGCGCGTCGGCCGCTGCAGACCACCAACGAGCTCGTCGACGTCATCACGAACGCGATCCCCGTCCCGGCGCGCTTCGGCGGCGGGCACCCGGCCAAGCGCGTCTTCCAGTCCATCCGCATCGCGGTCAACGAGGAGCTCGACCAGCTCGACCGCGCGCTGCCCCTCGCCTGGGAGCTCCTGCGTCCCAATGGCCGATTTGCAGGGATTTCGTTCCATTCGCTGGAAGACCGGCGCGTGAAGCGCTTCCTCGCCGCCCGGGCACAGGGATGCATCTGCCCGCCGGACCTGCCGATCTGCCGCTGCGGGCGTGAGCCCGAGGCAGAGCTCGTCACCCGCCGCGGCGTCGTGGCGACACCGGGCGAGGTCGCGCACAACCCAAGAGCGAAGTCCGCGCGCATGCGCGTCGCAAGGAAGCTGGAGGCATCGCCCACATGACCCCATCCGCCACCACCGCCGCCGGCCGCGCGCCGGGCCTGCGCCGCTCCCCGGCACCCCGCGTCCCGCGCCGTATATCCGGACCCGCC